>NZ_JBHXQN010000018.1:0-141686 GCF_042717785.1 Streptomyces sp. NPDC058619
GCCGCGTCTTATTTGTATCCGACCCCCCCCCTCGCAACCCGGGCCGCGCCCCCCCCCCCCCGGGCACCGACGGTGCAGGGGCGGTCCCGCGCGGGACCGCCCCTGCACCGTCGTACCCGGGACGGCTAGTTCCAGGCGTTGTTCTGGTTCTGCCCGTGCGCGCCCTGCTGGCCCATGCCGAACTGCGCGGCGGCGCCCTGTCCGAGCTGGGCGTTCTGCGGCGGCAGCACCTCGCTGGGCTGCACCAGCGCGAAGCCGGTGCCGAGGAAGCTGAGCTCCCAGCCCTCGCCGGTGTTGCCGCGGCGCCGCCAGACTCCGGTGGAGTGGGTCTGGGCCTGCATCTGGACCCGCAGCGAGGTGGACCAGGCAACGACGGCGTCCGCGTCGGCGTTGACGTACTTGTCCGGCGTGACCTGCATCATCAGCGGCTGGCCGGAGGTCATCAGGGCGACCTTGCCGCGGCCGGTGATGTTGAGCTGGTACTTGCCGGACCCGGAGATCCCGTACTGGCTGTCCACCGCGATGGCCTCGGTGTGCAGCGTGGAGTCCAGGGCGAGCACGTAGCTGCTGTCGACGGTGAGGCCCTCCTGGTCCACGTCCACGACGTGGACGTACTGGGCCAGGTTGGCGAGGTAGACGGTGCCCTGCCCGGAGCAGCGCATGAGGTCGAGGCCCTCGCCGGTGCGGGCGCGGGCGTTGCGCTGGGTGGAGCTCTGGTACTCGCCGTCGAAGTCGATGATGCCCTGGTAGGCGACCATCGCGCCCTTGCGGGCGAGGACGTCGTCGGTGCCGGTCAGCGAGACCCGCAGCAGCTGCGGGTTCTGGACCGCGTACCGCTCCTGGGACTGTGCCTCGGCGTGGGCGAAAAGTGCGCTCTGCATGATGTGTCCGCTCCCCCTCAGCCCCGGGCCCGGAGCCGGTCGGTGCTGTCCTCGCTGGGCTGTACGACGACGATGCCCTGGCCGGAGAAGGCCATCTGGTAGGCCTCCCCGCTGCCCCGGCCGATCATCGACGAGGCCTTGAAGCTGCGCTTCCCCTTGACCTTGAGGTTCGGGGACCAGGCGACGAGTGCGTCGGGGTCCACGTACGTCTCGTCGTCGCCGCGGCCGCAGTCGACCACGATCGGCGTGCCGCGGGAGGTGATGGCGACCCAGCCGGTGCCGGAGACCTGCACGTTGAACAGGCCCTGGCCGGCGAACTTCGCCATGCCCTTGACCCGCTCGACGCCCCACTGGAGGTGGGCGTCGAAGGCGAGCAGGTTGCTGCCGTTGACCGACAGCGCGTCGTTGTCGAGGTTGATGACGACGACGTCCGCGCCGTAGTCGGCGAGGTAGAGCAGGCCGTCGCCGGTGCACTTCATCAGCGGGGCGCTCTCGCCGGTGAGCCACTGCGAGGCCATCTGGCGCACAGCCGGCGGGTTGGGCTCGTACTGGACGAAGCCCTCGTACGCGACCATCGAGCCGGTGCGCGCGAAGAGGTCCTGGCCGCTCTGCATGGCGACCTTGAGCATGGCCCGGCCGTGGTTCTCCATGCGGGCCGTGACGGGGGTCGGGGCGTAGCCCGCGAGCTGCTGGTTCATTGCGTTCATGTCGGGCTCCCTCAGACCTCGTACGGCTGGACGACGATGAAGTTGCCGGGAGCACCGCGGAACTGGAGGTTCACGGTCTCCCCGCTGTGACCGGGGTAGGCGTTGCGCCGGAGCCGGACCTGGCTGGACAGGATGACCTGCGAGGCCGCGGACCAGGCGACGATGGCGTTGCTGTCCGCGAACGTGGTCGGGGTGACGGGCAGGACCACCGGGACGCCGTGCGTCTTGACGATCACCGTGCCGGTGCCCTGGAACTGCATGGTGAACAGGGCGCCGCCGGGGATGCCGTGGCCCTCGATGCGGCGGACCTCGTGCTGGAGCGACTCGTCGAAGGCGAGGACCGCCTCGGCGGAGACGCAGATGGCGTCGCCCTGGAGCTCGATGGCGTGCAGGTGGGCGCCGTTCTCGGCGAGGAAGACCTGGCCGCGGCCGGTGCAGCGCATGAGCTGCATCTCCTGGCCGGTGGCGTTGCCGACGATGCGGCCGGCGAAGCCCGCTCCCTTGTAGCTGAAGTCCACCTTGCCCTGGTACAGCACCATGCTGCCCTGGCGGGCGAGGACGGCCTGGCCGCCCATCGACAGGTCGACCCGCATGAGCTGCTGGTTCTGCGGGGTCCAGCGGGCGCCGGTGGGGGCTTCCTTGTACGGCTGGAGCGCGGCGGCGAGTCCGGCTCCGGCCGCGGCCTGGTGCGCGGGGGCGGGGGCGGGCTGTTGGCCGTAGCCGGGGGGCTGGCCCGGGACCTGTCCGTAGCCGGGCGGCTGGCCGTGCCCGGGCGGCTGGCCGTGGCCCGGCTGCTGCCCGTAGGGGGCGGGGGCCGGGGCCGGCGGGGGGACCTGGCCGTACGAGGGCTGCTGCGGCTGCCCGTACGGGGCGGGGGCCGGCGGGGCGAGCGGCGCGGCCATCGTGGGCGCGGCGTGCACCGGGGCCGGGGCCGGGGCGGCGGGCGGCTGGTAGGGCTGCGGCTGGTGGACGGGGGCCGGGGCGGGCGCGGGCGCGCCGAAGGGCGGCGCGGGGGCCGGGGCGGGCGGGGCCTGGTGGGCCGGGGCGCCGAACGAGGGCGCGGGGGCGGCGGCCTGCGGCGGCGGGGCGAAGCCGGGGGCGGCGCCGCCCTGGGCCGGTACCTGCTGCTCGGGCTGCGCCTCCTCGGCGACCTCGCCGCCGAAGTTCCGCAGCAGCGCGTCGAGTCCGCCGTCGAAGCCCTGGCCGACGGCGGCGAAGCGCCACACGTCCTTGAGGTAGAAGTCGCCGAGCATCACGGCCCGCTCGGTGGTGAACTCGGAGCCCGTGAACGCGTACCGGACGACCTCTTCGCCGCCGGCCACGACGCGGATGTAGCCGGGGCCGATCTGCGACATCTGTCCGGCGCCGTCGATGGTGGCGGTGAAGGACAGCTTGTGGATCGAGGCCGGGATGCGGTCCAGCGTCACCCGGAAGGATTCGCTGTCACCGGCCTGGGCGCCCAGCTGCTGGATGGACTCCTCCGGCGACTTCGGCTGGTTGAAGAAGACGAAGTAGCGGTCGTCCGAAAGCTGCTCGTTCGCGTCGAGGCCGAAGCAGCTGATGTCGAAGGCGAGTCCGGGTCCGGAGATCTGGACGCCCACGTACAGGTCGGTGCCCGCCGTCAAATCACTGATCTTGGCCTTGTGGCCGCGTTGGAATTCCCTGGCCATACGTACGACCGTCCCCCATCCCGACTGTGAATGCGTGCCGCTCAGGCTAACGGCAACGACGGACATCCGGCCAAGTCGGTACCGACCCGGTACATATCACCGTGCGTGATGTCCCGGGCGGGGGCCGTGTCACTCCTCGGCGTCGGCGGGGACCTTCGGGAGGCGCTCGGCGGCGACCACTCCCTCCAGGTATCCGCGGGCCCGCTCGGTGCGGGGGTAGGCCTCCAGCAGCTCCCAGAACCGGGGGCCGTGGCCGGGTACGAGGAGGTGCGCCAGCTCGTGCAGGAGCACGTAGTCGACGACGTACTCCGGCATCCCCTGGAGGCGGTGCGAGAGCCGGATGCTGCCCTCGGACGGGGTGCAGGAGCCCCAGCGGGTGTTCTGGTTGGTGACCCAGCGGACGGTGCGGGGGCGGGCCCGGCCGCCGAAGTGCTGCTCGGACAGGCGCTCGGCGCGCGCGGTGAGCTCGGCATCCCCGAGGGTCCGCCGGCCCTCCTGGGCGGCGAGCTTGTCGAGCATCACGCCCACCCAGCGCTGCTCCTCGGCCTCGGACATCCGGGCAGGGATGAGGACGACCGTACGGTCACCCTCGCGGTAGGCGGATACGGTCCTGCGGCGGCGCGCGCTCCGGCGGACTTCGACGGCGCGCTGCGGTGGATCGGCGGACACGGCACGACGGTACCCGCTGGCCGTCGTGGAAGTCCCGCAGGTCCGGCGTTCGAACGGGATGGATTCGCAGGCCGCGGCCGGAACACTCCTTTTTCCTTTTCATATGCCCGATACCCCCAGCCTGTGGACAAACCTCCGCACGGAACGCGGCGGGCGGGCACTGTGGGCGACGGACGGGAAGTGAGTGCGGGAGCGAATCGAGGGGGCGGCGATGTATCCGAAGGTGAAGCCGGCGCTGGCGCGGGCGTGGCGGGATCTGCGGACGGTGCAGTTCGGGGTGACCCCGGCGCACGCGGTGGTCTTCGGCCCCGTGGACACGGCGACCGGTTCGCTCATCGACCGGATCGACGGGACCCGGGGAATGGACCTGCTGCGGGCCGAGGCCTCGGGGATGGGGCTACCGGCCGGCGTGGCCGACGAGCTGGTCCGGCGGCTGGCGGGAGCCGGCCTGCTCGACGACGCCACGGCCGGCGGCCCGCGGGCGCAGGCCGTGCGGGGGCGCCCGGAGGAGCTGGAGCGGCTGGGGCCCGACCTGGGCTCGCTGTCCCTGGTCCGCCGGGAGCCCGGCGGGGACCTGCGGGGCGTGGCCGCGCGCCGGGCGGTACGGGTCCAGGTGCGCGGCGGCGGCCGGGTGGGGGCCGTGATCGCCGCGGTCCTGGCGGGCGCGGGCGTGGGCCGGGTCGAGGTGCTCGACGGGGGCCGGGTGGAGCCGGCGGACGTGGCGCCGGGCGGGCTGGGGGCGGCGAGCGTGGGCCGGCTGCGCGCCGAGGCCGCGGTCCGGCTGGTGCGCGAGTCCGCCCCGGGGCGGACGCCGCGGGCCGGGGAGCGGGACGGCCCGGAGGCGGGGCTGGCCCTGGTGGTCGTGGCCCCGCGGGACGGGCTGCACGCCTGGGCACCCGACCCGGAGACCGCGGCCGGCTGGGTCGCCTCGGGCGTCCCGCACCTGTACGCGGGGGTGCTGGAGGGCACCGGGCTGGTGGGTCCGCTGGTGCTGCCGGGGGCCACGGCGTGCGCGGGGTGCATGGAGCGCGACCGGGTGGAGCGGGACGGGGCCTGGCCCAGGATGCTGGTGCAGTGGCGCTCCGCCCACCGGCGGCGCGCGACCGCCGCCTGTGACCTGGGGCTGTCCACGGCGACCGCCGGTCTGGCCGCGGCCCACGCGCTGTCCTTCCTCGACGGGGAGCTGCCCGCCTCCACGGGCGCCCGCTGGGAGGCGGCCCTCCCGTCGCTCCACTGGGAGCGCTCCGGGGTCGGCCCGCATCCCGACTGCCCGTGCGGTGCGGCCGCGGGCCGTCCGGCCGTGCTCGAGCGGACGGGAGGAGGATCGGGAGCCGACCGGGCCGAGGGGCCATGACAGGATGCCTTGGGTCCGAGGGGTCTTCGCGAACCGCCGCTTGCGGCGCAGCTGTCTGGGAACTGGAGGGGCGCATGTCTGATCTTCCCCGGAAGGCGGTCACCCGCACCGTCAAGCTGGCCGCGCTGCCGCTCGGCATCGCGGGACGGGCCACGTGGGGGCTGGGCAAGCGGATCGGCGGCAAGTCCGCGGAGATCGTGGCGCGCGAGCTCCAGCAGCGGACCGCCGAGCAGCTCTTCAAGACGCTCGGGGAGCTGAAGGGCGGGGCGATGAAGTTCGGCCAGGCCCTGTCGGTCTTCGAGTCGGCCCTTCCCGAGGAGGTCGCGGGGCCCTACCGGGCGGCCCTGACCAAGCTCCAGGAGGCGGCCCCGCCGCTGCCCGCGGCGACGGTGCACCAGGTGCTGGCGGAACGGCTGGGCGCGGACTGGCGGGAGCTGTTCGAGGAGTTCGAGGACAAGCCGGCCGCGGCGGCCTCGATCGGTCAGGTCCACCGGGCGGTGTGGCACGACGGCCGGCAGGTGGCGGTCAAGGTCCAGTACCCGGGGGCGGGCGAGGCGCTGCTCTCGGACCTGAAGCAGCTGGGGCGGTTCGCGGGGCTGCTGGGTCCGCTCGTCCCGGGCATGGACATCAAGCCGCTGATCAAGGAATTGCGCGACCGGGTCTCCGAGGAGCTGGACTACGAGCTGGAGGCCGAGGCCCAGCGCACCCACGCGGACGCGTTCGAGGACGACCCGGACGTGGTCGTGCCGGACGTCGTGCACCAGGGCGACCAGGTGCTGGTGACCGAGTGGATGGAGGGCACCCCGCTGTCGGAGGTGATAGCCGACGGCAGCCGGGAGGAGCGCGACCGCGCCGGTCAGCTGCTGGCCCGGTTCCTCTTCTCCGGACCCGCGCGCACCGGGCTGCTCCACGCGGACCCGCATCCGGGCAACTTCCGGCTGATATCGGGTTCGGACGGCCGGACGCGGTTGGGCGTGCTGGACTTCGGCACGGTCGACCGGCTGCCCGGCGGCTGGCCGGGGCCCATCGGCCGGTCGCTGCGGATGACCCTGGACGGCGACGCCGAGGGGGTCTACGGGCACCTGCGGGCGGAGGGGTTCGTGAAGGAGTCCATCGAGTTGGACCCCGACGCGCTGCTGGCGTACCTCAAGCCGATCATCGAGCCCGCCGAGGCCGAGGAGTTCACCTTCACCCGGCCGTGGCTGCGGGGCCAGGCGGCGCGGATCGCCGACCCGCGCTCCCCCGCGCACCAGTTGGGCCGGCAGATCAACCTGCCGCCGTCCTACCTGCTGATCCACCGGGTGACGCTGAGCACCATCGGGGTGCTGTGCCAGTTGGGCGCGACGGTGCGGCTGCGGGACGAACTGGACTCCTGGCTGCCGGGGTTCCCCTCCGCGGAGTGACGCCGTGACGGCGGCCGCGCGGCGGGGGTGGCGGGCGGGTCACCACCAGGAGGAGTCGAGCCGGCCTTCGATCGCCCGGAGGTTGGCCCGGGCGCAGTCGTCGCAGAAGTAGAGCCGGGCGCCGTTCTCCATGGAGCAGGTCCAGGTCGGCGGGGCGCCGTCCGGGGACCGGGCACCGCAGCTCGCGCAGACGACGGGCTGGGCCTCGGGTCCCGACGGGGCGGGGCGGGGGGTCGGCTGGTCCACCTCCGGACGATATCCCCGTACGGGGCGGCGGCCACCCGCAACGCACCGGGGGGACCGGTCCGTTAGGACCGGTCCCCCCGGGACGTGGTTCAGCTCCGTACCGGCCGTCAGTTCATGACGGCCATGGCCAGCGCGCGCCGGGCGCGCAGCGAGACGCGCTCGGCGCGGCGCTGCATCCGGCGGGCGGCGACCAGGCGCAGGGCGTGACGCTCGGCGTCGGCCTCACGCATGCGGTCGTCCATATGGGCACGGGCCAGGGCTTCTGGGATGAGTTGCATTTCGCGGGTCCTGTTCTGACGCGAGGTCATCGCGCCTGCGGTGATGAAGTCTGCGTGGGCGGCGCCGTGCGGCTGCTCGCTCGTGGTGTGGGGGGTCATGGGGGCCTGCTTCAGGGGGTCGTGCGTGAGGGGGCGGTCGATGGTTCCGTGGGCGGTCATGCCGAGACGACCGGGTTCTTGCGGGGACGGCCACGGGGACGCTTGCGGGCGACGACGACGCCCTGGACGAAGAGCTCGCCTCCCCAGACACCCCAGGGCTCGCGGCGCTCGGACGCCCCGGCGAGGCAGGCCTCGACGAGCGGGCAGGTCCGGCAGAGGGACTTCGCGTACTCGACGTCCGCCGGGGACTCGGCGAAGAAGACCTCGGGGTCGAAGGTGCGGCACGGAACGGGTACGCCGAGGTTCTCGATGGCGTCGTCGAGCGCGGTCAGCGCGGTGAGCGGGGTCAAGGCGTGGTCCTCCGGGACTGCGGGCGGGGAGATCGTCTGGGTCTGCGGTACGGACGGGGCGTGCGCTTCGAGTTGCACGGTGGTTTTTTCCTCGTCTTGGTGGCTAGTCGTTCCGGCCGGTCGGCCGGGTTCGGCTGGTTTGCCCTCACACCGACTGGTTCTGCCAGTCCCGAGGCCCCTTCGCTCCGTCGTCCCCGTTCGGGGACAAACAGAAGGGCCGCGGATCCCGGGTGGGGTTCCGCGGCCCTGAAGGCGCCGGCCTGACACACGTCAGGCTGGATCACTCCAGGGTTCGAGCCCACGGAAGGCCCACATCAGGTGGTGCTGCTGCTTCTTCGTCTGCTTCGTCGTGGATCCGGCACCGGCCGCGGCGGCAAACCCATAGGCGCCATGTGCCTGGGCTTCCCTTACTGCCACCGGTGCCTGCATCGGTCGCTCATTGCGCTCACTGACCGGAAGGGTCGCCAGCAGGGCGGCGGGGCTGCCCGCGGAAATCGCAGACAGACCGGTACCCAGGAGCGAGACGGAACCGAGCAGGCAGGAAGCGTCGACCGAGCGATCGGTCATTTCGGTGAAGGTCATGAAGCTGGTCACTGGTCTCGCCTCCTCTCGGCGTCTCGGGGACCGGCCCGGAGGCCCGTCCCATGCGTATTCGGATAAGTACAGCACGGATCAGGGGCTTCGGAGAAGCCACCGTTTCCGTTGCTAAGAACCTATGGGGCTTCGCCGGGCATGTGCAAACTATTTTTCCGACGAGTTTCTACGCGTCGTCAGGTTCTGTGGTGCCGGGCTCTTGACCTGCGCAGATGGCCAGGACATCGGCTCCGTACCGGTCGAGCTTGCGGGCGCCGACGCCGGAGATCATCGAGAGCTCTCCGCCCTCGGACGGCGCGGCCTCCGCGATCGCCATCAGCGTCTTGTCCGTGAAGACGCAGTACGGGGGCAGGCCCTGCTCCTTCGACCGGGCCGCGCGCCAGCCCCGCAGCCGCTCGTAGAGCCCCTCGTCCATGTCGGAGGGGCAGTCCTCGCAGCGCGTCAGTTTCAGCTCGCCGGCCTCGGTCAGCGTCCTGCCGCAGACCCGGCACAGCACCGGTCCGCGGCGGCCGCGCTTGCGGGGGCTCCGCTCGGCCGCGGCGGCCGTCCCGGTGCCCGGGACCGCGGAGCCCGGCCGCAGGCCGTTCAGGAAGCGGCTGGGGCGCCTGGAGGGCCTTCCGCCCGGAGCGCGGGAGAGGGACCAGGAGAGGTTCAGGTGGTGCCGTGCGCGGGTGACGCCGACGTAGAGCAGCCGGCGCTCCTCCTCGACCTGCTCGTCGGTCTTCGCGTACGTGATCGGCAGCATGCCGTCGGTGAGGCCCACGAGGAACACGGCGTCCCATTCGAGGCCCTTCGCCGCGTGCAGCGAGGCGAGGGTCACGCCCTGGACGGTCGGGGCGTGCTGGGCGGCCTTGCGCTCGTCCAGCTCGACCGTCAGGTCGGCCAGGGTGGCGCCGGGCCGGGCGCGGGCGAAGTCCTCCGCGAGGCGGACGAGGGCGGCCAGCGATTCCCACTGGTCGCGCACGGCGCCGGAGCCGGCGGGCGGCTCGGCGGTCCAGCCGGTGGAGCTGAGCACGGCCCGGACCTGGGAGCCGAGCTCGACGACGTCGTCGAGCAGCGGGTCGTTCCCCCCGGAGCGGGCGGCGCCGCGCAGGGCGAGGATCGCCTTCTGGACCTCGTTCCGCTCGAAGAAGCGCTCAGCTCCGCGGAGCTGGTAGGGGACCCCGGCGTCGGCGAGGGCCTGTTCGTAGACCTCGGACTGGGCGTTGATGCGGAAGAGCACGGCGATCTCGCCGGCCGGGACCCCCGCCGCGACCAGGTCCCGGACGCGGCGGGCCACGCCCTCGGCCTCGGCGGGCTCGTCGGGGTACTCGGCGTAGACCGGGTCGGGGCCGGCCTCACGCTGGGAGACGAGCTCCAGGCGGTGCTCGGCGGCCCGGCCCGTGGCCTGGTTCAGCAGCCCGTTGGCGAGGTGGACGACCTGGGGGGTGGAGCGGTAGTCGCGGACCAGCTTGACCACGGTGGCCTGCGGGTAGCGGGTGCGGAAGTTCAGCAGGTGGTCGGGGGTGGCGCCGGTGAACGAGTAGATCGTCTGGCTGGCGTCGCCGACCACGCACAGGCTGTCGCGCTCGCCGAGCCACAGGTCGAGCAGCCGCTGCTGGAGCGGGCTGACGTCCTGGTACTCGTCCACGACGAAGTGCTGGTACTGGGCGCGGATCTGCTCGGCGATGTCGTGGCGGTCCTGGAGGATGGCGACCGTCAGCAGCAGCACGTCCTCGAAGTCGATCATGCCGCGGTCGCGCTTGAGCTGCTCGTACATGGCGTAGATCTGGGCGATCTCGGCCGTGTCCCGGGGGGCTTCGCGGCCGGCCTTCAGGACGGCGGCCGGGTAGTCGGCGGGCACGGTCTGGGTGACCTTGGCCCACTCGATCTCGCCGGTGACGTCGCGCAGCTCGCCCCGGTCGAGCCGGACCCGGCAGCGCGCGCCGGCCTCGGCGACGAACTGGACCTTGCGCTCCAGCAGCCGGGGCATGTCCCCGCCGATCGCCTTGGGCCAGAAGTAGTGGAGCTGGCGCAGGGCGGCGGAGTGGAAGGTCCGGGCCTGGACCCCGCCCGCGCCGAGGCCGCGGAGCCGGCCGCGCATCTCGCCGGCCGCGCGGTTGGTGAAGGTGACGGCCAGCACGCTGGCCGGCATGAGCTGGCCGGAGTGGACGCCGTAGGCGATGCGGTGGGTGATCGCGCGGGTCTTGCCGGTACCCGCGCCGGCCAGCACGCACACCGGCCCGCGCAGGGTCGTCGCGACCTCGCGCTGCTCCGGGTCGAGGCCCAGGAGGACCGCGTCGGCCGGGTCGGCGGCGGGGAAGGACGGGGAGTGCGTTGCTGCTGTCACCCCGCCATGCTGCCAGGTCCGGTGGGGCGGGCGGGAAAGCTGTCCACAGGCGGTCCGCACCGGTCGTACTTACGGGAATGGCCGGGCGGTCGCGTACGTTCGACTACTCGGACACTCGGACCGCCGGGGCCGCACGAAGGAGAGCGCAGCATGCAGGAGACGGGCACCGTCACGATGTACAGCACGACCTGGTGCGGCTACTGCCGCCGGCTGAAGAGCCAGATGGACCGTGAGGGCATCGCGTACAACGAGATCAACATCGAGCTCGACCCGGCGTCCGCCGCGTTCGTGGAGAAGGCCAACGGCGGCAACCAGACGGTTCCCACCGTGCTCGTGAAGTCCTCCGCCGGCAAGGAGTCCGTCATGACGAACCCGAGCCTGGCGCAGGTCAAGCAGGCTCTCGCCGTCTGAGCGCCCCCGCGCCCACCAGAAAGGCCCCCGCCGAGGCGGGGGCCTTCTGCTGTGCCGAACCGGCTGTGACGAACGTTACGGAGCCCGAACCCCGGCCGGAGCCGGAACGGGCACCTTCTACGCGATCGGCCGCGGCAGCGGCTCGCCGTACCAGAGCTCGACGAGGCGCGCCGCGATGGAGATGCCCGACGGGGGCAGGACCTCGCCCTTCTCGATCGCCTCGCGCAGGTCCGCGCGGGAGAACCAGCGGGCCTCCTGGATCTCCTCGCCGTCCACCGTGATCTCGGAGGTGGTGGCGCGGGCCGTGAAGCCCAGCATCAGGCTGTACGGGAAGGGCCACGGCTGGCTGGCCACGTACGCGACGTCGCCGACCTTGACGCCCGCCTCCTCCCACACCTCGCGGACGACGGACTGCTCGATCGACTCGCCGGGCTCCACGAAGCCGGCCAGCGTCGAGAAGCGGCCCTCGGGCCAGTGCACCTGGCGGCCGAGCAGCGCGCGGTCGTGCGCGTCCGTGACCAGCATGATCACGGCCGGGTCGGTGCGCGGGTAGTGCTCGGCCCCGCAGCCCGGGCAGCGGCGGATGTGCCCGGCCGCGGCGACCACCGTGCGCTCGCCGCAGCGGGAGCAGAACCGGTGCATGCGCTGCCAGTTCTCCAGCGCCACCGCGTGCACCATCAGGCCGGCGTCGCGCTGGGACAGCAGCAGCCCGGCCTCGCGCAGCCCCGCCGGGCGGGCCGACTGGTCGATGCGGCCCGGCAGCGAGTCCTTCTGCAGCGCGAAGTACCGTACGCCGTCCTCGTCGCTGCCCAGGAAGTAGCGGTGGGTCTCGGTGACCGGGGCCTCGAAGGCCGGGGTCATCACGATCGCGGTGCCGCCGTCGGGGGTGTCGTCGATCAGGACCTGACCGCCGGAGACCACGAAGACGCGGGTGCTCGGGTGGCTCCAGGCCGCGGCGAGCCACGCCTCGTCCAGGCGGTGGTGCGCCGCGCGGTCGATGCCGCTGGGCGCGGCGAGCGAGATCGGGCGCTCGGGCTCGGTACGGGTGCTCACAGGTACTTCCAACTCCCCCGGTGGTAGGGCATGGCAGGCTCGGCAGGGCGGTGTGACGGGCGCCGGGCGGCAGGTGCGCCGGGCCGCGGGCGGCGGGCGGCGGGCGGCGGGCGGCGGGCGGCGGGCGGCGGGCCTCAGGCGGGTGTGCGGCGGTGGGTGGCGGCCAGGTCGGCCCAGAGGTAGGCGGTCGTCTCGACGCCCTTGAGGAGGAGGTCCAGTTCGACCTTCTCGTTCGGGGAGTGCCAGCCGTCGGAGGGCACCGAGATGCCGAGGAAGAGGACGGGCGCGCCCAGGACGTCCTGGAGGTCCGCGGCGGGTCCGGAGCCGCCCTCGCGGGTGAAGCGGACCTTCTGGCCGAACGCGCGGCCCATGGACCGCACGACCGACCGCAGCGCCGGGTGGTCCAGCGGGGTCAGGCACGGGCGGGTGGGGGCGCCGAAGGTGACGGAGTACCGGATCCCGTCCGGGACCCGCTCCTCCAGCCAGCGCTCGAAGGTCGTCTCCACCTCGTACGGGTCCTGCCCGGACACCAGGCGGAACGACAGCTTCACGTGGGCGGAGGCGGGCACGATCGTCTTGCCGCCGGGGCCCTGGTAGCCGCCGCCGATGCCGTTGACCTCGGCGGTCGGGCGGGCCCAGACCCGTTCCAGGGTGGTGTAGCCGGCCTCGCCGGCGGCCGCGTGGGACTTGGCCGTCCGCAGCCACTCGGACTCGTCGAAGGGGAGCTCCGCGATGAGCTCGCGCTCCGCGTCGGTCAGCTCGGCGATGCCGTCGTAGAAGCCGGGGAGGGTGACCCGCCCGTCCTCGTCGTGCAGCGCGGCGACGACGCGGGCGGCGACGGCGGCCGGGTTGGGCACGGCCCCGCCGAAGGCCCCGGAGTGGATGTCCTGGTCCGGACCCTGGAAGTCGATCTCGCAGTCGGCGACGCCGCGCATGCCGGTGCAGACGGTGGGGGTCGTCTCGGACCACATGCCGGTGTCGGAGACGATCACGACGTCGGCGCCGAGCTCGGCGGCGCGGGCCTCGACCAGCTCGCGGAAGTGGACGGAGCCGGACTCCTCCTCGCCCTCCACGATCAGCTTGAGGTGCACGGCGGGGGCGGCGGCTCCGGTGGCGGCCAGGTGGGCCCGTACGCCGAGGGTGTGGAAGAACACCTGCCCCTTGTCGTCGGCGGCGCCGCGCCCGTACATCCGGCCGTCCTTGACCACCGGGTCGAACGGGTCGGTGTGCCAGCCGTCGGCGAGGGCCGCGGGCTGCACGTCGTGGTGCCCGTACACGAGGACGGTCGGGGCGTCCGGGTCCTCGCTCGGCCAGTGCGCGAAAACGGCCGGGGCGCCCGGGGTCTCCCAGACCTCGGCGACCGGGAAGCCGGTCTCCTTGAGCTTCGCGGCGAGCCATTCGGCGCTGCGGCGTACGTCGCCCGCGTGCTCGGGCTGCGCCGAGACGGAGGGGATGCGGAGCCACTCGGCGAGGTCGTCGAGGAAGGCGGCGCGGTGGGTCTCGATGTACGTGCGGACGACGCTGTCCGGCGGGCTGTCGCTCATGCCCACGAGCCTAGCCGTCCGCCTGGTGGTCACCGTCCGTGCCCGGTTCGCCTTGGAGGATCCGCTCAAGGCGGGCCCGGTCGGGGAGGTCGCGGGGCCGGATCACGCGGCCGCTGCGGACGTGGAGGAAGACGGCGGCGACCCGGTCGAGGGGGGTACCGGTGGCTTCCGCCCAGGCGAGGCGGTAGACGGCGAGCTGGAGCGGGTCGGCCTCGGTGGTGCGGCCGGTCTTCCAGTCGACGATCTCGTACGAGCCGTCGGGGTTCGCGTAGACGGCGTCGATCCGGCCCCGGATGACGCGGCCGGCCAGGGTGATCTGGACCGGGGCCTCCATGCGGTGCGGAGGCCGGTCGGCGTACGGGCTGCGCTCGAAGGCGGCCTTGAGGGAGGCGAGGTCGGCCTCGTCGGCGATCTCCTGGTCGGAGCCGGGCAGCTCCGTTGCGGGGTCCAGGACGTCGAGCATCGGGAGGGGCAGCTCGTCGAAGCGGGACTCGACCCAGGCGTGGAACCGGGTGCCCTGGCGGGCGGCGGGCTGTGGCGGCTTGGGCATGGGCCGGGCGAGGTCGCGGGCGAAGCCCTGCTCGTCGGCGGCGAGCCGGAGCAGCTGGCTGGCGGACAGCGCGGAGGGCAGCTCGACGTCCCGGACGGCCGCGCGGGCACGGCGGAGCTCGCCCTCCAGGGCGTCGAGGTCCCGGTCCCAGGAGGCGATGGCGCGGGCGTCCTCCGGGGTCGGGCGGCCCGCGGCGGGGCCGGCGGGCGGCACGGGCCCACCCCCGGCCCCCGGCCGGGCCTCCCACGGCTCGGCGGCCCAGGGGTCCTCCGCCCAGGGGTCCTCGGGGTGGGGCCGGGCGGCCGCGGGGGCGTGCGGGGCGCCGTCCGGAGCGTCGGGGGCGTACGGGTCGGGGTCCGGCCACGGGGCCTCGTCGTGGGACGGGTCCTCGCAGTCCGGGGGCCAGAGGTACGGCTCCTCCCCGGCGGGCGCCGGCGGCGGGGCCGCCAGGTAGGACTCCACCAGCGAGGCCGCCGCGCGGCGCAGCCGCAGGGAGTCACGGTCCAGCGGGAGCGGCCAGGAGTGGTCCGCCCCGGCCTCGCCGGCCAGGGCCGGGTTCTCCGCGTCGGCGTCGGGCTCGGGGGCCCAGGCCTCGATCTCCCCGAACCCGGCGGCGCAGTGCCCGTACAGCGCGGTGAGGAAATCGGACGGTCCGCGGCGCTTCTTCTGGGTCGGGCCCCACCAGTGGCCGGAGGCCAGGAGGAGGGAGCGCGGGCGGGTGAAGGTCACGTAGCCGAGGCGGAGCTCCTCCACGGCCTTGTGGTCCTTCAGGGCGGCCTTGAAGGCCTTCAGGCCGGCCGAGGTCCACGCCGGGTCCCCCGGCAGGGTGGGGGCGTCCCCGCGCAGCGCGTACGGGAGCACCTTGGCGTACGAGGTCCAGGACTCCGGCGGCTTCTCCTTGGGGAAGGAGCCCGCGCAGAGGTCGGGGACGACGACCACGTCCCACTCCAGCCCCTTGGACTTGTGGGCCGTCAGCACCTTCACCGTGTTCTCGCCGCCGGGCAACGCGTGGTCCAGGCCCTTCTCGTACTGCGCCGCGGTCCGCAGGAAGGCGAGGAAGGCGAGCAGCGAGGCCTCGCCGTCCAGGGCGGCGAAGCCGGCGGCGACGTCCATGAAGTTCGACAGGGTCTCGCGGCGGCGGGCGGCCAGCGCGTGCGGGGACGCGGACAGCTCGACCTCCAGGCCGGTCGCCGTCAGCACCCGGTGCAGTACGTCCATCAGCGGGTCCGCGAGCGAGCGCCGCAGGTCGCGCAGCTCCTGGGCGAGGTGCGCGAAGCGGACCCGGGCCTCCGCCGAGAAGGGCAGGTCGTCGGAGGCCTGCCCGGCTCCGTCGAGGAACGTCTCCAGGGCGTCGGCCAGCGACACGATCTCGGCCGGGTCGACCCCTTCGACGGCCGCCGCGAGCCGCTCGTCGGCGTCCGTCCGCGGGCTGCCGGGGGCCCGGCCGATCAGCAGCCGCGCCCGCCGCCCCAGCAGGGCCAGGTCGCGCGCGCCGATCCGCCAGCGCGGGCCGACGAGGAGGCGGACGAGGGAGGCGTTGGCGCCGGGGTCCTGGAGCACCTCGCAGACGGCGACCAGGTCGGCGACCTCGGGCAGGTGGAGGAGCCCGGAGAGGCCGACGACCTCGACGGGGACGTCCCGGTCCACCAGGACGGCCTGGATGCGCGCGAAGTCCCCGGCGGAGCGGCACAGCACGGCGATCTCCCGCGGCTGCGTCCCGGTGCGGACCAGGTGGGCGACGGAGTCGGCGAGCCAGTCCAGCTCCTCGGCGTGCGTCGGCAGCAGGGCGCAGCGGACGGTGCCGTCGCGCTCCGCGCCGGGCGCCGGGCGCAGCGCCTCGACGCCCTCGTGCATGGCCCGCAGCGGGGCGGCGAGGCCGTTGGCCAACTCCAGCAGGCGGCCGCCGCTGCGCCGGTTCTCGCTGAGCGAGAAGCGGGTGGCGGGGCTGCCGCCGGCGTGCGGGAAGTGCTCGGGGAAGTCGTCGAGGTTGGCCACGGAGGCGCCGCGCCAGCCGTAGATCGCCTGGCAGGGGTCGCCGACGGCGGTCACGGGGTGCCCGCTGCCCGCGCCGAAGAGCCCCGACAGCAGCAGCCGCTGCGCGACGGAGGTGTCCTGGTACTCGTCGAGCAGGACCACCCGGAACTCCTCGCGCAGCAGCGCGCCCACCTCGGGCCGGGTGGTGGCGAGCCGCGCGGAGAGGGCTATCTGGTCGCTGAAGTCGAAGAGGTCGCGGGAGCGTTTCGCGGCGCGGTAGCGGGCGACGAGCTCCAGCAGTTCGAGGCGGCCGCGCACCGC
This sequence comes from Streptomyces sp. NPDC058619, assembly GCF_042717785.1. Classification (NCBI taxonomy): domain Bacteria; kingdom Bacillati; phylum Actinomycetota; class Actinomycetes; order Kitasatosporales; family Streptomycetaceae; genus Streptomyces; species Streptomyces sp. NPDC058619. The sequence goes on from NZ_JBHXQN010000018.1 coordinate 16,434, forward strand.
CTCGGGCACCTTGCGCAGGTCCTCGTTGCTGAGCTTGGTTCCCGCGAGGGTGTCCAGCAGGGCGGTGTCCCAGGCGCGCAGCTCGGGCGGCTCGACCAGGTGCTCGGAGAGCTCCGCGTCGAGCGCGAGCAGGTCGCTGACCAGGTCGGGGACGGACTTGGTGAGCGAGGGGTACGGCCCGGGGGCCTCGCGCAGCACCTTCGCGGCGAGCTGGAAGCGGGTGGCGTCGGCGAGCAGGCGGGAGCTGGGCTCCAGGCCGATGCGCAGGCCGTGGTCCTTCAGCAGCTGGCCGGCGAAGGCGTGGTACGTGGAGATGCGCGGCTCGCCGCCGGCCGCGTCGGCGTCGGCCGGGGAGGGGTCCGGGTCGGTGATGCCGGCCCGGGCGAGGGCCTTGCGCACGCGCTCGGCGAGCTCGCCGGCGGCCTTGTTGGTGAAGGTCAGGCCGAGGACCTGTTCGGGCGCGACCGCCCCGGTGCCCACGAGCCAGACCACGCGGGCCGCCATGACGGTGGTCTTGCCGGAGCCGGCGCCCGCGACGATCACCTGGGGGGCGGGCGGGGCGGTGACGCACGCCAGCTGTTCGGGCGTGAAGGGGATGCCGAGGAGCTCCTTGAGCTGCTCGGGGTCGGCGAGGACGTGACTGCGCGCGGGCACGTGAAAAGGCTAGCCGTCCGCGCTGACACTCCCCGCCGACCCGTCTCCCGCCGGGTCCGGACCCCGGCTTCCCCGCTCCCCCGGCGGCTCCCGCGCCGCCCGGCGGCTCCCGCGCATCCGTGCCGTACGGCGTCACTCCACCGTCTGGCGGCCCTCCGGGCGGGCGCTGCACGAGCTGCGGAAGGAGCAGTGGTCGCAGTGGCGGCCGACGGCGGGCGCGAAGCGTTCGTCCAGGACCCGTCCGGCGGCGGTGGCCAGCAGGTCGCCGACCCACTCGCCGTCGAGCGGCTGCTGCGCCTGGATCCTGGGCACGGCGTCGCCGCCGTCCCGTACGGCCGCGCCTTGGCGGAGCTGGACCAGTTCGGCGCCGCCGGGCGGCGGGCGGCGGCCGTCGAAGGCCTCGTCGACGGCGCCTTCGCGGACGGCGAGCTGGTAGACGGCGAGCTGGGGGTGGCGGGCCACCTCGTCCTTGGTGGGCGACGCCTTGCCGGTCTTGAAGTCGACGACGTACGCGCGCCCCTGCGGGTCCGCCTCGACGCGGTCCATGGAGCCCCGGATGCGGACGGCGTACTCGCCGGCGTCGAGGGTGACGTCGAACTCGTGCTCCGTGGCGACGGCCTCCCGGCCGCCCCGGTCGGTGGTGTGCCAGCGCAGGAAGCGCTCCAGGGCGGTGCGGGCGTTCTCCTTCTCCTGGGCCGACTTCCAGGGCGCGTCGAAGGCGAGGGCGTCCCAGACGGAGTCGAGGCGTTCCATGAGGACGGCGAGGTCGGCGGGGGTGCGGCCGGAGGCGACCTCGTCGGCCAGGACGTGGACGACGTTGCCGAAGCCCTGGGCGGCTGTGGAGGGGGCGTCGGCCTTGACCTCGCGGCCGAGGAACCACTGGAGGGAGCACGTGTGGGCGAGCTGCTCCAGGGCGCTGCCGGACAGGGCGACGGGCCGGTCCCGGTCGCGGAGCGGGACGGTGCTGCGGGTGGGCTCGTACAGGCCCCACCAGCGCTGCGGGTGCGCGGCGGGGACCAGCGGGCGGTCCTCGTCGTCGGTGAGCGCGGCGAGCCGGGCGAGGCGGCGGGCGGCCGCGTCGCGCAGGGCGGGCGAGGCCTCGGGGTCGACGGTGGTGGCGCGGAGCTCGGCGACGAGCGCCGGGACGGCGAGGGGCCGGCGGGGGCGGCCGGTGACGTCCTTGGGCGGTACGCCGAGCTCGGTGAGGAAGCGGGAGGGCTGGTCGCCGTCCTCGGCGGGGGCCTTGACGGCGGTGACGACGAGGCGTTCGCGGGCGCGGGTGGCCGCCACGTAGAAGAGCCGGCGCTCCTCGGCGAGCAGGGCGCCGGGGGTGAGGGGTTCGGCGAGCCCGTCGCGCCCGATGCGGTCGGCCTCCAGCAGGGAGCCGCGGCGGCGCAGGTCGGGCCACAGGCCCTCCTGGACGCCGGCGACGACGACGAGGGACCACTCCAGGCCCTTGGAGCGGTGGGCGGTCATCAGGCGGACGGCGTCGGAGCGGACCGCGCGGCCGGTCAGGGTGTCGGCGGCGATGTCCTCGGCTTCGAGCTGTTCGAGGAAGTTGAGGGCGCCGCGGCCGCCGGTGCGCTCCTCGGCGCGGGCGGCGGTGTCGAAGAGGGCGCAGACGGCGTCGAGGTCGCGGTCGGCGTTGCGGCCGGCCGCGCCGCCGCGGCGGGCGCTCCGCTCCAGGCGCTGCGGCCAGGGGGTGCCGTCCCAGAGGGCCCAGAGGGCCTCTTCGGCGGTGCCGCCGCCCTGGAGCAGCTCGCGGGCCTTGCGCAGGAGCAGGCCGAGGCGCTGGGCGCCGCGGGCGTAGGCGGGGTCGTGGGCGGTGAGCCGCTCGGGCTCGGCCAGCGCGCGGGCGAGCAGCGCGTCGGAGGGCGCGGGCACCGTGACGCCGGCGGCGCGCTCCTCGTCGCGCAGGGCCCGGCCGAGGCGGCGGAGGTCGGCGGCGTCCATTGCGCCGAGCGGCGAGGCGAGCAGCGCGAGGGCCGCCTCGACGCCGATCCACCCTCCGCCGGCCGGGTCTCCGGCGGTGGGCTCGGCCGGGTCTCCGGCGGTGGGCTCGGCCGGGTCTCCGGCGGTGGGCTCGAGGGCCTCGGCGGGCTCGGGCTGCTCGGTGCCGGAGGCGGGGCCCTCGGTGGCCGGGGCGGCTGCGGCGGGCAGGGACCGCCCGGCTCCGGCCACGGTGCCACCGGACGCCGGCTCCGCTTCCGCGGGGCGGAGCGCCGGACCGGCGCCGGGGGCGGTCGGCTCGGGGGCGGTCGGCTCGGGGGCGGGCTCGGCGGGTGTGCCCGGCGGGGGGGGCTCGGTTCCGTCGGCGGCGGGGCCCGGGACGAGCGCCGCGTCCGCCGCCTCCGCCGCGTCGCCGGGCGGGCGGTCCGGGGCCGGTTCTGCTGCGCGGGGGGACGGGAGGGGGGCCGGGGTGGCGGCCGTGGCCGCGGTGCGCAGGGCCGTCAGCAGGGGGGCGACCGCCGGTTCGTGCCGCAGGGGGGAGCCCGAGGCGTCCGTCTCGGTCGGGACCCCCGCCGTGTTCAGCGCCCGCCGCATCGCCGGGAGGGTGCGGCCGCCGGAGCGGACCAGGACGGCCATGTCCTGCCACGGCACCCCGTCCTCCAGGTGGGCCCGGCGCAGGACGTCGGCGATGTTGTCGAGCTCCGCCCCGGCGGTGGGGTACGTGTACACCTCGACCCGGCCGCCCTCCCGTACGGACTGGAGCGCGCGGTGGGCCCGTACGGCGGCGGACGGCAGCCGCGGCACCGGCATGCGCGTGGTGAGCAGCCGGGTGGCGGCCAGCAGGGCCGCGCCCGAGCGGCGGCCCACCGTCAGCGCGCGGACCGCCGCGCCCGGGAAGGCCGATTCGAAGTCGAGGACGTTGTTGATGTCGGCGCCGCGGAAGGCGTAGATCGACTGGTCGGGGTCGCCGAAGGCGATCAGCGTGCCGCCGGGGCCGGTCAGTGCCCGCAGCAGGCGCAGCTGCGAGGCGTCCGTGTCCTGGTACTCGTCCACGAGGATCACGTCGTACGCGGAGGCGAGCGCCGGGGTGCGCTCCGCGAGGAGGACCGCGCGGTGGAGGAGTTCCGCGTAGTCCAGCGTGCCCTGCATGTCCAGGACGTCCAGGTACTCGGAGAGGAAGGCCGCCGCCGCCTTCCAGTCCGGGCGCCCGATCCGGGTCGCGAAGGAGTCGAGGGCGGCCGGGCCCAGGCCCAGTTCGCGGGCGCGGGCCAGCACCGCGCGGACCTCGTCGGCGAAGCCGCGCGTGGTCAGCGCGGCCCGCAGGTCGTCGGGCCAGCGGATGGACCGGATCCGGCGCTGGCCCTCCAGCAGGGTGCGGACCATCACGTCCTGCTCGGGGCCGGACAGCAGCCGCAGCGGGTCGGCGAAGAGGTCGGTGTCCTGGTGGGCGCGGACCAGGCCGTAGCAGAAGGAGTGGAAGGTGGTGGCCTGCGGCGCCCGCGCGCCGCCGAGCCGCACGGCGGCCCGGTCGCGGAGTTCGACGGCGGCCTTGCGGCTGAAGGTGAGGATCAGGATCCGGGCGGGGTCGGTTCCCGCCTCGACGCGGGCGGCGACCGACTCCACCAGGGTGGTGGTCTTTCCGGTGCCCGGTCCGGCCAGGACCAGCAGGGGTCCGCCGGCGTGGTCAACCACCGCGCGCTGCGCTGCGTCCAGAACAGGGGGATCCACCCGTTCCGGCCCGGTGCGCACGAGGCGGTACGCGTCGGGGGTCCGCGTGCGCCGCCGTGCGGTGCGGTCGGAGGAAGAGGTGATCACGTGAGCTGCCGGTCCTGGTGGGTCTGCGGGTGGTACGGGGGTCGCGGTGCCCGTCGCGGACGGGCGGTCCGCGCGGTGCGGCGGCGCCGCGGGGGTCCCGGCGGCGGCTGTCGCGACGCCCGCCGCGACGGCCCCGGCCGGGGCCGAAGGGGCAACGCTACGTCAACCGCGTGCCCCCGCGCAGTTCCTCCGCGTCCCCCGTACGGGCCTTCGCACGGGCGCTCGACCGCCCGTCCGGGCCGCGCATGGCCGAAGCTGTCAGGTGTGAGCCTCGTCGCGCTTGTCGTCCCGTCCGGGGTCCGGGCTCCCGTCCCAGCGCGCCCGGCGCATGTCCAGCCTGGGCCCGCCGCCGGCCGTCGGACGCAGCGGCGTGGCCTCGGCCCGGTAGTGCTCCAGGGCGCGCCGCTCGCTCCCCGGGAGGGGTACGCCGTCCGCCCGCACCACGCGCCACCAGGGCACGGTTCCCCCGTGCAGGGCCATGACGCGCCCGACTTGGCGCGGACCGCCCTCGCCGAGCCACTCGGCGACGTCGCCGTACGTCATCACCCGGCCGGGCGGAATCCGCTCGGCCACCTCCAGTACGCGCTCCGCGTAGGCGGGCAGTTCCTCGCTCATCCGGCCCATGGTGCAGCACGTCGGCCGCCCCTCCGCGGAAGATTGGGTTCCGCACCGGCGCGCACCCTGATGCCCCGCGCTCCCGTCGGTCCGTGCCACCATCTTCCGGGCGGTGACTGGTGATACGTGATCAAGAAGAGACGGAAGTGACGACGAAGGAGCAGGGTGTGAGCCCTCCGGACGGCGCGGATCCAGACGACGGCGCGCGCCCGGACGACGGCCCCGCCCCGCGCCCCGGCCGACCGCGCCCGGACCGCTGGGAGCCGGACCACCGCCGTCCGAACGGCGACCGCGAGACCGACGGGCCGGACGCCGGCGACGGCCGCGGCGGCCGCAAGGGCCCGGCGGGCCCCGGCGCCCCCGCGGGCTCCGGCGAACCCGACCGCGACCCCGACCCCGACGCCGACCCCGACCGCGACCCCACCGCCGACCGCGATTTCGCCGGCAGCGAGCCGGAGGGCCTGCACGGACACGCCCCGACGGAGGCCGACCGCGTCGAGGTCGACGAACCGCTGCTCGCTGCCCGCGTGCACCGCCCCTCCGACCTCGTGCGGCTCCTCGTCGGCATCCTCGGCATCGCCGTCGTGCTCGGCATCTCCGCCTTCGCCCACGGCACGACCGCCGGACTGCAGGCCGACATCAAGGAGGGCACGGGCGCGGCGCCGGACCTGCTGATCAAGGTCGCGGCCCTGGTGTCGAGCATCGCCGTGCTCCTGCTGCCCGTGGCCTTCGCCATCGAGCGGCTGATCAAGCGCGACGGACTGCGCATCGCCGACGGCGTGCTGGCCGCCGTCCTCGCGCACGGGGTGACGCTCGCCACCGACCTGTGGGTCTCCCAGGCCGCCCCCGACACCATCCAGGAGGCGCTGACCCGGCCCGCCGGGGTCGGCGGGGCCCTCACCGATCCGGTACACGGCTACCTCGCGCCCGTGATCGCGTACATGACCGCGGTCGGGATGACGCGCAGACCCCGCTGGCGGGTCGCCCTGTGGGTGGTCCTGCTGCTCGACGCGTTCACGATGCTGGTCGGCGGCTACACCACCCCCTTCTCGATCATCCTGACGGTGCTGCTCGGCTGGAGCGTCGCGTACGGGACGCTGTACGCGGTCGGCTCGCCCAACGTCCGGCCCACCGGCCACACCCTCCTCGCGGGACTGCGCCGGGTCGGGTTCCGCCCGGTCAGCGCGATGCGCGCGGACCAGGGCGACGGGGCCGATGTGAGCGAGGTCAGCGACCGGGGCCGGCGCTACCACGTCACCCTGGAGGACGGCCCGCCCCTCGACGTCACCGTCGTCGACCGCGAGCAGCAGGCCCAGGGCTTCTTCTACCGGGTCTGGCGCCGACTCACCCTGCGCGGGATCACCACGCGGCGCAGCCTGCAGTCCCTGCGCCAGGCGCTGGAGCAGGAGGCTCTGCTCGCGTACGCGGCGATCGCGGCCGGGGCGAACGCGCCGAAGCTGATCGCCACCTCCGAGCTGGGCCCGGACGCCGTGATGCTCGTCTACGAGCACCTGGGCGGCCGGACCCTGGACGCCCTCCCCGACGAGGAGATCACCGACGAGCTGAGCCGCAACGCCTGGGAGCAGGTACGGGCCCTGCAGTCGCGGCGCATCGCGCACCGGCGGCTCACAGGTGACGCCCTCGTGGTGGATCGTTCCGGCAACGTCATCCTCACCGACCTGCGGGGCGGTGAGATCGCCGCCGGGGACCTGGTGCTCCGGATGGACATCGCGCAGCTGCTGACCACGCTCGGCCTGCGGGTCGGGGCGGAGCGGTCGGTGGCGTCGGCGGTGTCGGTGCTCGGCCCGGACGCGGTGGCGGACTGCCTGCCGCTGCTCCAGCCGATCGCGCTGAGCCGCTCCACCCGGTCCACGCTGCGCCTGCTGGCGCGGGAGCGGGCGGACCGGGAGCGGGAGGCCGTGCTGGAGTCCTCACGTGCGGCGAAGGCGGCCCGTGAGGCGGACGCGGCGGCGAGGTCGGCCTCCGCCGACCGCAAGGCCGAGAAGAGGGCGCTGGACGACGCGCTGGACGGGGCGCGGGAGGAGGACCTGCTGAGCCAGATCCGCCGGCAGGTGCTGCTGATCCGCCCGCAGGCCCCCGTGGAGCCGGCCCGGCTGGAGCGGATCCGGCCGCGCACGCTGGTGTCGTTCATCGCGGGCGCGTTCGGTGCGTACTTCCTGCTGACGCAGCTGGCGCACGTCCCCCTCGCGGAGACCGTCGCGGAGGCGCAGTGGGGCTGGGTCGGGGCGGCGATGGCCTTCTCGGTGCTGACCTACTTCGCAGCCGCGATGAGCCTGCTGGGCTTCGTGCCGGAGCGGGTGTCGTTCCTGCGGACGGTCGTGGCGCAGGTGGCCGGGTCGTTCGTGAAGCTGGTGGCTCCGGCGGCGGTCGGCGGTGTCGCGCTGAACACGCGGTTCCTGCAGCGGGCGGGGGTCCGGCCGGGGCTCGCGGTCGCGAGCGTCGGAGCCTCGCAGCTGTTCGGCCTGGCCAGCCACGTCCTGCTGCTGCTGTCGTTCGGTTACCTGACCGGCACCGAGAAGACCCCGGAGATGACCCCGTCCCGGACGGTGATCGCGGGTCTGCTGACGGTGGCGGTGCTGGTGCTGGTGGTGACGGCGGTCCCGTTCATGCGGAAGTTCGTGGTGACGCGGGTACGGGCGCTGTTCGCGGGCGTGGTGCCGCGCATGCTGGACGTGCTCCAGCGGCCGCAGAAGCTGGTGACGGGCATCGGCGGGATGCTGCTGCTGACGGGCTGCTTCGTGATGTGCCTGGACGCGTCCATCCGGGCGTTCGGGGGCGGCGAGGCCATCAGCTACGCGAGCATCGCGGTGGTGTTCCTGGCGGGCAACGCGCTGGGGTCGGCGGCCCCCACACCGGGCGGCATGGGCGCGGTGGAGGCCACGCTGACGCTGGGCCTGGTCGCGGCCGGGCTGGAGAAGGAGGTCGCGATCTCGGCGGTCCTGCTGTTCCGGCTGATGACGTTCTGGCTGCCGGTGCTGCCGGGGTGGATCTCGTTCAACTTCCTGACGCGCAAGGAGGCCATCTAGCCTCCCGGCCGGGGTACCGGTGCACGGCGGCCGCCCCTCCCGGGGACCGGCCCCGGATACCCCGGCACGGTCAAACCCTCGGGGCTGCGCCCCGGGGGCCCGGAGCCCGGCGGGTCAGAAGGCGAGGGTCAGGGTCAGGAGGAGGGCCGCCGAGCAGGCGAGTTCGATCGCGCCGACCACCGGGACGCGCAGCCCCCGGCCCGGGAGGGCGGCGGCGCGGGCGAGGTAGGCGGCGAAGGACAGGGCCAGCCACGGCGAGAGGCAGGCGGCCACCGCCAGGGCGACCGCGTGGTAGGCGGCCGAACCCCGGCGGTAGGCCGGCGAGTTCTGCTCCCGGATCATCGTCTTCACGTACGGGACCGTCCCCGCGAAGTACAGCAGGCAGGCCAGCGCCGGCGCCCGCGCGGCGCCCGTCGCGCCCCCGCCCAGCCGCTCCGCGACCAGCAGCATCCCGCAGGCCGGGACCACCGCCGCCAGGCCGTTGACCAGGGCCCGCTCGCGGCCGCGCAGCGCGTGGCGGGTGTTCACCGCCACGAACGGCGCGGCGAGCAGCGCCGCCACGACCAGCCAGGGGTGCGCCACCGCGAGCGGGAGCGCCGCCGCCACGAAGGCCGCCCCGAAGGCCACGGCCGGCCGGCCGTGCCGCCGGGCCGAGCGCAGCCCGCGCGCGTGCAGCCGGAGCCACTGCTGGGCGTGGAACACCGCGACGTATCCGAGCAGCCAGGCCGCGAACAGCAGTGCGTGCGCCCACCCCGGCCGGGGGGCGAGCAGGGTGCCCGCGAGGAACGGCACGGCCAGCATGGCCCATGCGCCGTGCTGGTCCGGGAGCCAGGTGTACCCCCCTCTGCGGCCGCCCGCCGCGCGTTTGGCTTTCGCCCCCGCACACGCACCCGCTCCCGCTCCCGCTCCCGTCCGCCGCCCTTTCCACTGGGACTTCGGCACGAATGGGAATTCCATCGCGTGATTTCCCGCCGCCCTCCACGAGTTGGGCCCTCCCAGCCTGACATCCACTCGGCCCGGGAAAGTGCGGAAAGAGGTCATGCCCGCACGGGACCTTTGTCACCGCTTTCACTGATTTCACGGGCGTAGCGTCAGAAGCGGGTCCTCTTGCCCGGACCGCCACTCCTTCCTGGAGATGTACCGCGAGGCCAAGGCGCGGCTGGGCGACCCGGTCGACGCCTGGGCCGACATCCAGGCCGATCCGGGACGCCGCCGCGCCTACCAGAAGGCGCGCGGCAAGGGCGGTCTGGTGCGGGCCACGTGGGAGGTGCTGGAGAGCCGCACCTAGGTCGGCGGCAAGCTGCGCACCGGCACCATCGCCGGAATCACCGTGGACGAGGGGGCGGAGTCCCTCATGGCCCTGCGGCCCGAGGCAGTGGAACTGGCCGCCGCCGTCGGGCTGGGCAACGCCCTGTGCGATCCGGCGAAGGCGCCGACCACGGTCTGGACCCACGGCGCCCTGCGCCCGCTGCCGGACGGGCACGTGATGGGCGTCCCCACCGACCCCGCGGCGCTGGCCGGCACCGGCCTGCTCTCGCCCGCGGGCGTGGCCCGGGCGGCCGCCGAGGAGACCCTGCCGGCGGAGCCGCTGACCGGGGACTGCTCGGTGGGCGGCTACCTCGCCGCCCGCCTCGGCCGGGAAGCCGTGGACCGGCTCGTCGAACCCCTGCTCGGCGGGGTCTACGCGGGCCGCGCCGACTCGCTCTCGCTGCGCGCGGCCATGCCCCGGATCGCGGCCCTCGCCGAACAGGGCGGCCCGCTGCTGCCCGCGCTGCGCCGGATGCGGGCGGCGGGCGCGCCCCGATCGGCGGCCGTGGCCGTACAGGGCGTGGCCGGCGGCACCGGCCGCTTCCCGCAGGCCGTTCGCCGCGGCCTGCGGGGCCCGCATCCTCACCGGGACCACCGCCCGCTCGCTCCAGCGGCTGCCGGGCGACCGGTGGCGGGTCGCGGCGATGACGGACGACGGGCCGCTGACGATGGAGGCGGACGCGGTGGTCCTCGCCCTCCCGGCCTTCGCGGCGGCGGAGCTGCTGCGCCCCCGGGGTCGGCCACCGCGACCGCGTCGCCCGCATCCGCGAGGCGGCCTCCGAGCTCCCCGGGCTGGCCCTGTGCGGAGCGGCGTACGAGGGCGTGGCGTGGCCGCCTGCGTGGCGACGGGCCGCGCCGCCGCCCGGCAGCTGCTCATCGCGCCCTGATGCGCGCCCGGCCCCCGGTGCCCCCCGTTCGGCTCATCGCGGGGGCGGCCCCGGCGAAGCGCGCACAGGATGGGCGCATGTCGAGAAACGCCTTGCGGGTCACCGCTTCCGCCGCCCTCGCCGCCGCACTGCTCACCACCAGTGCCTGTTCCGACAGCGGCGACGGGGAGAAAACGAAGGGCGGCGGCGCCAAGGGTGCCGAACCCCTCAAGTGGGGCGAGTGCGAGGCCCCGACCCCCGCCGAGGGCGGCGGACCGGCCCCGGGCAAGGACTGGCAGTGCGCCACCCTCGACGTCCCCCTGGACTACGCCGAGCCCGAGGGGGAGACGATCCCGCTCGGCCTGATCCGCGCGAAGGCCCGCGACCAGGACAACCGCCTCGGCTCCCTCGTCTTCAACTTCGGCGGCCCCGGCGGCTCCGGCCTCACCACCCTCCCGGGCGCCGCCAAGGAGTACGAGGCCCTGCGTGCCCGGTACGACCTGGTGAGCTTCGACCCCCGCGGGGTGGGCCGCAGCGCCCCCGTCCGCTGCGAGGACGACAAGCAGCTGGACGCGTACTACGCCCAGGACTCCTCGCCGGCCACGCCGGAGCAGGAGAAGGCGTTCGTCGACAACATCAGGAAATACCAGAAGGCCTGCGAGACGAACTCCGCGAAGGTCCTTCCGCACGTCGGCACCTCCAACGCCGCCCGCGACCTGGACCGCATCCGCCAGGCCCTCGGCGACGAGAAGCTCCACTACTTCGGCATCTCCTACGGCACCGAGCTCGGCGGGGTCTACGCCCACCTCTTCCCCAAGAACGTCGGCAGGGCCGTCTTCGACGCCGTCGTGGACCCGACCAAGACCTCGGAGGAGGGGGCCCTGGGCCAGGCCGAGGGCTTCCAGCTCGCCCTCGGCAACTTCGCGCAGGACTGCGTCGACCGCGGCGACGCCTGCCAGCTCCAGGGCAGCACCGCCAAGGAGATCGAGGAGAACGTCATCAAGCTCCAGAAGTCGCTGGCCGCGAAGCCCATCGCGGGCATCGGCGACCGGATTCTCACCGACAGCGCCGCGACGAACGGCATCGCCCAGGCCCTGTACTCGAAGGAGCTGTGGCCCCTGCTGGAACAGGGCCTGGACGAGGCGGGCGGCGGCCAGGGCCAGCTGCTGATGGCCCTCTCGGACGCGCTCAACGGCCGCGACCAGCAGGGCCGTTACAGCAACATCGGCGCCGCGAACACCGCGATCAACTGCGCGGACTCCAAGGAGCGCTACACCCTCGCGCAGACCAAGGCCAAGCTCCCGGCGTTCCGCGCGGCCTCGCCCGTCTTCGGGGACTTCCTGGGCTGGGCGATGATGGGCTGCACCGACTGGCCCGTCGCGGGCGCCTGGGTGACCCCGGACGTGTCCGCCCCGGGATCCGCGCCCATCCTGGTGATCGGCAACACCGGTGACCCGGCCACCCCGTACGAGGGCGCCCGCAAGATGGTGGAGCGCCTCGGCCCCGGCGTCGGCGTGGAACTCACGTACAAGGGCGAGGGACACGGCGCCTACAACAGCGGCGACGCGTGCGTGCAGCAGGCCGTGAACACGTACCTGCTGGACGGGAAGTCCCCGGCGCCCGGCATCGTGTGCACCGCGGCCCCGGACCCCACGGGAACGCCCGTCGCCCCGCAGCAGCCGCGGCAGCCGCGGCAGCCGCAGGGCAGTTGACCGGTCCGGGAACGCCACAGGGGCCGTACGGCGCTTAGAGCGCGGTACGGCCCCTGCGGATCACCGGGTGTGCGGGCGGGCCTAGTAGACCGGCTTGTCCGGCTCGATCTGGTGGACCCAGCCGATGACGCCGCCGCCGACGTGCACCGCGTCCGAGAAGCCCGCGGACTTCAGTACCGCGAGGACTTCCGCACTGCGGACACCCGTCTTGCAGTGCAAGACGATGCGCTTGTCCTGCGGCAGGTCCTGGAGGGCCGTGCCCATCAGGAACTCGCCCTTGGGGATCAGCTTCGCGCCGGGGATCGAGACGATCTCGTACTCGTTGACCTCGCGGACGTCGATGATCTCGATCGGCTCGTCGGTGTCGATCCACTCCTTGAGCTGCTTGGGAGTGATCGTCGAGCCGGCGGCCGCCTCCTGGGCCTCCTCCGACACGACGCCGCAGAAGGCCTCGTAGTCGATGAGCTCGGTGACGGTCGCGTTCGGGCCGCAGACCGCGCAGTCGGGGTCCTTGCGGACCTTGACCTGGCGGTACTGCATCTCCAGCGCGTCGTAGATCATCAGGCGGCCGACCAGCGGCTCGCCGACGCCCGTGAGGACCTTGATGGCCTCGGTGACCTGGATGGACCCGATGGACGCGCAGAGCACGCCCAGTACGCCGCCCTCGGCGCAGCTCGGGACCATGCCCGGCGGGGGCGGCTCGGGGTAGAGGCAGCGGTAGCACGGGCCGTGCTCGGACCAGAAGACCGAGGCCTGGCCGTCGAAGCGGTAGATCGAGCCCCACACGTACGGCTTGTTCAGCAGCACGCAGGCGTCGTTGACCAGGTAGCGCGTGGCGAAGTTGTCCGTGCCGTCGACGATGAGGTCGTACTGGCTGAAGATCTCCATCACGTTCTCGGCTTCGAGCCGCTCTTCGTGGAGGACCACGTTCACGTACGGGTTGATGCCCAGCACGCTGTCACGGGCCGACTTGGCCTTGGACCGGCCGATGTCCGCCTGGCTGTGGATGATCTGGCGCTGTAGGTTCGACTCGTCGACCTCGTCGAACTCCACGATGCCCAGCGTGCCGACACCGGCCGCGGCCAGGTACATGAGGGCGGGCGAGCCGAGCCCACCCGCGCCCACGGCCAGCACCTTGGCGTTCTTCAGGCGCTTCTGGCCGTCCATCCCGACCTCCGGGATGATCAGGTGGCGGGAGTACCGACGGACCTCGTCAACGGTGAGCTCAGCAGCTGGCTCTACCAGGGGTGGCAGCGACACGGGGACTCCGTAGATGTGAACGTCTGAACGGTGGTTCTTTCCGTAACACTGCCACGCCCTTCTTCATTCCGAGACACCCGGTCCGATCCGCGAGACGATTTCGTCCCAGTACCCGGGCATCGAAGCCCACGGATCCTGGGCCGGCGTGCCGCGCCGGTCCGTGAACCAGACGGTCGCGGCCCCCTGCCAGCGGGCGATCCGCGTCGCCTCCTCCAGGTGCGTGCGGGGCACACCGTGGACGAGGTGGCAGAACCGCTCCGGCGGGTGGTCGGCGGTCCACTCCGCGACCTGGGACCAGCGGTAGTCGGCCCAGGCCCCGGAGAAGGTGACCAGCTGGTCGGCGGCCTCCACGTAGCCCTCGCACGGGTGCGTGCCCTGTCCGAGCACGATCAGCACGTCCTCGCCGAGCCCGCGCAGGGCGTCCGACACCCGGCGCACCGCGGCCAGTTCGGCCGGTCCGGCCGGGGCCTGCGCCAGGTAGAAACCGCCCACCCCGTACCAGTCCCGGAAGCGGTGGGCGTCGGAGACCAGCTCCCCGAAGGACCGCTTCCCGTCCCGCATCGCGAGATGCCCGAGGACCGTGCCGCCCGAGCGGCGGAGTTTCACGGCGGCCTCGGTGCAGTGCGGATCGGGGCGTCCGCCGGGACCGTCCGCGACGTTGAGCACCGCCCAGTGCAGTGGGGTGCCGGGGCGGGTCAGCTCGGCCCATTCGACCGGCGCCAGGAGCGGGTGCGCGTAGCCGGGGATGCCGAGGCCCAGGCGGCCGGCCTCGGTCCCCTCGGCCAGCGCGGCCCCCGGCGGCGTGGTCAGATGCGGCACGCCGCCTCCATCCAGATGTCCGCGAGGGACTCCTCCAGGTTGATCCGCGGCCGCCAGCCGAGCCGGTCGCGGGCCGTGCGCACGTCGGCCTGCTGCCAGGCCCCGCAGCCGTCCGGGTACGGGTACGGCTGGGGCGCGTGCGCGGCGAGCTGTTCGGCCGTCGCCTCGGAGCGGGGGGATCCGATGGCGGCGAGGCCGGCCGGCCGGCCGGGGTGGCCGTGCGCCTGCGGGCCGCCGTGCGGGACGTCCAGCTCGTACAGGGCGCCCCCGTACCCGGCGACCCGGGCCAGGACGGCGGCCGCTTCGCGCAGCCGGACCGCACGGCCGGTGCCGATGTTGACGACGCCCTGGGCGGCGGAGAGGGAGGCGGCGTGCACGGCGCGCGCCACGTCCCGTACGTCCACGAAGTCGCGCTGCACGCCGAGCCCGCTGAGCTTGAGCTCGCCGTCCCCGGACTGCATCGCGCGGCGCATGGCCTCGGCGAGACGGCCCAGCGGGGAGCCGGCCGGGGTGCCGGGGCCGACGGGCGAGAAGACCCGCAGGACGACGGCGTCCAGTCCGGAGCCGAGCACCAGCTCGGTGGCGGCCAGCTTGCTGACCCCGTACGGTCCGCCGGGTCTCGGCACGGCGTCCTCGGCCGTGGACGATCCGGGCTGGCTGGGCCCGTACTCGGCGGCGCAGCCGAGCTGGACCAGGCGGGCGCCGCAGCCGCTGCGGCGCAGGGACTCGCAGATGGTGGCGACGGCGACGGTGTTGTGCCGGGTGAGCTCGCGGGCTCCGCCGCGGGTGGCGCCGGCGCAGTTGACGACGACGCCCGGGTGGACGGCGTCGAGGAAGCGGGTGAGCGCACCGGGGCTGCCGGTGGCGAGGTCGAAGCGGACGTCGGCGTCGTCGCCGCGGCCGAGCGCGGTGAGCTGGACGGCCGGGTCGGCGAGCAGCCGGTCGGCGACGTAGCGTCCGAGGTATCCGTTGGCTCCGATCAGCAGCACCCTCATCGCGTGGCCCCTTGGTTGGTTGGCTGGCCGGTCATGTCCTGTGTCTCCTTGCGGGTGGGTGGATGGCGCGGGGACAGGGGTACGCGCTCCGGCGTCGGCTCCGAAGTGCGGGGTCCGTCACGGGGACGGGGCTCAGGGCCGCGCATGGGCGGACGCGCGGGACAGGGTGAGGAAGGCGTGTACGAGGAGCCCCGCCGCGGCGGCGACCGCCGCGGCCGGGACCGGGACCAGGGCGAGGACCAGCGCGGCGGCGACGGGGCGCCGGTCTGCGCCGTGCCGCAGCAGCATCCGGGCCAGGAACAGCAGCACCGCGAGCGGCACGGCCGCGGCGAGGCCCGCCCCGGCGAGCGCGGCGGCCCCGGCGGCGGCCGCGGTGAACACCGCCGCGCTCCCGGCGAGCAGCGGCCGGGCCCGGTCGGCGAACTCCCCCAGGCCGCGGCTCCCGGCCAGCCGGGCCCGGGCCCGGGCGGCGAACGCGGCCGCCACCAGGTGTCCGGGGGCCACGGCCAGCGCGAGCGCGACGGCGAGGGCCGGGCCGTGGCGGTGCGCGGCCCAGCCGACGACGGCCGCGGCCAGCAGGTGCGCGGTGAGGGGGAAGCGGCCGGCGGCCCGCCCGGGCCACACCAGGGCGGCGACGGCGGCTGCCCCCGCGGCGGCCCCCGTCCAGGACTGCCCGGCGCCAGCCGCGCCGAGCGCGAGCGCCCCGGGCAGCAGCGCGAAGCCGAAGCCGCGCAGGGCCCGGGGACCGGCGGCCCAGCCGGCCGGGAGCGGCCGGGCGGCGGGCGCGGCGGCCTCGCCGCGGGGAGCACGGGCGTACAGCTCCTCGGCGAGCGAGAAGACGTCCCGGTGGCGGAACCGGGCGGCGGTCCGGTCGGTGACGCCGTGGGCTTCGAGCCCGGCCGCGATCTCGAGCGGGTCGACGGCCCGTTCGCACAGGTCCCGGTGGCGGTGCAGGAGCGCCTTGACGGGATCCCCGCCGGACGGCCGCCGCACGGGGGCGGGCGCCGGAACGGGGGCCGCCCCGTGCTCCCCCGCCGGGCGCGGGTCCGGTACCGCGGCCGCGGCTGCGCGTTCGTCCAGGGTGGTCATGCGGTCGCCTCCGGCACGGGGGCCCAGGTGGGAGTGGTCCAGTGGCCGGGGACCCGGGCCTCCGGGGGCTGCGCGAAGGGGACCTCGCCGTCCGGGCGGGCGGAGCCGCGGGCGAGCAGGCGCAGGTAGACCTCCTGGAACGCGGAGACGTTCTGCTCGACGGTGAACAGCTCCAATGCCCGCGCGCGGGCCGCCGAGCCGAGCCGCTGGGCCCGCTCGGGGTCCCGCAGCAGGGAGAGGCAGGCATCGGCGAGGGCCCGCGGATTGCGGGGCGGGACGACGAGGCCGGTGCCGCCGATGACCTCCTGGACCGCGCCGACGTCCGTGGAGACGGTGGCCCGCCCGCAGAACATCGCCTCGGCCAGGGTGATCGGGAAGCCCTCGATCACGGAGGAGAGCACGGCGACGCGCCCGGAGCCGTACGCCTCGGCCGTCGAGGGGGCGTCGGGGCCGCCGATCTCCTCGAAGGTGACGGGGTTCTCGCCCGCGGTCAGGGCGTCGACGGCCTCGTCGGGGAAGAGCTGCGCGGCCAGCGACCGGCAGTCCGCGAGGTACTGGGGGGCCACGGCCGTCGCGAAGATCCGCAGGCGGGCCCGGGGTTCGGCCCGCCGCACCTCGGCGAAGGCGTGCAGCAGCGCGATGAGGTCCTTGGCCGGCTCTATCCGGCCCACCCACACCAGCGTGTCGGGGTCCCCGCAGTCCGCGGCCTCCCCGACCGTGGCGAATCGGTCCGCCTCCATGCCCGGGTAGACCGTGCGCAGCTTCTCGCGCGCGGCTCCGCAGTGCTCCTGCCAGCGCCGGGCGTGTGCGTTGCCCGGGGTGAGCAGGTCGGCCCGGTCGTAGATCTCGCCGGCCAGCCGCACGTGGAAGGCGGCGAGCAGCGCCCTGGCGGCGGGCCGGGACTCGGGGCCCTGTCCGAGGTAGTGGGCCCGCAGGTGCACCCCGTACTCGGTGACGAGCAGAGGCACTCCGAAGAAGCGTTTGGCCAGCAGTCCGGGGAGCGCGGCCACCCCGCCCGCCGCCGCGTGGCTGATGTCGACCTCGCCGAGCCCGGCCTCCCCGTACCAGTCGAGGGACAGCGGGCGGAGCATCCGTTCCAGTTCGTCCACGAAGTCGAGCAGGTCCGGGACCTGGGCGGCCTGGACCGCGCGGTTCGCGGCCGTCGCCCGGCACGCGGACTCCACCACCCGCACCGCGGACTCGGAGCGCAGGGCCGCGTACAGGCCGCCCTGCTCGCGGGCGAGTTCGGCCAGCCCGTACAGCCCGGCCGCGAAGGGCGCGGCCTCTGCGGCGCAGGTCCCGTGGACCAGCTCGCGGAAGCATCCGGCGAACCGGAGCCGCTCCCGCCGGGAGTACGTCCGGCCGTCGTCCGCCGGGGCCCACAGGGGGGCCGTGCGGACCCGGGTGACGTGCTCGGGGAGCGGGACCCGGGCGCGCTCCTGTCCGGCGCTGCGGCTCAGCGCGTACAGCTCGAACTCGTGCTGCGGGAGCCCGCGCACGAGCCGGTCGCACCACAGCCTGGCCTCTCCGGTGGCATACGGATAACCACCTTCCGTGAGCAGTCCGATCCGCACGAGTGGCACCCCCGATCTCCCGTTCAGGCGGTCGCCGTCGGTCCGGTGACCCGCCGCGGATGAACTCAAGCGGATATGCCGAAGGCGCGACGGACGGTTGTCCGTCGCGCCACCGGAAGGGGTGAAGAGTCGTAACTTTCCCGTACGGTTCGCGTTCCAGCACGCTAGAAATGGGTGCGCCTACGCGAAGACCTCCCGCCGGACGGGTCGGCGCTCGGCGGCCAGGCCCGGGTCCAGCGCCGGTACGGCGGCCAGCAGCCGCCGGGTGTAGGCGTGGGTGGGGCGGTCGTAGACCTCGTCCACATGGCCCTCCTCCACGATCTCGCCGCCGCACATGACGGCGACCCGGTCGCTGACCTGCCGGACCACCGCCAGGTCGTGCGCGATGAACACCAGGGCGACGCCCAGCTCCCGCTGGAGCCGCGCCAGCAGGGCGGTGACCTGCGCCTGCGTGGTCACGTCGAGCGCCGACACCGGCTCGTCGCAGACGATCAGCCGGGGCGCGGGGGCGAGTGCGCGGGCGATGCCCACGCGCTGGCGCCGGCCGCCGCTGAACTCGTGCGGGTAGCGGTCGTAGTGGCGGGCTCCAGCCCCACGCGCCGCAGCAGCATCCGCTTCCCACTCCTCAACCGCCGGGAAATACCCAGGGGTTGGGCTTGCACTGGATTCCGTCGATGTCGAGGGACTTCGTCTGCTGCTGCATGATCGGCGCGAGCGACCCCGGCGTGCGGCAGTTCACGTGCCCGTTCCCGAGGCGGTGCCCGACCTCGTGGTTGATGAGCATCTGGCGGTACGCGAACATCTGGTCCGGCCCGTAGGTCGCCGAGCCCTGCGCCCACCGGAACGCGTTGATCATCACGCGGTCGGTGGAGGCCGAGTCGCAGGAGACGTTGTCGACGGTGGTGTCCAGGCTGGACTTGGCGCACCAGACGCCGGTGGTCCCGGGGCTGGCGAGGGTGATCACGAAGTCGGCCTCGCCGCCCGGCACCCGCTCGAAGGTCCGGGCGCCGCCGTGGCTCCAGCTCCGCGGGTCGTTGAGGGTGCGGTGGACGGCCTCGGCGAACAGCTGCGGGTCCAGCCCCAGCCCCTGTTCCACGTCGACGCGGTAGCGCACGAGCCGGCCCTTTCCCGGCGCCTTGGCCACGCCGGGCACGGTGTCGAAGGTCCCGGGCCCGGCCAGCTTCGGGTCGATGGGCAGCTGCTGGGTCATCCTCTGCTCGTACGTGAGCTCGGGCGCCGGGGCGGGCGCCGCGGGCGCCTCCGGCGTGACGCGCTCCTCGGAACGGGATCCGGCGGCGCGGCTGTCGGAGGCGCGGGTGGGCGCTCCGCCGGGGGCGGCGACCGGGCCGGGCTTGACGGCATCGTCCTCGGAGGAAGCCACCTGGCCCGCGATGACGACGGCGAGGACGGTGGTGACGGCCACGGCCGCCAGTCCGGTGTACGTACGGGTCCTCAGGCCCCGCCCGGAGCCCGGCCGTTCGGCCTCGACATCGGCCTCGACATCGGCCTCGACCCCGACGGGCTCGACGAACCCGGAGGGCTCCACGAACGCGGGCTCGGCGAAGGCCCGCCTGG
Source organism: Streptomyces sp. NPDC058619 (assembly GCF_042717785.1). Taxonomy (NCBI): domain Bacteria; kingdom Bacillati; phylum Actinomycetota; class Actinomycetes; order Kitasatosporales; family Streptomycetaceae; genus Streptomyces; species Streptomyces sp. NPDC058619. The sequence goes on from NZ_JBHXQN010000018.1 coordinate 35,713, forward strand.
CGAACGCGGGTGCCGCGCCCGGCCTGCGCGGCCCCGGCACCCGGCGGTGGGACCCGGTGGAGGTGACGGGATCGGGGTCGGGCTCCGTCAGGAGCGGGACCGACGGGGTCAGCGGGACCGACGGGGTCAGGGTCACCTGCGGGAAGCCCACCGCGGGCGTGCCGAAGGCGGGGGTGTCGGAGCTCAGGACGGCGGAGCGGGCCGCCCCCGGGGCCGCGCCCGGGGTGGCGTGGACCGTGGCCGGCGCCCCGGTCCGGACGGTGGCGCGCGGGACGCCCCGCCAGTCGCCGTACACGGAGTCGGGCACCGAGCCCGAGCCCCAGGCGCCGCCGGGCTCGTGCTGCTCGGGGTGGCCACCGGAGCGCGCCCCGGCCGCGGGCCGCTCCCTGGGCGCGAACCCCTGGTGGGCGACGGTGGGTTCGGGCCGGCGCCGGGCGAACGGGGCCTCGAAGGGATCGTCGTACGGGTCGGGGTCCGGGTCTGGATACCGGTCCGGGTCCGGATACCGGTCCGGGTACGCGTACGGGCCGGCCTCCGGGAAGGCCGGAGCGGCCGGAGCGGGTGCCGCCGCCGCACGGGCGGGGGCGGGGTCCTTGCGACTATGTCGTCCCACGGTCCTCAGCCTCTGCCGTCTTCGGTATGTCGGTCGGTGTCGCCCGCACCGGTGTCGGTGTCGCGCAGCAGCTCCCCGAAGGCGGCGGCCACCACCTCGGGGTACTCCATCATCGCCACGTGCCCGGCCTCGGGAAGGCACAGCAGCCGCGATCCCCGGAAGGCCGCGGCGGCCTTGCGCGCCATACGGTACGAGACCAGTTGGTCCCGGCCACCGTAGACCAGCAGCGCCGGGGCGAGAACCCGCTGGGCCTGCCGCCACAACCCGTGCTGGCCGCCGAGGGTGTAGGCGTCGACGATCCCGCGGGAGGTACGGGTCATCGCGTCCCAGAAGTAGGGGAGGGCCATCCGCCGCTCCATCTCCTCCACGGCGGCCCGGAACCCCTCCGCCGTCACCCGGGAGGGGTCCCCGTAACAGAGCTGCGTCACCCCCCGGGTGCGCTGCTCGGCGGTGAACCCGCGCGTGAGGCGGCCGAAGAGCGCGGCCGTCCCCGGTACGGCGAGCAGCGCGGTCGGTACGGCCGACCGCTGCACGCGCAGCTCGGGCAGGGCCGGCGAGACCAGCGTGAGGGTGCGCACGAGGTCGGGCCGGACGGCGGCGATCCGGGTGGAGACGGCGCCGCCGAGGGAGTTCCCGAAGAGGTGGACCGGCCCGCGCCCCTCGGCGTCGAGGTGGCGGATGACCGCGCGGGCCAGCCCGGTGACGGAGTAGTCCCGGTCGGCCGGCGGCGGGGACCAGCCGAAGCCGGGCAGGTCGACGGCTTCGCCGTCGACGGTGGCGGCCAGCCGCTCCATGAGCGCCGACCAGTTCTGCGAGGAACCGCCGAGCCCGTGCACGAACAGCGCGGGCGGCAGGCCCGTGCGCAGCGGCGGCCGGGTCCGGACGGCCAGTTCCAGCCCGGGGAGCACGGCGGTGCGCATCTGCTCCCCTTCGGCCACCCGGACCGCTCCCACCAGGGAGGACGGCTCGGCGGTGGACCGTACACCCGGCAGCTCGGTCGAAGACATGCGGGCAATGTTACGAGACGATCACGCCGCACCTCTTGTGTTCGCGGTCACAGGGGTCGTACGGGTCCGCCTAGCGGGGCATCCTCGATCCTCCTAGGCTCGGAGGAGAGGAGAAGGAAGCGAGGGGAGCGCAATGACTGTCGACCCTGCGGAGCCGGACACCTTCCGGAAGCGGGACCCCGGGAACCACGACCCCGAGGCGCCCGAGGCGGACGTCGCGGAACAGCTGGCGGACCTGGTGCCCGGCGAGGACGACCCGGTCACCGGCGTGGACGCGGGCGAGGCCGCGGACGGTGACGCCGCCGAGCAGGCGCGGGTGGTGCCGCTCGACGAGGACGACTACCGCTGACCAGCGCCTCCGGGCGGTCCGCACCGCGAGAAAACTCGGCTTGAACCCTCCAGATTCGATTACCGAAAAGTACGATGGCGGCGCGGCGCAGAGCGCACTGTGTTCTTAGAGAAAGTGGGAGGCGGCGTGACAGCCATCGAGCAGACCGAAGCAGCGCGTCCGCGGGGCACGCGACTGCCGCGCCGAGCCCGACGCAACCAGCTGCTGGGCGCGGCCCAGGAGGTCTTCGTCGCGCAGGGCTACCACGCGGCGGCGATGGACGACATCGCCGAGCGTGCCGGTGTGAGCAAGCCGGTGCTGTACCAGCACTTCCCCGGCAAGCTCGACCTCTACCTGGCGCTGCTGGACCAGCACTGCGAGTCCCTGCTGCTGGCCGTGCGCACCGCGCTCGCGTCGACGACGGACAACAAGCTGCGCGTCGCCGCCACGATGGACGCCTACTTCGCGTACGTGCAGGACGAGGGCGGCGCCTTCCGCCTGGTCTTCGAGTCCGACCTGACGAACGAGCCCGCGGTGCGCGAGCGCGTCGACCGGGTCTCGCTCCAGTGCGCCGAGGCCATTTCGGACGTCATCGCCGAGGACACCGGCCTGTCGAAGGACGAGTCGATGCTGCTGGCCGTGGGCCTCGGCGGGGTCTCGCAGGTGGTGGCCCGCTACTGGCTGTCCAGCGAGAGCCCGGTCGCCCGGGACACGGCGGTCGGCCTGCTGACCTCGCTGGCCTGGCGCGGCATCGCCGGCTTCCCGCTGCACGGCACCGAGTCCGGCGCCGAGGGCTGACCGGCCCGGACACGGCCGCTGTTCGCTGCCAGCGTGTCCGCTCCGCGCGATTGCGCTCCGCTCTCCGGGCTAATGTGGACCGCGTACGGCGCGGCTGATCGCGCGTAACGGACCGTCGGAGGGACAAAGCCGTGGAGGTCAAGATCGGCGTGCAGCACGCACCCCGGGAGATCGTGCTGGAGAGCGACCTGAGCGCCGAGGAGCTGGAGGGCATCGTCGTCGCCGCACTGTCCGGCACGGCGCCGCTGCTCAGCCTCACCGACGTCAAGGGCCGCAAGGTCCTGGTGCCGTCCGACCGCCTGTCCTACGTGGACCTGGGCGAGCCGAGCACCCGCAAGGTCGGTTTCGGCGCGCTCTGACGCGGCGGCCCGCGGGGGCCGAGAACTGAGGGGAACGGCCCGGTGGTTGATGCAACCGGGCCGTTTCTCCTTGTTCCGCTTCGGGTAGGAGGCCTGTGACCGGCTTGCCCCGACGTATGGGAGGGACCTCAATGCCGCTGATGGAAGCGCTCGGCTCTGCTCTGCTGGGACTCCTCTTGTCCGGAGCGGCCGCGCGAGTGCTCGCACGGCGGCTGCCCTCGCGAAGAGTGGTGCTGGTCAGCGGGGTGCTGGGCGCTCTGTTCGGCGCGTACCTCACACACTTCGCGCTGGGCCCCGGGCACATCACCCTGACCGCGGCACTCGTCGGCGCCGGCCTGGTGTCGGCGGTGGTGCTGTCGCTGCTGCTGAGGCCGGCCCCCGGATCGCGCGGCCGCTCGCACCGGCCTCCGTTTTCGCTCCCGTCGCGGGGCTGATCGGGAGGACTGAGAACACCCGGCCGAGGACGACTGAGAACGACCGAGGACGCCTGAGGACCGAGCACGACGCAAGACGTACGCCGGTCCCCGGCGCGGAACCATCCGCGCCGGGGGCCGGCGTGTGGAGCGGGCCGGTCGTGTGGCCCGGCGGGACGGGGCCGGTCAGGCGGCGAGGCCGAGGGCCGCCATCCGCTTGGTGTGGGCCTTGGTGATCCGCGCGAACATCTCGCCGACGGCCGCCAGGTCGAAGCCGGCCGCCATGCCGTCGACGCCGCCGACGAGCATGGTGGAGAGCGCGTCGCGCTCGGCGACCACGCGCTGCGCCTGCGACAGGGCCTCGCCCATCAGCCGCCGGGCCCACAGGGCGAGGCGTCCGCCGCAGCGGGGGTCGGCCTCGATCGCGGCGCGGACCTTCTCGACGGCGAAGCCGCCGTGGCCCGTGTCGTCGAGGACGCCGACGACGAGGGCGCGGGTGTCGGTGTCGAGGTGGGTGGCGACCTCGCGGTAGAAGTCGCTGGCGATCGAGTCGCCGACGTACGCCTTGACCAGGCCTTCCAGCCAGTCCGACGGCGCGGTCTGGCGGTGGAAGTCGTCCACGCCCTTGGCGAAGGGCTGCATGGCGGAGGTGGGCTCGACGTCGATCGCGGCGAGCCGGTCGCGCAGCCGCTCGAAGTGGTGGAACTCGGCGGAGGCCATGGCGGCGAGCTCGGCCTTGTCGTCGAGGGTGGGCGCGAGCTTCGCGTCCTCGGCGAGGCGCTCGAAGGCCGCGAGCTCCCCGTACGCGAGCGCGCCGAGCAGGTCCACGACGGCGGCCCGGTACTGCGGCGAGGCAGAGGCGGTCGCCCAGTCCTGAGCGGCGATGCCCACGGCTTCCGCGGCGGAGCTGTCGTCGGCGGGCGAGGCGTTTTCTACGGTCGACATGCTCCGCACAATAGCCCGCCGAAAGGCGCGCCAAGGCACCACATGTGCTCACTGCCGCACCGGGTAAACACGCCTACCCGGTGAATTCACCCGACACAGCTGCGCGATTCCGGGGTACAGTGGTAAAGCGCCTGCCGGAAACTCGGCGGGCCATCCGAATGAGGATGCCCGGTCGGTGGCCCGATCGGCTCCAACCGACCCGCCCTCGGTGTGGTGCGTGCGCGCGTGTGCACAGCCTCCGCACGAGGGGCCCCCTCAGCGGCACAAGCGCTTGAGCGAAGGCTTAGTGGTCCCGCGCAGCTTCGTACGTACGTCGCAGTACTGCAAGCCAGGCACGGTACGACCCCCCTCGCCGCCTCGCGCCGCGTCTCACAGAAGAGGCAGCACCCTGACTACGTTCCGAGACCTCGGGATCCTTCCCGAGACCGCCGAAGCCCTTGAAGCCGTCGGCATCGTGTCCCCCTTCCCGATCCAGGAGATGACCCTCCCCGTCGCCCTTTCCGGCACGGACGTCATCGGCCAGGCCAAGACCGGTACCGGCAAGACGCTCGGTTTCGGCCTTCCCCTGCTGGAGCGGGTCACCGTCCCCGCGGACGTCGAGGCGGGCCGGGCCCGTCCCGACCAGCTCACGGACGCCCCGCAGGCCCTCGTCGTGGTTCCGACCCGCGAGCTCTGCACCCAGGTGACGAACGACCTGCTGACCGCGGGCAAGGTCCGTAACGTCCGCGTCCTCGCCATATACGGCGGCCGCGCGTACGAGCCGCAGGTCGAGGCGCTCAAGAAGGGCGTCGACATCATCGTCGGCACCCCGGGCCGCCTGCTCGACCTCGCCGGGCAGAAGAAGCTCGACCTGTCGCACGTCCGGGCCCTGGTCCTGGACGAGGCCGACGAGATGCTCGACCTGGGCTTCCTGCCCGACGTCGAGCGGATCATGAGCTACCTGCCGCCGAAGCGCCAGACCATGCTGTTCTCGGCGACCATGCCGGGCGCGGTCATCAACCTGGCCCGCCGGTACATGACGCAGCCGACGCACATCCGCGCCGTCTCCGAGGACGGTGAGGGCGCGACCGTCGCCAACACCACGCAGCACGTCTTCCGTGCGCACAACATGGACAAGCCGGAGCTCGTCTCCCGCATCCTGCAGGCCGACGGCCGCGGCCTGGCCATGATCTTCTGCCGCACCAAGCGCACGGCCGCCGACATCGCCGAGCAGCTGGAGAAGCGCGGTTTCGCCTCGGGCGCCGTCCACGGCGACCTGGGCCAGGGTGCGCGCGAGCAGGCCCTGCGCGCGTTCCGCAACGGCAAGGTCGACGTGCTGGTGTGCACCGACGTCGCCGCGCGCGGCATCGACGTCGAGGGCGTGACCCACGTCATCAACTACCAGACGCCGGAGGACGAGAAGACCTTCCTGCACCGTGTGGGCCGCACCGGCCGCGCGGGCAAGAAGGGCATCGCCGTCACCCTGGTCGACTGGGACGACATCCCGCGCTGGCAGCTGATCAACAAGGCGCTGGAGCTGGACTTCCACGACCCGGTCGAGACGTACTCCACGTCTCCGCACCTGTTCGAGGAGATGAACATCCCGGCCGGCACCAAGGGCACCCTGCCGCGCTCCGAGCGCACGCGGGCCGGCCTGAAGGCCGAGAACCTCGAGGACCTGGGCGAGACCGGCGGCCGCGGTGGCCGTGGCGGTCGTGGCGGCGCACCCGCTGCCGCCGCCCCGGTGGCCGAGGAGCGTCCGGCCCGCACCCGTACGCCGCGCCAGCGCCGTCGGACGCGGAGCGGCTCCGAGCTCGGCGCCGAAGCCGAGGCCGTGGCCGTGGCCGCTCCGGTGACTCCGGTGACGGACGCCCCCGAGGTTCCGGCCTCGGACGAGTCGCGCAGGCCGCGCCGCCGCCGCACCCGTGCCTCGGTCCCGGCCGCCGCGTCGGCTCCGGCCGTCGAGGTCGACTCGGTCGCCGTGGCCGCGGTCGTGGCCGCCGCTCCGGTCGCGGTCGCCGTGCTGGAGGCCCCCGTGGCCGTCGCCGCTGCCGTGGCCGAGGAGGCTCCGGTCAAGCCGAAGCGCACCCGGACCCGCAAGGCCGTGGCCGCGGTCGCCGAGGCCGCTGTGGTCGAGGCTCCCGTCGCGGTCGAGGTCGCCGAGGACGCTCCGGTCAAGCCGAAGCGCACCCGCACCCGCAAGGCCGTCGCCCCGGCCGCGGACGCCGTCGTCGCCGAGGCCCCCGCGGTCGCGGCCGAGGAGGCCCCCGCAAAGCCGAAGCGCACCCGGACCCGCAAGGTCGCCGCTCCGGCCGTCGAGGCCGCCGCCCCGGCCGAGGTCGCCGAGGAGGCTCCGGTCAAGCCGAAGCGCACCCGGACCCGCAAGGCCGCTGCCGCCCCCGAGGCGTAAGCACCCGCCGACGGCCCGGTCCCCCGCTCCGGGGGGCCGGGCCGTCGGCGTGTCCGGGTGGGCGACCGGCCAGTAACGTGAGCCGCATGAGCAAGCCCCCGCGCCTCACCCTGCCGCCCGCCGCCCGCGCGCACCGTCTCGTCACGGTCCGCGGTCCCTTCGCCGTGCACGAGGCCGGCGAGCCTGTCCGCGGCACCGCCCTGCTGGTCCCGGGTTTCACGGGCAGCAAGGAGGACTTCGTCGCCCTGCTGGAGCCGCTGGCCGCGGCCGGGTACCGGGTGGTCGCCGTCGACGGGCGCGGGCAGTACGAGACCCCGGGGCCGCGCGAGGAGGACGCGTACGCGCTGGAGGAGCTGGCGCGGGACGTCCTGGCGCAGGTCCGGGCGCTGGGGGCGGGCCGCGTGCACCTGGTCGGCCACTCGCTCGGCGGGCTCGTCTCGCGCGCCGCGGTCCTGCGCGATCCGGCTCCGTTCGCCTCGCTGACCCTGATGAGCAGCGGGCCCGCGGCGATCGGCGAGGCCCAGCGGGGGCGTACGAAGCTGCTGGTGGCGGCGTTGGAGGCGCTGCGCGAGGACATGGACACGGTGTGGGCGGCGATGCGCGCCCAGGATCCGCAGGACGCCGTGCCGGACTCGCCGGAGCTGACGTCCTTCCTGCGTGAGCGATGGCTGGCGACCGTGCCCGAGCAGCTGATCGCCACCGGACGGGCGCTGATCTCCGAGCCTGACCGGGTGGACGAGCTGGCCGGGGTCGCGCTGCCGAAGCTGGTGCTGTCCGGTGTGGTCGACTACGCGTGGCCGGTGCCGCTGATGGACGACATGGCCCGTCGGCTGGGAGCGGCCCGGGTCGTCGTGGAGGGCGCCGAGCACTCTCCCAATGCAGAGAATCCGCAGGTCACAGCCGGTGCACTGGCCTCCTTCTGGGACTCTTGCCCCGGCTAATCCTTAGCGAGTGAAAAAATTTCCTTAGCGTAGGGAATGTTTGCCATCTACACTTCGTTGGAACGTGTGCAAGGAGAAACACCGACGAAGGGAGAAGCCCCATGCGCTTCGAGATTCTGCGCCTGAACGACGTCAACGGATCCGCCGTGGACAGCACCGTCGTGGACGCGGCCTCCGTCAGCCGGATCGTGCAGCACGCCGCCTCTGTCGGCCAGCGCATTCTGATCCGCCCGGCAGGTACGGCGTCCTGACGCCCCGCACACCGCCCATACGTCTTCGCCCCCGCCACCGATACCGGTGCGGGGGCGTTCGTGTGCGTACGGGACGCACGGGCGGTGCGGGAGCGGGCGGGCGCGGGCGGGTGCGGGCCGGGCGGGTGCGGGCCGGGCGGGCGCGGGCCGGGCGGGTCAGGCACCGCGCACGACCTGGAGCACGCCGTTGATGATCTGCTGGACGGCGATCGCGGAGAGCATCATGCCGGCGAGGCGCGTCACGAGCACGACGCCGCCGTCCTTGATGACCCGGATGATCACCAGCGAGTAGCGCATGGTGATCCACAGCACCACGTGCATGGCCACGATCGCGCACCACACGGAGACCCGGCCGCTGACCCCGTCCGCCTTCTGCACGGCCAGGATCACGGAGACGATCGCGCCGGGCCCCGCCAGCAGCGGCATGCCCAGCGGCACGAGGGCGACGTTGACGTCCTTCGTCTGCTTCGGCTCGTCGGTCTTGCCGGTGAGCAGGTCCAGCGCGATCAGCAGGAGCAGCAGGCCGCCCGCGATCATCAGCGCCGGGACCGAGACGTGCAGGTAGTCCAGGATCTGCTGGCCGCAGAGGCCGAAGACGGCGATGACGCCGAAGGCCACGCAGACGGCCTGCCACGCCATGCGGCGCTGCACCTTCGCGGGACGCCCGGAAGTCAGGGCGAGGAAGATCGGCGTGATTCCCGGGGGGTCCATAATCACGAAAAGGGTGAGAAAGAGGGATCCGAAGACGGCGAAATCAAACACAGTGATGCCTTGCAGGAGAGAGCGGTTATGCGAAGAGGAAAAGGGGCGTGACGGGTCGAGCGGCCGGCCGGGGCCGGTCCTACCGGATGCCTCCGCCGGCGCCGGGCACGGGGAAGGCGCCGGTCGCACGGCGCGTGATCTCGCCGTAGATCTCGGGGTCGGTCGTGTACTCGCCGAGGCGGCAGGTCTTGCGGCTGCCGTGGTAGTCGCTCGACCCGGTGATGAGCAGGCCGAGGTCCCCCGCCAGACCGCGCAGACGCGCCCGCGTGGCGGCGTCGTGGTCCATGTGGTCCACCTCGATGCCGTCCAGCCCAGCGGCCGCCAGCTCCGCGATCACGGCCTCGGGCACGCACCGGCCGCGCTTGACGGCGGCGGGGTGCGCGAAGACGGTGACGCCGCCGGCCGCCTTGACCAGGCGGATCGCGTCGAAGGGGTCGAGCTCGTGCTTCCCGGCGTACGCCCGGCCGCCGTCGGCGAGCCAGTCGGGCGTGAAGGCGTCCGAGACGGTCGGTACGACGCCCAGCTCCACGAGCGCGCTCGCGATGTGCGGCCGTCCCACGGAGCCGTCACCGGCGATCCGGGCGACCTGCTCCCAGGTGATGTCGACGCCGAGCGCCCGGAGCTTTCCGACCATGGCCTGCGCGCGGGGGGTCCGGTCGTCCCGGACGAGCTCGCGCTCGCGGGAGAACTCGGTCTCCTCGGGGTCGAAGAGGTAGGCCAGCAGGTGCATCCCGACGCCGTCGAGGCGGCAGGACAGCTCGGCCCCGGTCACCAGGGTCAGGCCGGCGGGCAGGGCCGCGAGGGCCTCGGCGTGTCCGCCGACGGTGTCGTGGTCGGTCAGGGCGACCACGTCCAGACCGGCGCCGGCGGCGTCGCGCACGAGCTCGGCGGGGGTGTCCGTACCGTCGGAGGCCGTGGAGTGGGTGTGCAGGTCGATGCGCACAGCCGGACTCCATGGGTCGTACGGACGGGGGGACACTCCAGGATAACCGGGCGGCGGGCCCCTCCCGGCCGAGACCGGCCGGTGGGGTCAGGACGCCCGGAGGCCAGGACGGGCCCGGGACCAGACCGGCCGGTGGGAGCAGGACAAGCCCGCGGGAGCAGGACCGGCCGGTGGGGTCAGGGCGGCGCGCCGGGGGTCAGGACGGGCCGAGGACGCGCGGGCTCAGGGCGCCGCAGGGCAGCAGTTCCACCTCGGCGCCGGCGTCCCGCAGGTCGGTGAGGACCAGTTCGTCGTACATCAGCAGCCCGGACTGCTCCGGCCACACGATCGCCCAGAGCCACAGCCCGCGCGCCTCGCCCGCGAAGACGGCCCGGTCGTCGGGAGCGCCCTTCACGTGCCACAGCGGGGAGGGGCGGCCCGCCGCGACGACCTTGGCGTGCGGCGGCGCCGACATGTCGATGTGCGCGCCGGGGTCGGGGCCGTCGATCCCCGCGAACCGCGCGCCGAGGCCCACGCCCAGCTCCTCGGCCACCAGCAGCAGCTCGCCGAGGCCGCCGAGCGGCCCGGGGCCGGTACAGGCCACGGCCGTGGCCCGGCCCCCGCTGCGGTCGTCACCGGCGGACGCGACCCCGGTGAACAGCCAGCCCACCGGCAGCGGCCACGGCATCCACACGGGCACGCGCGCCCGGTGCACCACCACGCCCAGGCCCTCGACGCTGGGCGGGATCACCGGCTGCAGGGGGTGGACGGTGCCGTGCACGGCGCACTGCCAGGAGTCGGAGAAGAGACCGGGCGCCCTGACCCGGCCACCGCACTTCGGGCAACTCGGTTCGCCCCTCATAGAAGGCCACGCTCCTCCCCGCCCGGCGCGCCGTCAAGACGCGATCACCCGTCCGGGCGCCCGGACTCCGTCTCAGTCCAGTGCGACCGCCGTACGCAGAGGGTCCCGCAGATCCGTGCCGCGCGCGAGCCACCGCTCCTGAAGTGCCGCCGCGCCGTGCACCCGCTTCCAGGCGGCCTCGTTCGCCGTCATCGGCAGCAGCGGCAGGAAGTGCACCGGGTCCATGGGCTCGTCGAGCTCCAGGTCCTCCACCAGCCCGCCCGGCTCGGCCACCAGGACCGAGCTGAACGGCGCCCCCTCCCAGAGCGGTTCGCCCACGTCCAGCGAGGCTCCGGGGGCCACGACCAGCCCCTCCACCTGCGGGGAGGCGCCCAGCACGGCGAGCGGGCGGAGCAGCTTGTCGGTGGGCGCGAGTCCGGCCCGTACGGTCAGCACCAGCTCGGCGCGCGGCCCCCGTACGGGGTCGGCGACCACGGCGGTCGGGTCGGTCATCGGGTGCGCGGACATCCCGAGGGTCGCGTACCGCACGAGGTCGCCCTCGGCGAAGCGGAGTACCTCGATGCGGTCGGTGCCCAGGAAGGTGACGGCGGCGCGTGCGTCGGGTTCCCCGAACGCGCTGCGCAGCCGGGCTTCGACGAGGGCCAGAATTTCTGCCATGGATCGAGCATAGAACTCGCATGAGCCGGGTAAAGGGCGGGTCTTGACCATCCGTCGGCTGATAGTGTTGACAGTTGTTCGGGGCCGCACGCAGAAGCGTTGTTTCGGTGCCCCGGCGAGGACGTCCCCCACGGGGGACCGGCCGGAGGAGGTGGGGCTGCGGTGCATCGAAGTCGATCGTGCAGTAGTACCAATCGCTCTTCCGCTGCGGTGACGGGCACCTCCCGCCCCCTGTGATCTTCCGATCGGCAGAAGAGCGACGGCAGAACTCCGTCCTCCCGTCCTGCTGACGTCCCCCCGTCCCGGCCTGCCCGCCCGCAGCGGTCGCGCCGCCCCGGAGGGGCCTCCCACCCGTACGGTCCGCGGCCGTGCGCGCGAAGGAGCCACCATGTCGATGCTGCCCTACCTGCGTGCGGCCGTCCGCCCGTCACTGCGCAAGAACGCCCCGGCCCAGTCCGGGTACGACACCACCCGCGACCCGTCCACGAGCAGCGCGGTGGTCGACTGCGCCGTGTACCGCGACGGCCGGCGCGCGGCGCCCGGCCTGGGGGCGGCCTGCCTGACGCCCCGTGAGGCGATGCGCCGGGTCCGCGAGGACGGCGGTTTCGCCTGGATCGGCCTGCACGAGCCGACCGAGGCGGAGTTCGCGGGGATCGCCGCCACGTTCGGGCTGCACCCGCTGGCGGTGGAGGACGCGGTGCACGCGCACCAGCGGCCGAAGCTGGAGCGGTACGACGACACGCTCTTCACCGTCTTCAAGACGATCCACTACGTCGACCACGCCCAACTGACCTCCACCAGCGAGGTCGTGGAGACCGGCGAGGTGATGTGCTTCACGGGCCCCGACTTCGTGATCACCGTCCGGCACGGCGGCCAGGGCTCCCTCAAGGGCCTGCGCCACCGCCTCCAGGGCGACCCCGACCTCTTGTCGAGGGGCCCCTCGTCGGTCCTGCACTCCATCGCCGACCACGTCGTCGACGGGTACGTGGCGGTCGCCGCGGCCGTCCAGGACGACATCGACGAGGTGGAGAGCGCGGTGTTCGCCGCCCCTGCCAAGGGCGCCGCGCGCGGCGGCGACGCGGGCCGCATCTACCAGCTCAAGCGCGAGGTACTGGAGTTCAAGCGGGCGGTCGCCCCGCTGCTGCGCCCGATGGAGCTGCTGAGCGAGCGCCCCATGAGGCTGGTGGACCCGGACATCCAGAAGTACTTCCGGGACGTCGCCGACCACCTGGCGCGGGTGCACGAGCAGGTCGTGGGCTTCGACGAGCTGCTGAACTCGATCCTCCAGGCCAACCTCGCGCAGGCGACGGTCGCCCAGAACGAGGACATGCGCAAGATCACCTCCTGGGCCGCGATCATCGCCGTGCCCACGATGATCTGCGGGGTCTACGGGATGAACTTCGATCACATGCCCGAGCTCCAGTGGAAGTACGGCTATCCGATGGTGATGGCCTCGATCGTCGGGATCTGCTTCACCATCCACCGCGCGCTGCGCCGCCACGGCTGGCTCTAGGGGGCCCGGCGCGCCGCGGGCCGCGCCGGGCCACCCCCTACTCTGGGGCGCATGACTCTCAGCGCACTCGACCTGGCCCTCGTCGAGGAGGCCACCAAGAAGTCCGGCCTCGTCTGGGTCCGCGGCGCCGGCGCCGACCGCGCCCTGTGGCACGCCTGGGTGGACGGGGCGGCGCACGTGCTGGGCGACGGGCCCGGCGAGCAGCCGTTCCCCGGGCTGGCGGACGGCGCGAGCGCCGAGGTGACCGTACGCAGCAAGGACAAGGGCGGCCGGCTGGTGGCCTGGACGGCGACGGTGCGCGAGCTGCCGCCGCGCGGCGAGGAGTGGGCGGCCGCGGTCGCCGAGCTCAAGGGCAAGCGGCTGAACGCGCCCGACTCCGAGGACATGACCGAGCGGTGGGCCCGCGAGTGCCGGCTGCTGCGCCTGGAGCCCGAGTCGGTCCGCGCCGAGCTGCCGACCGGCTCCCTGGCCGCGGCCCCGACGGGCTCCCCGGCGACGACCCGCGGGCCCGTCCCGGCGGCCCTGCCGAAGCTGCTGCTGAAGCGGAAGCGGGCGGCCCGCCGCTAGACAGGGCCCTTCGCGGGACCGGGAGCTCGTGGGGGTGTGCCAGGGGCGGTTTCAGGGGCTCGTGGGGTTCGACCCCTGGCCCGCGCCCTGCCCGGAGCTCTGGCCCGCACCCGTGCTCCTGGAGGGGGCCGGAGCCGTTCCGCCGCCGCCCTGGTCCCTGGTCGTCGGCAGCTGCGACCCGTAGTCCACCGTCTGGTCCGGGGCGGGCGGGTCGAGCGGGAACACCTTGCCCCACTCGGCGAGCTCCACCCGCCCGGCGCCGCCCGCGCGCTCCAGGAGCAGCGGGTACGGGGTCCCCTCCAGGGACACGGCGAGCCTGCCGCCCCTGCCCTTGTCCCCCGTCACCTGGACGGCCCGCGTGTGCCCGACCTTGGTGTAGGAGCCCTTGGCCAGCTTGCCCTGGAGGCCGAGCAGCCCGTCCAGCAGCACGTCCATGTCGGTGAAGCCGCGGAACTGCTTGTACGTGGGGTCGCTCTCCGGCACCTTTACGTACTTGTCGCCGAGCTTTCCGGCGGAGTCGGACTGGCCCCAGAAGGCCGCGCTCGCCTTCAGGTAGAGCTGCTCCCCCACCCGCAGCACCTGGAAGGTGTCCTCCTGCGACTTCACCTCGCCGGAGCCGCCGTCGGACTTCAGCCGCATGTCGAGGGTGAAGGACTTGCCTCCGCTCACCAGCGTGCCGGACAGGTGGACCGAGTCGGCGCCGGTCGCCGCGGCCTTCGCCTTCGCCTCGATCTTGTCGGCGGAGAGCTTGCCGACCCCGTTCGTGCCCTCGTCCGGGTCCTCCCCGCAGCCCGTACCGGTGACGGCGAGGCCCGCGCACAACGCACCGATGAAGGCGGCCCGGCGCAGCCGCGCGGCAGGGAAGTAGGCGGTCACGGGCACGTGCCTCTCGTCGGTCGTCTGCGGCCAGCAGGCAGCGTACCCGGCCGTGGTCCGCCCGCCTCCGGCCCCCCGGGGGGGGACCCCGCCGGCCACCGGCCGGACACCGGCCGGACACCGGCCGGACCGCCCCACCAGGACGCTTTCCCGGGGCACGGGCTAGCCTGAGGGGCGGCAGGACTGTTGATAGACGCTCTAGGAGGCGCTCGGATGGCTGCAGGCGCCCCGCGGATCTTCGTCTCGCATCTGTCGGGTGTGCCCGTCTTCGACCCCAACGGCGACCAGGTCGGCCGCGTCCGCGACCTGGTCGCGATGCTGCGCGTCGGCGGGCGGCCGCCCCGGCTGCTGGGCCTGGTGGTCGAGGTGGTCAGTCGGCGCCGGATCTTCCTGCCGATGACCCGGGTCACGGGCGTGGAGTCCGGACAGGTGATCACCACGGGTGTCGTGAACATGCGGCGCTTCGAGCAGCGGCCCACCGAGCGGCTGATCCTCGGCGAGCTGCTGGACCGGCGGGTGCGCCTGGTCGCGGACGAGGAGGAGGTCACCGTCCTGGACGTGGCCATCCAGCAGCTCCCGGCCCGCCGGGACTGGGAGATCGACAAGATCTTCGTACGGAAGGGCAAGGCGGGCGCGCTGCGCCGGCGCGGCGAGACCCTGACGGTGGAGTGGTCGGCGGTGACGGGCTTCTCGCTGGAGGAGCACGGGCAGGGCGCCGAGAACCTGGTCGCCACCTTCGAGCAGATGCGCGCGGCCGACGTCGCGAACGTCCTGCACCACCTGTCGCCCAAGCGGCGCGCCGAGGTGGCCAACGCCCTCGATGACGACCGGCTCGCGGACGTCATGGAGGAGCTGCCCGAGGACGAGCAGGTGGAGATCCTCGGCAAGCTGAAGGAGGAGCGGGCCGCCGACGTCCTGGAGGCGATGGACCCGGACGACGCGGCCGACCTGCTCTCCGAGCTGCCGGAGGACGACAAGGAGCGGCTGCTGACGCTGATGCGGCCCGACGACGCGGCCGACGTGCGGCGCCTGATGTCGTACGAGGAGCGCACGGCGGGCGGTCTGATGACCACCGAGCCGATCGTGCTGCGGCCGGACGCGACGGTCGCCGACGCGCTGGCCCGGGTGCGCCAGGCGGACCTCTCGCCGGCGCTGGCGGCCCAGGTGTACGTGTGCCGGCCGCCCGACGAGACGCCGACGGGCAAGTACCTGGGCACGGTGCACTTCCAGCGGCTGCTGCGGGACCCGCCGTTCACCCTGGTCAGCTCGATCGTCGACACGGGACTGCCGCCGCTGCGCCCGGACGCCTCGCTGCCGGTGGTGACCAGCTACCTGGCCGCGTACAACATGGTGGCCGTCCCGGTCGTCGACGAGAGCGGCTCGCTGCTGGGCGCGGTGACGGTGGACGACGTACTGGACCACCTGCTGCCGGACGACTGGCGGGAGACGGACTTCCATTCCGAGGAGGCCGTCGGTGGCCACTGAGCGGGGACGCGGGGAGCAGGGGCGCGAGCGGCGCCGGGAGCAGGGCCGGGAGCGGCGCGAGCAGGCGAAGGCGCGCGGGCGCGACCACGGGCTGTCGGACCGGCTGGAGGACGCCGCGGACCGGGTGCGGGAGCGCGCGGAACGGGCCGAGCGGGCCGAGCGCGCGGAACGGGCCGAGCACCGGGCCGAGCGGGCGAAGGCGGCCGCCGCGACGGGGTCGGGCGCGCTGACGCGTCAGCGGGTCCGGCTCGACCAGCCTCGGGCCCCGCGCCGGTCGCTGCTGCCCGAGTACGACCCGGAGGCGTTCGGGCGGCTGTCGGAGCGGGTGGCGCGCTTCCTCGGCACCGGCCGGTTCATCGTCTGGATGACCCTGGTCGTCGTCGTCTGGGTGCTGTGGAACATCTTCGCGCCGGACGACCTCCGGTTCGACCAGTACCCCTTCATCTTCCTGACGCTGATGCTGTCGCTGCAGGCCTCGTACGCCGCTCCGCTGATCCTGCTCGCGCAGAACCGGCAGGACGACCGCGACCGCGTCAATCTGGAGCAGGACCGCAAGCAGAACGAGCGCTCCATCGCCGACACGGAGTACCTGACGAGGGAGATCGCGGCCCTGCGGATGGGTCTGGGCGAGGTCGCCACGCGCGACTGGATCCGCTCGGAATTCCAGGACCTGATCAAGGAGATGGACGAGCGCAGGCTATTCCCCGACGAACGTGACGAAGGCGACCGCTAGCGAGCTTTCCCGAGCCGTGCTACCGAGCCGTACCATCGGGGCATGGCTACCGACACAAGCTCCGCCGACGCCGCCGTTCCGGAACAGGACGCGATCCTGGACGCGCTGGCGACGGTGAACGACCCCGAGATCCACCGGCCGATCACCGAGCTCGGCATGGTCAAATCGGTGGAGATCGGCGACGGCGGCGCGGTCGCGGTCACCGTGTACCTGACGGTGTCGGGCTGCCCCATGCGCGAGACCATCACGAAGAACGTCACCGAGGCCGTGGAGCGGGTCGCCGGGGTCACCTCCGTCGCCGTCACCCTCGACGTGATGAGCGACGAGCAGCGCAAGGACCTGGCGACGACCCTGCGCGGCGGCACCGCCGAGCGCGAGGTCCCGTTCGCCAAGCCGGGATCGCTGACCCGCGTCTACGCGGTCGCGTCCGGCAAGGGCGGCGTCGGCAAGTCCTCGGTCACCGTCAACCTGGCCGCGGCCATGGCCGCCGACGGCCTGAAGGTCGGCGTGGTCGACGCGGACATCTACGGGCACAGCGTGCCGCGGATGCTCGGCGTCGAGGGCCGCCCCACCCAGGTCGAGAACATGATCATGCCGCCGTCGGCGCACGGCGTGAAGGTCATCTCCATCGGCATGTTCACCCCGGGCAACGCGCCGGTGGTGTGGCGCGGCCCGATGCTGCACCGGGCCCTCCAGCAGTTCCTGGCCGACGTGTTCTGGGGCGACCTGGACGTGCTGCTGCTGGACCTGCCCCCGGGCACCGGCGACATCGCGATCTCGGTGGCCCAGCTGGTCCCGAACGCCGAGATCCTCGTGGTCACCACCCCCCAGCAGGCCGCTGCCGAGGTCGCGGAGCGGGCCGGGTCGATCGCCGTGCAGACCCACCAGAAGATCGTCGGCGTCGTCGAGAACATGTCGGGCCTGCCGTGCCCGCACTGCGACGAGATGGTGGACGTCTTCGGCTCGGGCGGCGGCCAGAAGGTCGCCGACGGGCTGACCAAGACGGTCGGCGCGTCGGTGCCCGTGCTGGGTTCGATCCCGATCGACGTCCGGCTGCGCGAGGGCGGCGACGACGGCACTCCCGTGGTGCTGTCCGACCCGGAGTCCCCGGCCGGTGCGGCCCTGCGGGCGATCGCGGGCAAGCTGGGCGGCCGCGCGCGCGGCCTGTCGGGCATGTCCCTGGGCATCACCCCGCGCAACAAGTTCTGAGTCCGGGCGGGCCGAGCCCGTACCGGACGCGCGAAAGGCGCCGCGGGGTTTCCCGCGGTGCCTTTCGCGTGGTGTCCCCGCCCTTCCGGGGCCGGGCCGGGCTCGCGCGGCCCGGCCCAGGGGGCGGTCCGTACGCGCCGGACCGGGCCGGGGGCTATTCGTAGGTGCCGAGGTCCTCGATCGCGGCGAAGCCGATCCCGTACGCGCTCATGCCGCGCCCGAAGGCTCCGAGGTGCACCCCGCTGCCGGTGGAGCCGGCCAGCACCCACCCGAACTCCGACTCGCGGTAGTGGAAGGGCGTCGGCTCCCCGTCGACCGGCAGGGACAGCGTCGACCAGTCCTCGCCGCCGAGGTCGTCCGCGAGCTCCCACGCGGCCTCGGTCTGCTGGTCGAGCCAGTCGCTGCGCAGGGAGTGGTCCATCTGTCCGGGCCAGCTGTACGCCAGCAGTCCCGAGCCGGCCAGCCAGGCCGCCGAGGAGACCGAGGTGGCCTCCAGGACGCCGGTACCGTCGCCGCTGCGGCGCAGCGGGTTGCTCGCGACGGTGATGACCACCGCGAAGCGCTCCTTCTCGCCGGTGGCGATCTTGCCCCGGGCGGACGGCTCGTCGCCGTGGCCCGTCGAGCCGTGCTCCACCGTGCCGTCGGCGGCGGCGGCGGCCTGCATGAGCCAGCGTCGGCCGGCGAAGGCCCCGTCCAGCCCGTACCAGGGGAAGTCGGCGGCGAGGAAGCCCTCCGCCGTCCGGCGGGCCACCGGGACGGGAGGGGCCCCGTCCTGCGGCTGTACGGAGGGGTCCTGCGGGTCCTGCTGGTCCTGCGGTGCGGCGGCGGGGGCTTCGGCGGGCTGCACCCCTACCCGGCTACTGCTCGTCGTCTCCATCTGCGCGGCCTCTCGTTCCGTCGGGTCCATCGGCGGCCCGCCCCCCTCGGGCGTCCTGCGTCCGGACAGATGGAGGATAGCCACCGGACCCCGGTTCGCCGGGCAGGGCGCGGCTCAGGTGGCGTCGGCGTCGAAACGGGAGGGCTGCTCGGCGGCCGGGACGGCGGGCTTCTTCAGCAGGTCCGGGCCGGTGCCCGCGGGCGTGGCGGCCGGGGTCGCGGGGGCCGGCGCGGCGTCGCCCTCGCGGCTGTTGACGGCGTCGGTGACGTCGTTCAGCTCCTTGCGGAGATCGAAGCTGCTGCGGATCTCCCTGAGGTCCTCGTTCTCGCCCAGCTGCTTGCGGATGAAGGTCTTCGGATTCAGGTCCTCGAACTCGAAGTCCTTGAATTCGGGGCCGAGTTCGGAGCGAATGTCCTGCTTCGCGCTGTCCGAGAAGGAGCGGATCTTCCGGATGATGCCCGAAACGTCCTGGATGACCTTGGGCAGCTTGTCGGGGCCGAAAATGAGGATGGCGAGCACCACGATCGTGACAAGTTCGAGTGCGCCTATGTCGTTGAACACCTTGCCGCTCCTCGGCTCTCTTCACTTCGGGCCTGGACACACGGTACCCGGCGTTCTCCGCGGGCCCATACCTGCGTACCGCATCGACGACGGTTTCACCCGGACGTCAGGCGCGCCTCACGAGCCGTTCGACGATCCGAGGACCACTTCCAGGGTGCGCTCGCGGCCCTCGCGGAGCACGGTGAGGGTCAGCGGATCACCCGGGCGGTGGGCCCGGATCTTGATGATGAGCTCGTCACCGCCGCGTACGCGCTGCCCGTCCACCTTGGTGATCACGTCGCCGGCCCGGATCCCGGCGCGGGCGCCGGGCCCGTCGGCGACGACGGACGGCTTGCCGTCGGCGGCCTTGTCCCCGACCCGGGCTCCGTCGCCCTTGTACTGGAGGTCGAGCGTGACCCCGATGACGGGGTGGGTGGCGCGGCCGGTGCGGATCAGCTCCTCGGCGACGCGCTTGCCCTGGTTGATGGGGATGGCGAAGCCCAGGCCGATGGAGCCGCCCTGCCGGTCGGGGTCGTCCTTGTCGGCACCCCGGATCGCGCTGTTGATGCCGACCACGTGGGCCTTGGCGTCGAGAAGGGGGCCGCCGGAGTTCCCGGGGTTGATGGGGGCGTCGGTCTGGAGCGCGTCGACGTAGCTGACGTCGCTGCCGTCGCCCTTGTCGCCGCCCGCGGTGACGGGCCGGCCGGTGGCGCTGATGATCCCGGCGGTGACGGTGTTGGAGAGGTCGAACGGGGCGCCGATGGCCACCACCGGGTCGCCGACCTGGACGTTCTCGGAGTTCCCGAGGCTCAGCGGGCGCAGCCCGCGCACCCCGCTGACCTTGACCACCGCCAGGTCGTACCCGGTGTCCCGGCCCACCAGCTCGGCGCTGACGCTCTCGCCGGTGCTGAAGGTGACGCCTATGTCCTTGGCGTCGCCGACGACGTGGTGGTTGGTCAGGATGTGGCCCTGGGCGTCGAGGACGAATCCCGTGCCGGTCCCGCTCCCGTCGGTGGACCGCACGTGCAGGGTCACCACGCCGGGCAGGGCGGTGGCCGCGATCCCGGCCACGCTCCCGGGCGCCCGGCCCGCGGCCGCGACGCCCGCCTGCGGCAGTTCCAGCCGGGTGCTGCTCCGGCGCTCGGCGACCACGCCGAGGTACCCGCCGATGCCGCCGGCGAGCAGGGCGACCCCCGCGCCGAAGGCCACCAGCTGCCACAGGCCGATCCCGCGGCGCTGGCGGCCCCGGTCCACGACCTGGAGGGGCTGGTCGCCCCAGGGGTCGTACCGCACCACGGGCGCGGCGGCCGCCGCCGGATCGCCGGGGGCCTCGGGCCCGGGCTCCGCAGCGGCCGCCGTACGGTCGGCGGCGGCGTGGGCGCCCGGCTCGGGGCCGGACGCCGCACCGGCGTGCGGACCGGGCTCCGGTCCGGCCTCCGGGCGCGGTGCGGGAACCCCCTCGCGGCGGAGTTCCGCCGTGCCCTCGGGCCGGCTCCACCAGGACGGTGCCGGATCGGTCTGCTGGCTGTCCGCCATGGGCGCTCCCCGCCTGCCTGTGCACATGTGCCGCAGATTCAACCAGGTCCCGGGTCAGCGCAGGAGGGAGACCGGTCGAGCCGATGCCGGCGGGGAGGGGTGGAGCGGCGGGAGCGGCGTCGGCAGGGACGCCAGCAGGCTGGGACCGGGGACGGCGGCGGGCGTGGGACGGCGGTCGCGGACGACCGCGTCGGCCACGGACACGGCCGGTCCGGACCGGGTGGCGGGCGCGGGGGACTCGCCCCGGACGTTCGGGTCCACGGCCTCCAGCGGCAGTGACCCGCCCAGGGCGAGCGCGGCCAGCGAGACGGCTCCTGCGGCCACGAAGGCCAGGCGGCGGCGCGGCCGGCCCACCTCGTGGATGCGGAACCCCTGCTGCTCCGGCCGGGGGGCCGTGGGCAGGGCGTACGCGAACGAGCCGAACGGGTCGGCGCCCGGCGGAGCACCGGGGCCCGCGGGACCGGAGGGGCCCTCGGGGCCGCTGCCCGGCAGGCCCTGGAGCCGCGCGAGCAGCCCCGCGGACAGCGGCGGCGGCGCGCTCTCGACGAACATGGTCTTCAGACGGCGCTGGGCGTCGGCCTCGGCCTTGCACTTGGCGCAGGTGGCCAGGTGGGCCAGGACCCGCTCGCGCGTGTCGTGCTTCAACTCCCCGTCCACCAGGGCGGCGAGGCGGTCGCCCAGGTGCTGTTCCGCGGGGGACGGACTGGCTCCGCTCACTCGGCTCCGCCCTCTCCCCCGGTGGCCGGCGCGCCCACGGCCACGCCGGCCAGCGCGCGCTGCTCGGCGCGGGCCTCGGGAGACCGGTGCTTGAGCGCCTTGCGCAGGTGGGAACGGCCGCGGTGGATGCGGCTGCGCACGGTGCCGAGCTTCACGCCGAGGGTGGCGGCGATCTCCTCGTACGACAGGCCCTCGATGTCACACAGCACCACGGCGGCACGGAACTCCGGCGCGAGGGTGTCCAGCGCCTGCTGGACGTCCGCGTCGAAGTGGGTGTCGTGGAGCACCTGCTGGGGGGACGGCTCGCGGCTCGGCAGACGCTCGGCGGCGTCGTCCCCCAGCGCGTCGAAGCGGATCCGCTGCTTGCGGCGGACCATGTCCAGGAAGAGGTTGGTGGTGATCCGGTGCAGCCAGCCCTCGAAGGTGCCGGGCGTGTAGGTGGACAGCGAGCGGAAGACGCGGACGAAGACCTCCTGCGTCAGGTCCTCGGCGTCGTGCTGGTTGCCGGTCAGACGGTAGGCGAGGCGGTAGACCCGCGCGCTGTGCGTGCTGACGATCTCCTCCCACGAGGGAGGGGTCCACGCCTGCGAGCCCGCATCGGCGGCAAAGGTCGCGGTGGTTGCGGTGTCGGCGGTGTGGAAGGGGTCAGCAATGTCGGTCACGGATTTCGGCTCACCCGCCGACCAGAAGAGGCGCCGGATGACGCCCCCACGATCCACAGGCGCAGCCGCACCTCCCCTGTCGGCTCTGGTGGTGTCCAGTGGATTCCCTACCATAGCCACCCCCTCCGTCAGCTTGGGATAAGCGTTTTTGCATTAACTTTGCACGGGGGCCGGTCCCCGGAACGGTCCGGATCGCCGATCTGCCCGGCGCCGTCCCTTCTGATCCCGTCTCCACCCTTCACAACGCCCGGTCCCATCTGCGGGTTCCCGACCTCAGCGGATACAGTCACCGTTGCGCCAACTATGGGGACAGGAGAGGGTCATTACCGGCAACCGGCAGACGAGCTGGGCGTTCGCCGACGCGTTTGTCGCCGAGGACGACGCTCTGCGATGGGCCCGTGACCGGTCCAGGGAAGTGGGCCTGCGCTCCGTCTCCCCCGGAACCGGGGCTGCGCTGCGCCTGCTCGCCGCCACGGCGGACGCCAAGGCGGTCGCCGAAATCGGTACGGGGACCGGTGTTTCGGGCATCCACCTGCTGCACGGGATGCGCGCCGACGGGGTGCTGACCACGGTCGATCCCGAGGCCGACCGACAGGCCTTCGCCCGTCAGGCCTTCCGCGCCGCCGGTTTCGCGGGCAACCGCGCCCGCTTCATCCCGGGCCGCGCGCTGGACGTGCTCCCCCGCCTCGCCGACGGCGGGTACGACCTCGTGTTCTGCGACGGGGACCCCGCCGAGTCCCTCGACTACCTCGCCGAATCGTTGCGCCTGCTGCGCCCCGGCGGGCTGGTGTGCTTCGAGGGGGTCTTCTCCGACGGCCGTACGGTCGACTCCGCGGCCCAGCCGGTGGAGGTGCTCCGGGTCCGCGAGCTGCTGCGCAGCGTCCGCGAGAGCCCCGCGCTGGAGGCCGCCCTGCTCCCGGTGGGCGACGGCCTGCTGTGCGCCGTGCGGCGCTGAGCCGTCGGCGCCGTACGGCGCGTCAGCGCAGCAGGGCGAAGGTGAGCGCCGAGGGCGGCGCCCGCGAGGAGCTGGGACGGGGTGTGCGCCCGCAGGACGAGCCGGGACCAGCCGATGGCCGCGGCGCCCAGGGCGGCGGGCAGCGCCGCGGGGCCGAAGACGAGAAACAGGATCATGACGGTGCCGGCGGCCACCGACAGGTGGAGGGATATCTGCCAGCCGATCGTGACCAGCAGCGAGGACACCAGGCCGACGAGCATCGCGACGACCAGCGCGAAGACGTCGGCGGGGGCTCCGAGGACGCGCAGCAGGGTGATGCCGGCGACGACGGAGACGAGGCTGAGGGCCATCGGGACGATCCGCTGCCGGCGCACCCGGACGTGCTGGTCGGTGAGCGCGCCGCGCCGGACGCCGAGGGTGATGATCCCGATCGGGACCACGCCGCAGAACAGCGCGGCGAGCAGCCCCCAGCCGAGGCCGGCCGGGGATCCGGTGCTGTGCCAGCCGATCAGCAGGAGCTGGGCGACCACCAGGTTCGCCGGCGCGAGCACGTCGGAGAGGATCCGCGCGGCCTTCTCGCGCGGGGTGCAGTCGGCGAAGGCGGGCGGCGCGGGGGGCGCGAAGGGCACGGGGGCTCCGGCGTACGGGTGCGGACGGGGGTCGGACGGGGCGGGCGGCGGAGCCTGGCGGACGACCGGGCCGGTCGGCGCCCCCGGTCGTCCCGGGACTACCGGGCCGGCCCGGGACACGACACTGCCCCGGCCGCTCGTCGGGACGAGCGGCCGGGGCAGTGCGGAGAACGCAGAGGGTGCCGACGTGTCAGCCGACGACCTTCTTCAGGGCGTCACCCAGGGCGTCCGCTTCGTCGGGGGTCAGCTCGACGACAAGCCGACCACCGCCCTCGAGCGGTACGCGCATGACGATGCCCCGCCCCTCCTTGGTGACCTCGAGCGGGCCGTCGCCCGTCCGCGGCTTCATGGCCGCCATGCTCGTTCCCCTTCCTGAAACCACATCGTCAGCCGACGGCACCGTTCAGGCGCCTAGTACCCGGCATCGAACACATTGCTTCTTGGCCATTATCCCGCATGTCAGGACCCGATGACCAACATCGGCTGTGAACGGTTGGGCAACGCGCTCGGCCAAAACCACTCATTTCGGGGACCCGCCTGCGATACTTCGCCGCTGCCCCCTGGTATCGGCCTCCGCTTTCTTTGACGCACATCACATGTGCGCGCACGGCCCGGTCCGCCATGCTGGCCCTTGCACCCGCCGATACCGGCCGGTAGCCAAGCCCGCGACGAAGGGGGACCCCCTGCCATGGCCGACAGCGTGCTCTACGAAGTGACCGACGGACTCGCGACCATCACGATCAACCGTCCGGACGCGATGAACGCCATGAACACCGAGGCCAAGGTCGCCCTGCGCGACGCGGTCCGGGCGGCGGCCGGGGACACAGCGGTGCGCGCCGTGCTGCTCACGGCGGCGGGAAACCGGGCCTTCTGCGTCGGCCAGGACCTCAAGGAGCACATCGGCAGCCTCGCGGCGGACCGCGAGAGCGGCTCCTCGAACACCATGAGCACGGTCGCCGAGCACTACAACCCGATCGTCCGGGCGCTCACCGAGATGCCCAAGCCGGTGGTCGCCGGAGTGAACGGCGTGGCGGCCGGTGCGGGCTTCGGATTCGCCCTGGCGGCGGACTTCCGGGTCGTCGCCGACACCGCCTCCTTCGCCACCTCGTTCGCCGGTGTGGCCCTGACCGCCGACTCCGGGGTGTCCTGGACGCTCCCCCGCCTGATCGGCGCGTCCCGCGCGAGCGACCTGCTGCTGTTCCCGCGTCCGGTCCGCGCCCAGGAGGCGTACGAGCTCGGCATCGCCAACCGCCTCGTGCCCTCGGAGTCCCTGCGCGCCGAGGCCGAGACCCTGGCGCGCACGCTGGCCGCCGGCCCGACGGTGGCGTACGCCGCGTTGAAGGAGTCCCTCGCGTACGGGGCCTCCCGCTCCCTCCCGGAGGCGCTGGAGCGCGAGGAGGCCCTCCAGGCCCGCGCGGGAGCCTCCGAGGACCACGCCATCGCCGTCCAGGCCTTCCTGGCGAAGCAGCCGCCGACGTACCTGGGCCGCTGACCGGGGCGTCTTCCGGCGGGGCTCAGGCCCCGCGGGAGACGCAGTCCGCGAGGTGGTCGTCGACCAGCCCGCAGGCCTGCATGAGGGCGTAGGCCGTGGTCGGGCCGACGAAGCGGATGCCCGCCTTCTTCAGGGCCTTCGCCAGGGCCGTGGACCCGGGGGTCACCGCCGGGACGTCGGCCGTCGACCGCGGGGCCGGACGCGGTTCCCCGGGAGCGTACGACCAGATGAGGGTGTCGAGCTCACCCGGCTCCCATCCGGCCAGGACCTTCGCGTTGGCCAGGGTGGCCTCGATCTTGGCCCGGTTGCGGATGATGCCCTCGTCGGCCAGCAGGCGTGCCGCGTCCGCCGGGCCGAACTCCGCGACCTTCGCGATCTCGAACGAGGCGAAGGCCGTACGGAAGCCCTCGCGGCGGCGCAGGATCGTCAGCCAGGACAGCCCGGACTGGAAGGCCTCCAGGCACAGCCGCTCGTACAGCGCGTCGTCGCCGTGGACCGGGCGGCCCCACTCCGTGTCGTGGTACGCCACGTAGTCCGGGGTGGACAGCCCCCACGGGCAGCGCAGGCCGCCGTCCGGACCGGCCACCGCGCCGGTCATCGCCCGGCGTCCTTGGTGAGGTCGACGTGTCCGCCGCCGGAGGCGGTGGCGGCCGGGTCCGCGGCGTCGGCGGGCTCCTCAGCGGCCGCGTCGCCGGGCGCGGCGCCGTCCCGGTCCGCGGTCAGCCGGGCGATCCGCGCGTCGCGCTCCGCCAGCTCCGCCGCCAGCCGCTCCAGTACGTCGTCCACCTCGGCCATCCGGTAGCCGCGCGGAGCGACGGGCAGCCGCAGCGCGTCGATGTCCGCCCTTACGACGGGCCGGGTCTCCGGCAGCCCGTCGGCCACCCGGTCCGGCTCCGCTTCCGGCAGGACGGCCTCCGCGCCGCCGCCGACCACCGCGAGGGTGACCGCTGCCACGACCACGACCAGCGCGATCATCAAGAAGAAGAACACGATCAACTCCCCTGAGAGACTCCGGCCACCAGGTTAAGGTCGCAGGCGAGGCGCGAGGGCCGCCGAAGGAGGAAAGAGCAGGATGCTGCGACTGGGCAGGCACGAGTTCGACACCCACGAGCCGGTGATCATGGCCATCGTGAACCGGACTCCTGACTCCTTCTACGACCAGGGCGCGACGTTCCGCGACGAGCCGGCGCTGGCGCGGGTCGAGCAGGCGGTGGCCGAGGGCGCCGCCGTCATCGACATCGGCGGCGTCAAGGCGGGCCCCGGCGAGCACGTGGACGCGGTCGAGGAGGCCCGGCGCACGGTCGGCTTCGTGGCCGAGGTCCGGCGCCGCCACCCGGACGTGGTGATCAGCGTGGACACCTGGCGGCACGAGGTCGGCGAGGCGGTCTGCGAGGCCGGGGCGGACGTGCTGAACGACGCGTGGGGCGGGGTCGACCCCCGGCTGGCCGAGGTCGCCGCCCGCTACGGCGCGGGCCTGGTCTGCACCCACGCGGGCGGGGTCGAGCCGCGCACCCGGCCGCACCGGATCGCGTACGAGGACGTGATGGAGGACATCCTGCGCGTCACCGTGGGCCTGGCGGAACGCGCCGCGGCGCTCGGCGTGCCGCGGGAGTCGATCATGATCGACCCGGGCCACGACTTCGGCAAGAACACCCGGCACTCCCTGGAGGCCACCCGGCGGCTGGCCGAGATGGCCGACACGGGCTGGCCGGTGCTGGTCTCGCTGTCCAACAAGGACTTCGTCGGCGAGACCCTGGACAAGCCGGTCAAGGAGCGCCTGCTCGGCACCCTGGCCACCACGGCCGTCTCGGCCTGGCTGGGCGCGCAGGTCTACCGCGTCCACGAGGTCGCGGAGACCCGGCAGGTCCTGGACATGGTGGCCTCGATCCGGGGCCACCGGCCCCCGGCGGTCGCCCGCCGGGGCCTGGCCTGATCCCGGGGCGGGGGCCCGCCCCGGGCGGCGGGTGCTACTTCCCGACTTCCTTCGTCACCAGCGCGATGGCCTCGTCCACGTCGTCCGTGACGTGGAACAGGTAGAGGTCCTTCTCCGAGGCCTTGCCCTGGGCGATCACCGTGTTCTTCAGCCAGTCGATCAGACCGCTCCAGTACTCCGTGCCGAACAGCACGATCGGGAAGCGGGTGATCTTCTGCGTCTGCACCAGGGTCAGCGCCTCGAACAGCTCGTCCAGCGTGCCGAGACCGCCCGGCAGCACCACGAAGCCCTGGCTGTACTTCACGAACATCGTCTTGCGGACGAAGAAGTACCGGAAGTTGAGGCCGAGGTCGACGTGCTCGTTGAGCCCCTGTTCGAAGGGCAGCTCGATGCCGAGGCCGACGGAGACGCCGTTGCCCTCGCGGGCGCCCTTGTTGGCCGCCTCCATCGCGCCCGGGCCGCCGCCGGTGATGACGGCGAAGCCGGCGTCGACCAGCGCGCGCCCGATCCGTACGCCCGCTTCGTACTCGGGCGAGTCGACCGGGGTCCGCGCCGAGCCGAACACACTGATCGCCGGGGGCAGCTCGGCGAGCGTGCCGAAGCCCTCGATGAACTCCGACTGGATGCGCAGGACCCGCCAGGGATCGGTGTGCACCCACTCGGAGGGCCCGGCCGAGTCCAGCAGCCGCTGGTCCGTCGTACTGCCCGCCTGCACCTGGCTGCGCCTCCTCAGCACCGGTCCGAGCTGCTGCTCCTCGGGCCGGTGACGAGCGGACGCGTCGGGATTGCCGTGGTTGCCCATGATGTGCTCCCTCCTGCTGATCGTTGGATCAGGGTAGGCGCACGAAGGTGACGAGAAGCGGAATTCAGGCGGTCAGCCAGGTCCGGAGTCGTTCCTCGCAGTGCAGGATCGCCTTCGTCTCCACGCGCTCGTCCACCTTGTGGGCCAGCAGGGCGTCGCCCGGGCCGTAGTTGACCGCCGGGACGCCCAGCGCGCTGAAGCGCGAGACGTCCGTCCAGCCGAACTTCGGCATGGCGCGGCCGCCGACGGCCTCCATGAAGGCCGCCGCGGCCGGGTGGCCGAGGCCGGGCAGGGCGCCGCCCGAGGAGTCGTCGACCTCGAACGCGGCGATGTCGCAGTCCGCGAAGACCTCCCGTACGTGGGCGAGCGCGTCGGCCTCGCTCCGGTCGGGGGCGTAGCGGAAGTTGACCGTCACCGTGCAGGCGTCGGGGATGACGTTGTTGGCGACGCCGCCCTCGATGCGGACCGCGTTGAGGCCCTCGTGGTACTCCAGGCCGTCGATGACCGGCCTGCGCGGCTCGTACGCCGCCAGCTTCGCCAGGATCGGGCCCGCGGTGTGGATGGCGTTGGAGCCCATCCAGCTGCGCGCGGAGTGGGCGCGCTCGCCGGCCGTGCGGAGCAGCACGCGCAGGGTGCCCTGGCAGCCGCCCTCGACCTCGGCGTTCGAGGGCTCCAGCAGGACGGCGAAGTCGCCGGTGAGCCAGTCGGGGTGGGCCTCGGCGACCTTGCCCAGGCCGTTGAGGTCGGAGGCGACCTCCTCCTGGTCGTAGAAGACGAAGGTGAGGTCGCGGTTCGGCTCGGGCACGGTCGCGGCGATGCGCAGCTGCACGGCGACGCCGGACTTCATGTCGGTCGTGCCGCAGCCCCACAGGACGTCGTTCTCGTCGAGGCGGGAGGGGACGTTGTCGGCGATCGGCACGGTGTCGAGGTGCCCCGCGAGGACGACGCGCTCGTCGCGGCCCAGGTGGGTGCGGGCGACGACGTTGTTCCCGAAGCGGTCCACGGTCAGGTGCGGCAGGGCGCGCAGCGCGTGTTCCACGAGGTCGGCGAGTACCTCCTCGTCGCCGCTCACGGACGGAATGTCGACGAGCCGGGCGGTCAGCTCGGCGGCGTCCAGGGTGAGGTCCAGCTCGGATTCGGACATGGAACCGACCCTAGCGCCCGGGGCTGCGCGGATGCCGCGTCGTCCGGCCGGTGGACGCGTCACATGTCTCAAGTACGGTGGGCCGCGTGTCCGAGAACCGTCCTCCCCGCTCCCGCCGCCGCAGACCGCTGCGCGTGGCCGTCGGTCTCCTCGTCCTGTTCGCGGTGATCGGGTACTTCGCCGTCCAGCGGAACTCCAACGGCGGCGGCGCCCCGTACTGCACCGCCTCCGCGGCCGGCGCCGACCCCGAGCAGTACGAGCTGTCCCCGGAGCAGGCCTCGAACGCGGCGACGATAGCGGCGGTCGGGATCTCCAAGGGCCTGCCGGACCGGGCGGTGACCATCGCGCTGGCCACGGCGATGCAGGAGTCGGCGCTGCGCAACCTCGACCACGGGGACCGGGACTCGCTCGGCCTGTTCCAGCAGCGGCCCTCGATGGGCTGGGGCACTCCGGAGCAGATCACGGACCCGGTCTACTCGGCCGCGATCTTCTACGACCACCTCGCCGAGGTCCCGGGGTACTCGCGGCTGCCGCTGACGGTGGCCGCGCAGAAGGTGCAGCGCAGCGGCTTCCCGCAGGCGTACGCCAAGCACGAGCCGGACGCGACGGTCCTGACGGCCGCCTTCGGCGGGGCCGGAACCCTGGTCTGCTCGGGTCCGGTTCCGGCGGGCGGCGATCCGGCGCGGGTGCGGACGGAGCTGGTGCGGGCCTTCGGCGAGGGGGCGCTGGGCGGCGGCCCCGGCGGGGCGGTCGCGGACACCGCGGCCGCGGGCGGGGCTCCGCAGGGCCGGGTCGACGTCCGGCTGGAGCGGGACGGCGGTGCGGCCGAGGAGCGGCGCGGCCGTGCCGTGGCGCACTGGGCGGTGGCCCGGTCCCAGGAGCTGGGGATCGCACGGGTCTCGTACGGCGGCGAGGACTGGACCGGCGGCCGGGCCGGCCGCGCGTGGCGGCCCACGGGTGCGGACGGCGCGGCGGAGGGCGCGGCGGAGGGCGGCGAGCGGCAGGCCGCCCCGGTCGGCGAGGTCCGGATCTTCACCGCCCGCTGAGGGCTGCCGGGGCGGCCCGGAAGCCCGCCGGAGGCACCCGGCCGCGCGTACGAGGCGTCACCCGTGCGGGGGTGGCCGGTGCGGGGCCCGGGCGGGTCCGCGGAGGCACGGAAGGCCTGGTGGGCGCGTGCTGAATGCATTTGTCACGCAGGCCGATTAAACGATGCGTTACCGATCCTTTACCCGGGGCATCCGCAACTCCACCCGCCCCGCGAGCGGTTGTACACGGCGTACTCAGCCGCTACCGCTTAGGAGCATCATGTCCCTCCCCCTGACCCGCCGGATCGCCCGTGCCGCGCTGCTCCTCGCAGCCGGGGCAGCGCCCGTGGTCGGTGCGGCCGGCGCGGCCAGCGCCGCGGGCCTGGAGTCCGTGCCGCAGCTGGACGCGCTCACCGCACCCCTCACCGCACCCGACGCCGCCGGCGCCACGGCGGCCACGGACACCGCCACCGAGGCCGTGCCGGCCGCCGCCGACCTGGTGGGCACCGCCGCGCCGATGCTCGGCGGGCTGCCCGCCGCGAAGGACCTGCCGGTCGGCTCGCTGCCCACCGGCGAGCTCCCGACGGGCTCGCTGCCGACCGGCTCGCCGACCGGGGCCCTGCCGCTGGGCGGACTGCCGCTCGGCGGCTGACCGCCGCAGGACACCGAAGGGGCCGGGAGCACGAACTCCCGGCCCCTTCGGGCTGTTTCGGTACGGCGGGTGCGGGGCCCGGCTCAGCCGAGGCGCTTGACGGCCGCCGCGACGCGCTCGTCGGTGGCGGTGAAGGCGACGCGCACGAACCGCGCGCCCGCCTCGCCGTAGGTGTCCCCCGGCGCGACCAGGATGCCGAGCTCCGCGAGGTGGGCGACGGTGTCCCAGCAGGGCTCGTCCCGGGTCACCCAGAGGTAGAGGCTGGCCTCGCTGTGCTCGACGCGGAAGCCGTGCGCCTCCAGGGCGGTGCGCAGTGCGGCGCGGCGGGCCGCGTAGCGCTCGCGCTGCTCGGCCACGTGCGTGTCGTCGCCCAGGGCCGCCACGGTGGCCGCCTGCACGGGGGCGGGGGTCATCATCCCGCCGTGCTTGCGGATCTGCAGCAGCTCGCCGAGCACGGCCGCGTCGCCGGCGGCGAACGCCGCCCGGTAGCCGGCCAGGTTGGACCGCTTGGAGAGGGAGTGGACCGCGACGAGGCCCTCGTAGGAGCCGCCGCAGACGTCGTCGTGAAGGACGGAGACCGGCTCGGCCTCCCAGCCGAGCTCCAGGTAGCACTCGTCGCTGAAGATCAGGATCCCGTGCTCGCGCGCCCAGGCCACGATCCGGATCAGCTCCTCCTTGGGGAGGACCTTGCCGGTGGGGTTGGACGGGGAGTTGAGCCACAGCAGCCGGACGCCGGCCGGGTCCAGCTCCGTCGGGTCGTCGTACACGACGGGCTCCGCGCCGCACAGCCGCGCGCCGACCTCGTACGTGGGGTAGGCGAGCCGGGGGTAGGCGACCTTGTCGCCGGCGCCGAGGCCCAGCTGGGTCGGCAGCCACGCCACCAGTTCCTTCGAGCCGACGACCGGCAGGACGTTGGCGTGTCCGGCGGCGCTCGCGCCGAGCCGTCCGCGCACCCAGCCCGTGATCGCGTCGCGCAGGGCGACCGTGCCCCACACCGTGGGGTAGCCCGGCGAGTCGGCGGCGTCGGTGAGGGCCTGCTGGATCAGCCGGGGCACCGGGTCCACGGGCGTGCCGATCGACAGGTCGACGATGCCGTCCGCGTGGGCCGCCGCCGTGGCCTTGTACGGCTCCAGCTTGTCCCAGGGGAAGACGGGAAGACGGTCGGATACTGCGGCCACGGGGGTCTCTGCTCTCTCTGCGTGGGGGCGCGAAACACCTCGGCCCCGTGCGGCGGGCAGGCCGCACGGGGCCGAGGGGGTGCTTCTGCCGTGAAAGGTCAGTGTTCGCCGTTGATGCCGGCGGGAAGCGCCGCGACGAAGGGGTGGTCGCGCTCGATCAGGCCGAGCTTGGAGGCACCACCGGGCGAACCGAGCTCGTCGAAGAACTCGACGTTCGCCTTGTAGTAGTCCTTCCACTCCTCCGGAGTGTCGTCCTCGTAGAAGATGGCCTCGACCGGGCAGACCGGCTCACAGGCACCACAGTCGACGCACTCGTCCGGGTGGATGTACAAGGACCGCTGGCCCTCGTAGATGCAGTCGACGGGGCACTCTTCGATGCATGCCTTGTCCTTGACGTCGACACAAGGCTCCGCGATGACGTAGGTCACGCTCTCGTTCCTCCTCGGTAGGGCTTCCATATCGCGCGGGAGCGCGGCGTCGTCGATGCCCGCACCTAGTATCTCCGTTCCCGGGCACGATCCGAACAGGAGGGGCGGACAGAGCTGTGGAAATCGCTGCAGGCGGACTGCTGGAGATCCGTATCACCCCGGCTGACGTGGGGAAACGAGTCTCTGTACGACGGGTGGAGCCGGGGGCGGGCGGATCACCCGAGTTCGCGGACACGGTAGGGGTTCTCACATCCTGGTACGGGGGTGTGCTCCTGATCACAAAGAAGAACGGCCAGGCGGTCCGCATTTCGGAATCGTCGCTGGTGGCGGGCAAGGTCGTGCCCGCAGCCCCGGCCCGCCGGCGGGGTCCGGCGGCCTCCTTCGAGGAGCTCGCGCGGATCACCGCGCGGGCCTGGCCGCCGCTGGAGAGCGAGCCCCTGGGCGAGTGGACACTACGGGCGGCCGCCGGATTCACCCGGCGCGCCAACTCGGTCCTGCCGCTCGGCGATCCGGGGATGCCGCTGGAGGATGCACTCGCGCGGGTGACCTCCTGGTACGCGCGGCGCGGCCTCCCGGCGTACGTACAGGCCGCCACGGGCGCCGCCGGCACCCAGGAGCTGCTCTGCTCGGAGCTGGAGCGGCTCGGCTGGGCGGCCGAGGTCTCGGCGCAGGTGCGGATCGGCGCGCTGGCCCCGGTGGGCGACGTGGACGCGCCGGCGGCCGCGGAGATACGGCTGACGCGCACCCCGGACGAGGAGTGGCTCGGGCGCTACGGGAAGGTGGACGACCCGGAGCTCGCCCGGCGGATGCTGGTGGAGGGGCCGTCGGTGTGGTTCGCGGCGCTGCCGGGCGGCCGCGCAGTCGGCCGGTGCGTGGTGGACGGGCGGTGGGCGGGCTTCGCGGCCGTGACGGTCGACCCGGCGCACCGGCGGGAGGGACTGGCGACGGCGGTGATGGCGGCCCTGGCCCGGCGGGCGCTGGAGGAGGGCGCGTCGGCGGCCTGGCTCCAGGTGGAGGCGGACAACGCGGCCGCGCGGGCCCTGTACGACGGCCTGGGCTTCGCCACGCACCACAGCTACCACCACTACCGGCAGCTCCGGGAGGCGGCGTGACGTCCGGCTGGCGGGAGCAGTTCGCGGCGGAGGCCCGGTCGGAGCGCCCCGACCTGGCGCTGCTGTGCCTGCTGCTGGCGGCGGAGGGCGACCCGGACCTGGACGAACGCGCCATGGACTGGGCGCAGATCGAGCTGGACCGGCTCGCGGGGATGCTGCCGTACGGGCTGCGGGGCGGGCGGGCGTGGGCCTCGGCGGTCACGGAACTGCTCGGCGGACGGCTCGGCTTCCACGGCACCCCGGCGGACTACGACCGGCTGGAGTCCTCGCTGCTGCACGAGGTGCTGAGGCGGCGGCGCGGGCTGCCGATCCTGTTGTCGGTGGTCTGGCTGGAGGTCGCGCGGCGGGCGGGGGCGCCGGTGTACGGGCTGGGGCTGCCTGGGCACTTCGTGGTGGGCTTCGGGGACCCGGAGGAGGGCGTGGTGGTGGATCCGTTCGCGGGCGGCGCCTCGCTGGGGACGGGGCCGGCCGAACTGGCCGACGGGCCGCGGACCCCGGCGCGGACCCGGGACATCGTGCTGCGGATCCTGAACAACGTCCGGGCGTGGGCCTCGGCCAGGCCCGAGCACTCCGGGGTGGCGCTGTGGGCGCTGGACCTGTCGCTGCTGCTGCCGTCGCACCCGGCGTCGCTCCGGTACGAGCGGGCGCGGCTGCTGGTGGAGCGGGGCGCCTTCCAGGAGGGGGCCGCCGAGCTGGAGTCGTACGCGACGGTCGTGGACGCGATCGACGTCACCGCGGCGGGCCGCATCCGCGCGGAGGCCGCGTCGGCCCGCGCGCTGCTGAACTGACGCCGGGGCCGGGGCGGTGCCCCGGCCCCCGGACGGTCATGACGGGTTGGTGTCGACGACGACGGTCCGCTCGGCGGTGGTCTTGCCGCGCAGGGCCTCGCCTAGGGCGCCGGCCACGTCCTGCGGGGTGACCGCGGTCTTGGTGCCGCTGCCCCGGGTGATCAGGATCCCGTCGAAGGTGTTCCCGTAGACCTCCTTGAGGGCTTCCAGGTCGAACTTCGGGACGAGGTGGCCCTCCACCGGCTGCATGCTGAGGATCTTCGGCAGGGACTTGGAGCCGAAGGCCAGGGGCTTGCCGCCGATCTTGACGACGGCGTTGGCCGACATCGCGGGCTCGGCGAACTCCTTCATGGCGCGGTCGAGTTCGGCCTGGTCGATCACCGGCGCCTTGGCGGTGACCGGCAGTTCGACCGGGGCGGCCTTGCCGGTGGCCACCGTGTCGCGGAAGGCCTTGGTGACCAGGGCGGCCGAGGCGTCGGCGTCGAGGGTGGTGCCGGGGGTGCCGGGCACGGCGACGGGCTTGCCGGTGTCGAAGGTGATGGTGCCCTCGGTGACCGAGCCGGACGTGCCCGCGAGTTCCTGGAGCGCGACCTGGAGCTTCTCCTCGTCGACCGGCATCACGGGGGTCGCCTCGCGCTCCTGGCCGAGGAGGGAGCCGATGACGGTGACGGGGTTGTAGTCGCTGCCGGCCGCGTTGCGGACGGTGGTCTGGCTGTCCAGCGTCAGGCCGGCCTTCTCCGGCTTCAGTTCGACCTGCTTGC
Source organism: Streptomyces sp. NPDC058619 (assembly GCF_042717785.1). NCBI lineage: Bacteria > Bacillati > Actinomycetota > Actinomycetes > Kitasatosporales > Streptomycetaceae > Streptomyces > Streptomyces sp. NPDC058619. The sequence goes on from NZ_JBHXQN010000018.1 coordinate 70,574, forward strand.
CGCCGACGGTGAGCTGGAGCGGGGCGGCGGCGCGGGCGCCGAAGGCCGTCTGGAGCTTGGCCACGGCCTCGTCGCGGCTGCCGCTGATGTCGACGTCGAGGACGGTGGTGCCCTTGGGGACGTCGGAGTGGTTCAGCAGCAGTCCGGCGCCGTAGGCCACGCCGAGGACGCCGAGGAGGGCGACGCCCAGGAGGAGGGGCTTGGAGCGGGCCTTCTTGACGGGCTTGGCCGGGGCCTTCGCCTTCGGGCGCGCGGGGCTGGGCACCGCCGCGGGGGCGGGGACCGGTTTCGGCGCCGGAGCCGGCCTCGGTACGGGGCCGGACCCGTCCGTCCCGGGGCCGGGCCAGCGGGGCGCCGCGTCGGCGCGGGGGCCGCCGGGGGGAGCGCCGACCGAACCGCTGCCGAAGCCGTGGCCGCCCGTGGGTCCGGCCGGGCCGCCGGTGCCCGGGCCGCCGTAGGCGGGGAACGCCTCGGTGACGGGACCCGCGTCGCCCTGCCCGCCCGGGCACCCGGGGTAGCCCTGGGCCGCCCCGACACCGGGGCCGCCGGGCAGCGGGCCGGCCGGGGCGGGCGGCTGCGGGGCGTAGTCCGGGCTGTAGCCCGAGGCGGGCGCGCCCGCGGAGCGCGGCGGGGCGAAGCCGCCCTGCGCCGCCGGAGGCTGCGGGGTGCGTCCCGGGAGCGGGGCCGCGGGCGGGGCCTGGAACGGGCCCTGGCCCTGGCCCTGCGGGGCCCCGGCCGGGATTCCGGGCGCCTGGCCGGGCGCCGGCGACTGCGGCGGGGCCTGTCCCTGCGGCGGGGCCTGCGGGGCCGACTTGCGCGGGGCGAACCAGTTGCTGGCCGCCTCCCCGCCCTCGGCCGGCCCGCCCTGCGGGGCGGCCGGCTCCTGCGCGGCCTCGATCCGGGTCGGCAGGGGCCGCCCCGGCCCCGGCGCGGGCTGCGCGGAGGGCGCGGCGCCCGGCGCCCGGGTCTGCGGCGGCGCCGGTTCGGCGGCCGCCTCGTCGGCGGGGGCCCCCATCGGCTTGCGCACGACCACCGGCGGGATCGGCCGCGAGCCCGGGATGTTGATCCGGATCCGGGTCGTCAGAGTGGTCTCGGTCTTGGGCCCGTCGGATTCGGGCGTGGACGGCTTCGAGGTCACAGGGTTCTCCTCCGGGGTCGCGCCGGGCCCGGTCGGCACAGTCGTGGACGGATTCTGGCCGGTTCCATACGGCGGGGTACCCGAGGGGTAGGCGGCTCCACCGCGCCCCTGGGGCCCGGAGGACGAACTGTCAGTTTCACGACTCAAGGCAGGTTCTCCCGGTTGGCTCCGCCGCCCGTCATACCGTGCGCGGGCAGCTCGGCGGCCCGTCCACCATACTGGCCGTCACCCGTACGCAACCGACCCCCGGGAACGAGCGGTTCCTCACGGACCCCGCAAATCCCCCCGCAAGCACCTATCGCGGCCTGTTCCGACCCCGCCGGACCGGCCCTCGGGCGATGTCCAACGCCACGTCACTTGGCGGACGGTGCGGCCGAAACCGGCCGATCCGGGATCGCGCGCGTCGTGGCACACATCACAGCCAGCACGATTCCCCCCAAAAGGTATGCGTACATACCGATTCCGGACGAACTCAACAGGAAGTCGCCCTCGGGGCGCGGGATGCCGAGCATCACGTACGCGAGGAACCAGCCGCCCGCGGCGCCGCCCACGCCGAGCCCGGGCCCGAGGGCGATCCGCCCGCCGAGGAACAGCCCGAAGAGGGCCAACAGGGCGAGCACCAGCCCGCCGGGGAACCACAGGTCCACCACCAGCCAGCCGGCCGTGCCCGTCAGCACGCCCGCCACCAGCAGGCCCAGGCAACCGGCGATCCGGCCGGGCCCCGTCGCCCCGGTCACGCCTCCACCCCCGCGAAGAGGTCGTGCTCGCGCTCGCCGGCCGGCACGCCGGGCCGCCCGTCGACGAGTTCGTAGTACTCGCGGGTGAACAGCGGCTGCCCGAGGTCGTTGGAGAGGGCGAAGAAGGGCCCGTCCACGGCGATCTGGGTGGCGTGGGCCCGCATGGCGGCGGTCTTGGCGGCCACGAAGGCCTTCTCGCCGCCGATCTCGGCGGTGATCCGCCCGTCGTCGACGACCCCCGGCACGTCCTGCGGGGTGGCCGTCCCGGGGAACGGGACCGTACGGTCCGCGCGCAGCCGGGCGAAGCCCGCCTCGGCCACGGACAGCGGGACCCGGTTCCAGTAGACCTTCCCGATCCGGTGCGGCCCGCCGAGGTCGGGACGGTACCCGCCCTCCGCGGCGAGTTCGGCGGCGCGGGTGGCGACGCGGTGGGCCTGGATGTGGTCCGGGTGGCCGTACCCGCCGTCGGGGTCGTAGGTGACGAGCACCTGCGGGCGCACCTCGCGGATCACCTCGACGAGGTGGGCGGCGGCCTCGTCCACGTCGGCGGACCAGAAGGCTCCGGGGCGGGTGTTCTGCGGCGCGCCCATCATCCCGGAGTCCCGGAAGCGGCCGGGGCCGCCGAGGAACCGGTGGTCGGTGACGCCCAGTTCGGCCATGGCCGCGGCGAGCTCGCCGATGCGGTGGGGGCCGAGGGTGTCGTCGCGGTCGGCCGCCAGGTGGGCGAGGGCGGGCGGGATGACCTCACCCTCTTCGCCGAGGGTGCAGGTCACCAGGGTGACGTGCACGCCCTCGGCCGCGTACTTCGCCATGGTGACGCCGTTGTTGATCGACTCGTCGTCGGGGTGCGCGTGCACGAGCAGCAGACGACGGGCGGGAAGACCGTTCATGGGGCAAGCCTAGGCGGAGAGGTCTAGAACTTGAGCCCACTGATCATGCTCGCCACGTTGGAAGTGAGCTGGTTGAGGGTGGGGGCGATGGTGGAGCTCGCCAGGTAGAAGCCGAGGAGTACGCAGACCACCGCGTGTCCCGCCTTCAGGCCCGACTTGCGGACCAGCAGGAAGACGACGATCGCCAGCAGCACCACGGCCGAGATCGAGAGTGCCACGGCGTTTCACCTCCACGTCGAGCGGACATCGGTTCGCGTATTCGCGCAATCGTGCTCGGCGAGATGCATACCCACCATGCGCTACGAATCATAACTATCCGTGCCAGCCCACCGATCGAATTCCGGCAGCGCGAGGGGCGTACGTGGTGCACGGCCGGGGTCACGGGGGAGGCCGGCCGGGGAGGCTGTGCGCCTCCCCGGCCGGTTGTCGGCACCCGCACGGCCGCACCCGGCCCAGGCTGCACGCTTGATATCTCGGGGCAGATACGGTCAAGTTGCCCCCGTGTAAACGGAGTTGCCGGGACGGCACCGGCCGCGCGGGCGCCCGCGCGCGGGTGGCGGGAAATGATCGCCTCCGGACGCCTCCCGTCCGCTCCGTGGACAGGCGGCGGCGGGGCACCGGTCCCCGGGCGGCGCGGCGGCCGGCCCGGGAGCCCGCGGACTACCGGCCCGTGTCCTGCGGGGGCGGCGGGACCACCTGCTTCTCCGCCGCGAAGTGACAGGCCGACGGGTGGGCCGCCGGTCCCGGGGGGAAGACCGCCGGGACGGCCAGCAGCGGGACCTCCGTGGCGCAGCGGGATTCGGCCTTCCAGCAGCGGGTGCGGAAGCGGCAGCCGGACGGCGGGTTCGCCGGGGAGGGGACGTCGCCGGAGAGGATGATCCGCTCGCGGTGGGCGCGCGCTCCGGGGTCGGGTACGGGGACGGCGGAGAGCAGGGCCTGCGTGTACGGGTGGGTGGGGTGGTCGTAGATCTGGGTGTCGGTGCCGATCTCGACGATCCGGCCGAGGTACATGACGCCGACCCGGTCGGAGATGTGCCGGACGATCGACAGGTCGTGGGCGATGAAGACGTAGGACAGGTCGAACTCGTCCTGGAGCTTCTCCAGCAGGTTGATCACCTGGGCCTGCACCGAGACGTCGAGCGCGGAGACCGGCTCGTCGGCGACGATGACCTCCGGCCGCAGGGCGAGGCCGCGGGCGATGCCGATGCGCTGGCGCTGGCCGCCGGAGAACTGGTGCGGGTACCGGTTGATGTACTCGGGGTTGAGTCCGACCACGTCCAGCAGGTCCTGCACCTTGCGCCGCCGGTCGCCCTTGGGGGCGACCTCGGGGTGGATCTCGTACGGCTCGCCGATGATGTCGCCGACCGTCATGCGCGGGTTCAGCGAGGTGTACGGGTCCTGGAACACCATCTGGATGTTGCGGCGGACGGCCTTCAGGGCGCGCCCGGACAGCTTGGTGATGTCCTCGCCCTTGTACGAGATCGCGCCCGCGGTCGGCCGCTCCAGGTTGACCAGCATCCTGGCCACGGTCGACTTGCCGCAGCCGGACTCGCCGACGATGCCCAGCGTCTCGCCTGCCTTCAGGGAGAAGGAGACCCCGTCCACGGCCTTGACCGCGCCGATCAGTTTGCGGAAGACGACGCCCTGGGTCAGCGGGTAGTGCTTGACCAGGTCCTTCACCTCGAGAAGGGACTCAGCCATGGAGGCACTCCTTCCAGAAGAAGCAGGCGCTGGTCCGCTCCTCGGCGACCCGCGCGAGCGGCGGCACCTCGGCGCGGCAGGCGGCCCGCGCCATCGGGCAGCGCGGGTTGAAGGCGCAGCCGGGCGGGATGGCCAGCAGGTTGGGCGGCAGGCCCTTGATGGCGTACAGCTCCTGGCCCTTCTGGTCCAGGCGCGGGATCGAGTCCAGCAGGCCCCGGGTGTACGGGTGGGCGGGCGCCCGGTAGATCTCGTGGACGGGGGCCGCCTCGACGATCCGGCCGGCGTACATGACGGCGATCTTGTCGGCGACGTCGGCGACGACGCCGAGGTCGTGGGTGATCAGGATGAGACCCATGTTCAGTTCGCGCTGGAGTTCCGCGAGCAGGTCCATGACCTGGGCCTGGACGGTGACGTCGAGGGCGGTGGTCGGCTCGTCCGCGATGATCAGCGAGGGCTCCAGGGCCAGCGCCATGGCGATCATGATGCGCTGGCGCATGCCGCCGGAGAACTGGTGCGGGTAGTCCCCCACGCGCTCCTTGGCCGCCGGGATCTTCACCCGGTCCATCAGCTCGACGGCCTTGGCCCGGGAGGCCTTGCGGGACATCCCGCGGTGGACCTCGTACATCTCGCCGAGCTGGGCGCCCACGCTGAGGACGGGGTTGAGGGAGGACAGCGCGTCCTGGAAGATCATCGCCATCTCGGCGCCGCGGACCTTCCTGCGCCGCTCCTCCTTCATCTTCAGCAGGTCCTCGCCCTTGAAGAGGATCTCGCCGCCCGCGATGCGGCCGGGGGGCGAGTCCAGGATGCCCATCACGGCCTGGGCGGTGACCGACTTGCCCGAGCCGGACTCGCCGAGCACCGCGAGGGTCTCGCCCTCGTCCACCGAGTAGTCGACGCCGTTGACCGCCTTCGCGACTCCGTCGCGCGTCTTGAATTCCACGTGCAGGTCGCGGACTTCGAGCAGCATGTGCGGGGGCTCCTCAGCGCAGCTTGGGGTCGAGGGCGTCGCGCACCGCGTCGCCGAGCATGATGAAGGCGAGCACGGTCAGGCTGAGCGCGCCCGCGGGGTAGAGCAGCATGTGCGGGGCGTTGCGGATCTGCGGGGCCGCGTTGGAGATGTCGATGCCCCAGGAGACGGTGGGCGGGCGCAGGCCGACGCCGAGGAAGGACAGGGTGGCCTCCAGGGCGATGTACGTGCCCAGGGCGATGGTGGCGACGACGATGACGGGCGCGACGGCGTTCGGTGCCACGTGCCGCAGCAGCATCCGGCCGTTGCCGGCGCCCAGCGCCCGGGCGGCCTGGACGTAGTCGTTCTGTTTCGCGGTGATCACCGATCCGCGGGCGATGCGGGCGATCTGCGGCCAGCCCAGCAGCACGATGAAGCCGACCACGGGCCAGACGGTGTCGCTGGTGACCACGGACAGGAAGACGAGTCCGCCGAGGACGACCGGGATGCCGAAGAAGATGTCGGCGACCCGGGAGAGCAGCGAGTCCGACCAGCCGCCGAAGAAGCCGGCGAGTCCGCCGAGCGCGGAGCCGAGCAGGGCGGCGCCGAGGGTGGCGCAGATGCCGACGGTGATGGAGGCGCGGGCTCCGTAGACGGTGCGGGTGTAGACGTCGCAGCCCTGGGTGTCGTAGCCGAAGGGGTGTCCGGGGGACGCGCCCTGCTGGGACTTGGACAGGTCGCACTGGAGCGGGTCGCCGCCGGCGATGAGCCGGGGCCAGATCGAGATGACGATCAGGAAGAGGATCAGCAGGGAGGAGACGACGAAGACCGGGTTGCGGCGCAGCTGGTGCCAGGCGTCGGACCACAGGGAGCGGGCCTTCTCCTGGGGTCCGGTGCCGCCTGCGGGTCCCGGTCCGGGGCCCTTCTCCAGGCTCTCGGCCTCCTCTAGGGCCAGATCCATGGCACCTCCTTGGCCGGTGGGTGAGATCGCCTCGTGCCGGCGGGGGCCGACGGGGTCGTAGCCGCCGGGTCCTTCCGCGCGCTCTGGACGCTCGGGACGCTCGGGACGCTCGGGCTCAGGCATAGCGGATCCTCGGGTCCAGGACCGCGTAGAGCAGGTCGACGAGCAGGTTCGCCACCAGGAAGACGATGACGAGGATGGTCACGAAGCCGACGACCGTGGGGGCGTTGTTGCGCAGGATGCCCTGGTAGAGCTGGTAGCCGACGCCGTGGATGTTGAAGATCCGCTCGGTGACGATGGCGCCGCCCATGAGGGCGCCGATGTCGGTGCCGATGAAGGTGACCACGGGGATGAGGGAGTTGCGCAGCAGGTGCCGGGTGACGACCCTGCGGCGCGGCAGGCCCTTGGCCACGGCGGTGCGGACGTAGTCGGCCTTGACGTTCTCGGCGATCGAGGTGCGCGAGAGCCGGGTGACGTAGGCGAGGGAGACGAGGGCGAGCACGATACCCGGCAGGATCAGCTCGCTGAAGGGGGCGTCCGGGGAGACGGTGGGCCGGACCCAGCCCCATTTGACGCCGAAGAGGTACTGGAGCAGGTAGCCGGTGACGAAGGTCGGCACGGAGATGACGACGAGGGTCAGCACCAGCACGCTGGTGTCGACGGACCTGCCGCGGCGCAGGCCGCTGACGACGCCGAGGGTGATGCCGACGACGACCTCGATGACGATGGCGACGATCGTCAGGCGCAGGGTGACGGGGAAGGCGGTCGCCATCAGGGAGGTGACGCTCTGCCCGTTGAAGGCCGTGCCGAAGTCGCCCTGGAAGATCTGGCCCATGTAGTGGAGGTACTGCTTCCACAGGGGCTGGTCGAGGTAGAGGTCCTTGCGGATGCGCGCGGCGGTGGCGGGGTCGGGGGCCTTGTCTCCGAAGAGGGCCGCGACGGGGTCACCGAGCGCGTACACCATGAAGAAGATCAGGAACGTGCTGCCGATGAACACCGGGATCATCTGGAGCAGCCGCCGGATCACGTAACGTCCCATGGACTGCTCCAGGATCGATCCGTCGAGGGGTCAGCTGACCTTGATCTGGTCGTAGACCGGGACGCTGAACTGGTTCAGGGTCACGTCCGAGAGCCGCTCGGAGTAGCCGGCGCTGCCGTTCTGGTACCAGAGCGGGATGGACGGCATCTGCTCGGCGAGGATCTTCTCGGCGTCGCGGAACGTGGCCGTGGCCTTCGCCGTGTCGCTCTCCTGGTTGGCCTGGTCGACGAGCTTGTCGAAGTCCGCGTTGCTGAACTTGCCGTAGTTCGAGGAGGCGTCCGTGTAGTACAGCGGCTCCAGGAAGTTCTGGATCAGCGGGTAGTCGGCCTGCCAGCCGGAGCGGAAGGGGCCGGTCAGCTTGAAGCTGCTCTGCTGGTTGCGGAAGTCGGCGAAGGTGCCGATGGGGTTGACCGTGCAGACCGGGCCCTCGCCGAGGGCGTTGTTGATGCTGTTGCAGACGGCGTCCATCCACTCGCGGTGCGAGCCGGTGTCCACGTTGGAGGTCAGCGTGACCTTGCCGCCGGGCAGGCCGCCGCCCTCCTGGATGAGCTTCTTGGCTTCGGCGGGGTCGTAGACGCAGGCGTCGCCGCAGGCGGTCGCGGAGAAGCCGCCCTGCTCGCCGAGGGCCGGCGAGGTCCAGTCCTTGGCGGGGGTGCGGGTGTCCCGGAAGATCTGCTTGGTGATCTCTTCGCGGTTGATCGCCCGCGAGATGCCCTGGCGGACCTTCTCCACGCCCGCCTTGCCCCACTGGGGGTCGTACAGCGGGAAGGTGAGGGTCTGGATGATGAGGGCCGGCTGGTTGATGTAGCGGTCGCCGAGGTCGTTCTGGACGCTCTTGAGCTGCTGGGCCGGGACGTCGTCGACGAGGTCGAGGTTTCCGGAGATCAGGTCCGTGTAGGCGGTGTTGTTGTCGGTGTAGACCTTGAGGTCCACGCCGCCGTTCTGCGCCTTGTCCGCGCCGGGGTAGCCGTCCCACGCGCGAAGCTTCATGCCGGTGCCCTTGGTGTACGAGTCCACCGTGTACGGGCCGTTGCCGACGGGCTTGTTCAGCCAGCCGGCGTGGTCGGTGAAGAAGGCCTTCGGGAGCGGGGAGAAGGCCTGGTAGCCGAGGGTCTCGGGCCAGGTGGAGAACTTCTCCTTGAGGGCCACCGTGAAGGTCTTGGGGTCCTTGACCACCAGGCCGGACATCGTCTTGGTCTTGGGGTCGCCGGACTTCGGGTGCAGGTCGTCGTAGCCGACGATGTCCGAGAAGAACGGCGCGTTGTTCTGCTTGTTGCGGACGTCCGCGCCGTAGTTCCAGGCGTCCACGAAGGACTGCGCGGTGACGGGCTCGCCGTTGCTGAACTTCCAGCCGTCCTTCAGCGTGACGGTGAAGTTCTGGCTGTCCGTCGTCTCGATCTTCTCGGCGACCATGTCCTTGGCCTCGCCGGTCTTCGGGTCGTACCGTTTCAGGCCCCGGAAGAGCATGTCGAGGACCTTGCCGCCCTGCACCTCGTTGGTGTTGGCCGGCTCCAGCGGATTCTGCGGATCGCCCCACGAGGAGCTGACGATCCCGGCGCCGTCTCCGTCGCCCCCGCTGTCGCCCCCGCCGCCGCAGGCCGTCGCCGCGAGGGCGACGGCCACGGCACATGCGGTCCACTTGGCGTGGGTGACTCCGCGCATGGAGTGCCTCCTCTGGGATCCCAAGACTCACGTAGGGGCCAATGTCACCCGATCCGGGGTCCCACACACTCCTGGTTGGACCGATTGCACCCCCGCGTCACCCGCCTGTCACCCCTGTGGGTGCAATGACAGCTCCCAGGTGTCCACCGCGTAGTGCAGCCCCATCCCGTGCGCCTCGTAGAGCGCCAGCGCGCCGGTTTCGTTGTGGGTGTCCACGCCGAGGCCGACGGTGTCGCGGCCCCGCGCCGCGTAGGCGGCGAAGCCGTGGCGCAGCAGGAACCCGCCGATGCCGCGGCCGCGCAGCTCCTTCCGTACGCCGATGTGGCTGAGCCAGCCCATGCTGGTGCGGTCGTCGCGGGTGAGGAGCACGGCCGCGTCGCCCGCGCCGGGCAGGCTCGCGATCCACACCAGCGACCAGTCGAGCTGCCGGGCGTCGAGGTGGTCCAGCCAGGGCTCGTACGCGCGGTCCACGTGCCCGAAGTGCGCCGCGAAGGTCTCCTCGACCAGGGCGTGGGCGCGGCGGCGGTCGGCCTCGTCGGCGCCGCAGTGGCGCAGGGACAGCCCGGCCGGCGGGGCGGGGGCCGGGTCGGCGGCCGGGGACAGGGACTTGGTCATGACCTGGTAGCGGCGGATGGTGTGGTAGCCGCGGCCGGTCAGGAGCGAGAGGTCCAGGGTCGGTTCGACGTTGAGCTGCATCCGCAGGGCGCCGGGGCCGGTTCCGGCGGCCATCTCGCGGGCCCGGCCCTCCATACGGTCCAACAGGAGCGCGGCGGCCTCCGGGTGGCCGGGCAGGACGTAGTGGTCGCCGTCGACGCGGCCGGGGCCTGCGTCGGCCCAGACGAGGGCGTAGGCCAGGAGCCGGCCGCCCTCGAAGGCGAGCCAGGAGTCGGTGGCGAGGTCGACGCCGGGATGGTTGAGGTCGGCCTCGACGGTGCCCAGGTCGGTCTCCGGGCGGCCGATCTCGATCATGTCGACGGCGTTGAGCAGGGCGCAGATGTCGGACGCGTCCCCGGGCCCGGCGGGCCGGACGGTCAGCATGGCGGTCATCGGCCCACTCTCGGCCCGGACGGCAGCCCGGTGCAACCGCCTTTCCCGTACGGGGAACGCCGGAGCGCCCGGTGCCGGAGTGATCCGGTGCCGGGCGCTCTGGGGGGGCGTACGCCCTCGGCGGGGGTCAGACGGCCAGGATGGCCTTCTCCTCCGCGAAGTGGCACGCCGATTCGTGCGCGGCCAGGACGTCCAGACCCCTGAACCGCTCCGGGATCGCCAGCAGGGGCTCCTCCGTGGAGCACTTGTCCTGGGCCTTCCAGCAGCGGGTGCGGAAGCGGCAGCCCGACGGCGGGTTGGCCGGGGACGGCACGTCACCGGTGAGGATGATGCGCTCGCGGCCCTCACGGGCAGCCGGGTCCGGCACCGGCACGGCCGACAGCAGCGCCTGGGTGTACGGGTGGGTCGGGTGCTCGTAGATCTCGCCGTCGGTACCGATCTCGGCCATCTTGCCGAGGTACATGACGCCGACGCGGTCCGAGATGTGCCGGACGATCGACAGGTCGTGCGCGATGAAGAGGTAGGACAGGTTGAACTCGTCCTGGAGCTTCTCCATCAGGTTGATGACCTGGGCCTGCACCGAGACGTCGAGCGCGGAGACCGGCTCGTCGCAGATGATGATCTCCGGGTTGAGCGCGAGGCCGCGGGCGATGCCGATGCGCTGGCGCTGGCCGCCGGAGAACTGGTGCGGGTACCGGTTGATGTACTCCGGGTTCAGGCCCACGACGTCCAGGAGGTCCTGGACCTTGCGGCGCCGTCCGCCCTTCGGGGCCACCTCGGGGTGGATCTCGAAGGGCTCCCCGATGATGTCGCCGACCGTCATGCGCGGGTTCAGCGAGGTGTACGGGTCCTGGAACACCATCTGGATGTTGCGGCGGACCGCCTTCATGGCGCGCCCGGACAGCTTGGTGATGTCCTGGCCCTTGTAGAAGACCTCGCCGGAGGTGGCGGTCTCCAGGCTCATCAGCAGCTTGGCGACGGTGGACTTGCCACAACCGGACTCGCCGACGATCCCGAGGGTCTCACCGCGGTACAGGTCGAAGGAGATCCCGTCGACCGCCTTGACCGCACCGACCTGCTTCTTGAACAGGATGCCCTGGGTCAGCGGGAAGTGCTTGACCAGGTTGCGGACCTGGAGGATCGGCTCGCGCTCGGTGACGTTCTTGGTGAGCTCAGCCATGGATCTGCTCCTTCCAGAAGTGGCACGCGCTGGTGCGGCCGGGCAGGTCGGCGCCGTCCCGCTCGGTCACCGGGTGCAGGACCGGCACGTCGGTGCGGCAGATGTCCTGCGCCTTGGGGCAGCGCGGGTTGAAGGCGCAGCCCGACGGGATGTTGAGCAGGTTGGGCGGCAGGCCCTTGATCGCGTAGAGCTCCTGGCCCTTCTGGTCCAGGCGCGGGATCGAGTCCAGCAGGCCGCGGGTGTACGGGTGCGCGGGGCGCTTGTAGATCTCGTGGACCGGGGCGTTCTCGACGATCCGGCCGCCGTACATGACGGCGATCTTGTCCGCGACGTCGGCGACGACGCCGAGGTCGTGGGTGATCAGGATCAGGCCCATGTTCATCTCGCGCTGGAGCTCCGCGAGCAGGTCCATGACCTGGGCCTGGACCGTCACGTCGAGAGCCGTGGTGGGCTCGTCGGCGATGATCAGGTCGGGCTCCAGGGCCATCGCCATGGCGATCATGATGCGCTGGCGCATGCCGCCGGAGAACTGGTGCGGGTAGTCCCCCACGCGCGCCTTGGCGGCGGGGATCTTCACGCGGTCCATGAGCTCGACGGCCTTGGCGGTGGCGTCCTTCTTGGACATGCCGCGGTGGACGCGGAACATCTCGCCGAGCTGGGCGCCGACGGTGTGCACCGGGTTCAGCGAGGAGAGCGCGTCCTGGAAGATCATGGCGATCTTCTGGCCGCGGACCTTGCGGAACTCCTCGGCGGGCAGCTTCAGCAGGTCGGTGCCCTGGAACAGGATCTCGCCGTGCGGAATCCTGCCCGGCGGCATGTCGAGGATGCCCATGATGGCCTGCGCCGTCACGGACTTGCCCGAGCCGGACTCGCCGAGGACGGCGAGGGTCTCGCCCGCGTTCACGGAGTACGAGACGCCGTTCACGGCCTTGGCGACACCGTCGCGCGTGTGGAACTCGACGTGCAGGTCGCGCACTTCGAGCAGGGGGGTCCCCTCCGGCGCCGAACGGGGCGCGGGGACGTTCGAGGTCTTGTCGATGATGGTCAACGTACGCCCTTCCTCAGCGCAGCTTCGGGTCGAGGGCGTCGCGGACCGCGTCGCCGACCATGATGAACGCGAGCACGGTGACGCTCAGCGCTGCGGCCGGGAACAGCAGTACGTGGGGCGCCTGGAGCCAGCGGACGGAAGCGTCGCTGACCATCAGGCCCCACGAGATCCCCGGCGGCTGGACGCCGATACCGAGGTACGACAGGGCCGCCTCCGCGGAGATGTACACACCCAGGCTGATCGCGCCGACCACGATGACGGGGGCGACGGCGTTCGGCAGGATGTGCCGGACCGTGATGCGCCAGGTGCCGGCGCCGAGGGCGCGGGCGGCCATCACGTAGTCGTTGTTCTTGTTCTGGAGCACCGAGGAACGCATGATGCGGAAGATCTGCGGCCAGCCCAGCGTCGCGAGGACGACCGAGACGGTCCAGGCGTTGCCCTGCAGGCCGGACATGATCAGCATGCCGCCGAGGAGCACCGGGATGGCGAAGAAGATCTCGGTGAAGCGGGACAGCACGCTGTCCACGACCCCGCCGACCCAGCCGGCGACCAGGCCGAGCGCGCTGCCGACGATCAGCACCAGGCTGGTGGTGGTGATACCGACGATCACGGAGTTGCGGGCCGCCCACACGGTGCGCGTGTAGACGTCGCAGCCCTGGATGTCATAGCCGAACCAGTGGTTGGAGCTGGGGGTCTTGAGGGAGTCCTGGAGCTTGCACGCGGTGGCGTCGAACGGGCTGCCGCTGGTGAACAGCTGCGGCACGGCGGCCAGGACGAGCAGGAACAGCACGAGGACGGCGCCGATGATGAACACCGGGTTGCGCCGGAGGTCGCCCATCGCGTCGGACCAGAGGCTGGCCTCGCGTTCCTTCTTCCCGGGCTTGGCGTGCTTGCTCGCCGAGGGGGCCGCGGCGGTCTGGGTGTCGGTCGTCAACTCGTCCCCCACCGTTGTTGTGTCACGCATAGCGGATCCTCGGGTCGAGCACGGCGTAGAGCATGTCCACGGCCAGGTTGGCGACGAGGTACACGAGGATCAGCAGCGAGACGACGCCGACGATCACCGTGCCCTCCTTCCGGTAGACCGATTCGGCCAGCAGGCCGCCGATTCCGTGGATGTTGAAGATCTTCTCGGTGATGACGGCGCCGCCCATGAGGGAGCCGAGGTCCGCACCGAGGAAGGTGACGATCGGGATCAGCGCGTTGCGCAGGGCGTGGCGGCCCACGACGCGGCTGCGGGGCAGGCCCTTGGCGGTCGCGGTGCGCACGTAGTCGGCGCGCATGGTCTCCATCAGGCTGGTACGGGTCAGTCGTGCCACGTACGCCAGGGAGGTCGAGGCGAGCACCAGCGCCGGGAGGAGGTAGGCGCGGATGCCGTCGGCCTCGTTGAAGGAGACCGGGAAGAAGTCGAAGCCGAAGTCGGTCTTGAGCTTCACGCCGAGGCTGAGCTGGAGCACGAAGCCGGTGACGAAGACGGGCACCGAGATGACCAGGAGGGTGGAGAGCAGCACCAGCTGGTCGAGGAACCTGCCGCGGCGCAGGGCCGCCATGATGCCGGCGAGGACGCCGACGACGGCCTCGATCGCGAAGGCGATGAGGGCCAGGTTGACCGTGTAGGGGAAGGCTTCGGTGATCTTGTCCCACACCGAACGGCCGGTGAGCGTCTCGCCGAAGTCCCCCTGGGCGAGGTTGGTGATGTAGTGCCAGTACTGCGCCAGGAAGGACTGGTCGAGGTGGTACTTCTCGCGCAGCATCGCCGCGACGAGGGGGTCGGCCTTCTTCTCGCCGGCCAGCGCCTGGATCGGGTCGCCGGGGAGCTTGAAAGCCAGCCAGTAGATGAGGAACGTGGCACCGATCAGGACAGGGATCGCCTGTATGAGTCGGCGGATGAGGTAGCGGCCCATCAGACCTCCAACAGAAGAGCAGGGGGAAGGGGCAGACAGGCGGAAACCTGCTTCCGCCTGCCTGCCCCGGTGTCCCCTTGGTGTGAAGAGGGGTGTTAGTTGCGCTCGACCTTGGCCAGGTCCATGCGGCCCTGGGCGTCGATCTCAACGTTCTTCACGGACTTGGAGTAGGCCGAAGAAGACATGTAGGTGAAGACCGGGATGTACGGCAGGTCCTTGATGATGACGTCATCGGCCTGCTGGTACAGCTTGAGGGCCTCCGCCGGGTCGGCGGTCTTGTCGGCCTGGTCAAGCAGGGTCTCGAACTCCTCGTTGACGTAGGCGCCGTAGTTGGAGCCGTTGTCGATCGCGACCTTCGAGAAGATCGGACGGAGGTAGTTCTCGGCCGCCGGGTAGTCCATGGACCACGCCATGCGGAAGGCGCCCTTGTACTTCTGGTCGCCCAGCTCGGTCAGCATGTCGCCGAACTTGGTGAACGGCTTGGCGGTGACCTCGACGCCGAGGTTCGCCTTCAGCTGGTTGGCGACGGCCTCGATCCACTCCTTGTGGCCGCCGTCGGCGTTGTAGCCGAGCTCGATCTTGTTGCCCGGGACGCCGCCGGCCTGGGTGTAGAGCTCCTTGGCCTTGGTCGGGTTGTAGGTGCCGACCTCGCCCAGCGCGCCCTTGCGGTAGCCCGGGATGATCGGGCTGATGAAGTCGTCCGCCGGCTTGCGGGTGCCGTTGAAGATGGTCTTCGTGATGGCGTCCCGGTCGATGGCCATCGAGATGGCCTTGCGGATCTCGACCTTGCCGAACGCCTCGGGGTTCGTCTTCAGCGGGAGACCGATGTAGCCGACGCCGGACTCGGGCTTGTAGATGTAGCGGTCGCCGAACTCCTGCGAGACGCTGGCCATCGCCGAGACGGGCAGCTTGTCGACGATCTGGAGCGTGTCGGCGCGCAGGTCGTTGTACGCGGTGTCCAGGTTGTCGTAGATCTTGAAGGTGACGCCCTCGAGCTTGGCGCGACCCTCGGCCGGGTACTTGTCGTACCGCTTGACCTTGATCTGCTTGTTGTGCTCCCAGGCGCCGTCCATCTGGAAGGCGCCGTTGCCGATGGGGGCCTCGCCGAACTTCTTCGGGTCGGCCTCGAAGGCCTTCGGCAGCGGGTAGAAGGCGTTGTAGCCCAGCATGGTCTTGAACTGGGAGAACGGAGCCTTCAGCTTGACGGTGAAGGTCTTCTCGTCGACGACCTTCAGGCCCTTGAGCTCGGTGGCGGTGGGCTTCTTGTCCTTGCCCGGCGCCAGCTCGTCGGAGCCGTCGATCTTCGCGAAGAACGGCAGGCCCTCGGCGGCGTTGTCCTGGTTGGCACCCCAGTTCCAGGCGCGGACGAACGACTGCGCGTCGACCTTCTCGCCGTTGTGGAAGGTGTAGCCGTCCTTGATCTTGATCGTCCAGGTCTGCGAGTCCGTGGTCTCGATGGACTCGGCGACCGCGAGCTTCGGCTCGTTGGTCTTGTTGTCGTACTCGACCAGACCGGTGAAGAGGGCGTTGAGAACCTCGGCGCCCTCGGACTCCGCGGTGTTCTGGCCCACAAGACCGTGCTGCGGCTCGCCGAGCACGACGGTGATGCTGCCGCCGGCACTGCCGGCGTCGTCCTTGCCGGTACCACAAGCCGTGGCAGCCATCGCCACGATGACGGCACCCGCGACCCACTTGGCGCTCGTTGCTCCGCGCATGGGTAATTGCCTCCTCAGGAGTCACAGTCGATAAGTGAAGGGCCCGGCGGCGCTGACACCCCTGACAGCGAAATCCGGCCCCATCGTGCGTGCTCGTGAGTCGGCGCTCCCCACAGCGCTTGACCCATTGACCCGAGCTCAATGGAGCCATCCTCAGGGACGCCCAGACCGTAAACCACACTTAAGTGGTCTCGTTTTCACAACATCACCGCATGACCAAAACCCGAAATCCGGACAAACAGATAGGAGACAGACACGTGCGAAACGGACGGTTAGCTCACCTTCCGGAGTGTCACGGTCGGTATGCGGACGCCTGAACCGAAAAATCCGGTTGACAAAAGCGAACAGCCCCTCCCGTCACGGACTCCGTGACGGGAGGGGCTGCTGATGCCCACGGGTATTTCGGCCACCCGGTGCGCCGTCCAAGCGGCGCATGGGGTACGGCCGGGCTACTCCGGTACTACTTGGCGGACTTGGCGCGCGAAGCGGTGCGAGAGCGGTCCTTCTGGTCCAGGACGACCTTGCGGATGCGGACGGCCTCCGGGGTCACCTCGACGCACTCGTCGTCGCGGCAGAACTCCAGGGACTGCTCCAGGGAGAGCTTGCGCGGGGGCACCACGTTCTCGGTGTTGTCCGCGGAAGCCGCACGCATGTTGGTGAGCTTCTTCTCCTTGGTGATGTTCACGTCCATGTCGTCGGAGCGCGAGTTCTCGCCGACGATCATGCCCTCGTACACCTCGGTGCCGGGGTCGGTGAACAGGACGCCGCGCTCCTGCAGGTTGATCATCGCGAACGGCGTGACCGAACCGGAGCGGTCGGCGACCAGGGAACCGTTGTTACGGGTCACCAGGGGGCCGAACCACGGCTCGTGGCCCTCGTGGATGGAGTGGGCGATGCCGGTGCCGCGCGTGCCCGTCAGGAACTCCGTACGGAAGCCGATGAGGCCGCGGGACGGGACGACGAACTCCATGCGCACCCAGCCGGAGCCGTGGTTCGACATGTTGTCCATGCGGCCCTTGCGGACGCCCATGAGCTGCGTGACCGCGCCCATGTGCTCCTCGGGGACGTCGATCGTCATGCGCTCGACCGGCTCGTGGACCTTGCCGTCGATCTCCTGCGTGACGACCTGCGGCTTGCCGATGGTCAGCTCGAAGCCCTCGCGGCGCATCTGCTCGACCAGGATGGCGAGCGCGAGCTCACCGCGGCCCTGGACCTCCCAGGCGTCCGGGCGCTCGGTGTCGAGCACGCGGAGCGAGACGTTGCCGACGAGCTCGCGGTCGAGGCGGTCCTTGACCTGGCGGGCGGTGACCTTGCGGTCCTTGACCGCGGACTTGGCGTCCGCGCCCTTGCCGCTGCCGCCGCGGCCGACCATCGGGGAGGTGTTCGTACCGATGGTCATGGAGATCGCCGGCTCGTCCACCGAGATCAGCGGCAGCGCGATCGGGTTCTCCGGGTCGGCCAGGGTCTCGCCGATCATGATGTCGGGGAAACCGGCGACCGCGCAGATGTCACCCGGGCCCGCCACCTCGGCCGGCTTGCGGGTGAGCGCCTCGGTCATCATCAGCTCGGTGATGCGGACGTTCGACATCGTGCCGTCACGCTTGATCCACGCGACCGTCTGGCCCTTGCGCAGCTCGCCCTGCTCTACGCGGACGAGCGCGATGCGGCCGAGGAAGTTGTCGGCGTCCAGGTTGGTGACGTGGGCCTGGAGGGGGGCCTCCTCGTCGTACACCGGGGCCGGGACGTGCTCCAGGATGGTGGAGAAGAAGGGCTCCAGGCTGTCGCTGTCCGCGGGGACGGTGCCGTCCTCCGGCTTGGTCAGCGAGGCGACGCCGTCACGGCCGCAGGCGTAGACGATCGGGAACTCGATCTGCTCCTCGTCCGCGTCCAGGTCCAGGAAGAGGTCGTACGTCTCGTTGACGACCTCGTCGATCCGGGAGTCGGGGCGGTCGGTCTTGTTGATGCACAGGATGACCGGCATCTTCGCCTGCAGCGCCTTGCGCAGGACGAAGCGGGTCTGGGGCAGCGGACCCTCGGAGGCGTCCACCAGCAGGACGACGGCGTCCACCATCGACAGACCGCGCTCGACCTCACCACCGAAGTCGGCGTGGCCGGGCGTGTCGATGATGTTGATCGTGATCGGGGCCCCGCCGTCCTTGGGGTGGTACTTCACCGCCGTGTTCTTGGCGAGGATCGTGATGCCCTTCTCACGCTCCAGGTCGTTCGAGTCCATCATGCGGTCGTCGAGGTGCTGGTGGGCGGCGAAGGCACCGGCCTGCTTGAGCATGGCATCGACGATGGTCGTCTTGCCATGGTCGACGTGGGCGACGATGGCGACGTTACGGATGTCGTGGCGCGTGGGCACTTCGGCGCTTCTCCCGGGATCGTGGATGGCGTCGCGTACGGCCTGGCACGCGCGCCTCGACCGGGCGGAAACCTGCCACGGCCTTACCCCATCGTACGTCGCGCAGCGGGAAGCGCCTGCCGGGGGGTCTGTCAAGAGGCCGGACGAATGAGGGCGGCCGGGTGTTGGGTGGGGTGTCCCGACCGCCCGTCCTGCCGGTGTTCATGCGGGTCAACGGGTATCCACGACCTTGCCCGCCGGGGATCCGGCGGGCAAGGAACTTGAGTCACTTCTGAGCTTGTGACCCGCCGGTCAACCTGTCTGGAACCGGTTTGTCACCACTTCTTCTCGCCTTCTTCCCCGCTCCTTCTTCCCCGCTCCCTCTCCGCGCCTCCCCGCGGTCCTCCTCCGGGACCGACCGCGGGGAGGCGCCTCCTTCCGCCTACTTCCGCTTGTCCTTGGCGGCCGCCGCCTTCTTCCAGCCGATGTCCTGGAAGCGCGGGGCGCCGAGGCCGAAGGCGCCGGCGTTGACCAGGCTCGGCTTGGCCGCCACCAGCTCCGGGCGCTGGTAGAGCGGGATGGAGCCGGCGGCGGCCCAGATCCGGGCGTCCGCCTTGCGCACCAGCTCCCGCGACTGCTCCTCGTCCAGCTCGCCGACCGCCTGGTCGAAGAGCTGGTCGATGTGGTCGGTGCCGACCCGGGTGTAGTTCTGTTCGACGAGCAGCGAGCCGTCCGCGGCCGGCTCCGGCTTCGCGAAGATCGGCCGGGCGTCGGTGGCCGGGTAGGCGGTCGCGGGCCAGGAGTAGAGCGCCAGGTCGTACTGGCCCGAGGCGATGTGGTCCTTGAAGAAGCTCTCGTCGGCCACCTTGGTGATCTCGGTGCTCACGCCGAGCTTCAGCAGCATCCGGCTGATCCGCTCGCCGACCGCGCGCAGCGGCTCGGAGCCGGGTCCCGACGGGAGGACGAACCGCAGGGCCAGCGCCTTGCCGTCCTTGGCGAGCACCGATCCGGAGGTGCGGGCCGCCTGCTTGGCCGGGGGCGGGGAGGCCGGAACCCCCTCGGCCGCGTCCACCTCGGCGACCGCGGCCGCCTCGGCGTCGAGGGCCGGGCTGCGCTTGCCGTCGTCCACCGCCGCGGCCTGGGTCAGCAGCGAGGCCCGCTGCTCGGCGGCGAACGGCGCGGGGGCCAGCACCGGGGAGGGGCCGTCCTGCTCGGCGTCCGCGCCCGGGGCGAAGGCGTCGGCGTCGACGATCTCGCCGTCGGGGGCGTGCCGCGGGTCCTCGGCGACGAGGCCGTCGCCGCCGTGTCCCCCGGGGCCCTCGGGACGGACGCCGCGGTCGCGGGCCAGCGCTTCCAGGTTCGCGGCCGCCGACCGCAGGTCGCCGTTGCGCCCGTCGTCCTGGCCCACGATGTAGAGGCCGTCGTTCCCGGTGCCCGGGCCCGACGGGGTCTTCGCGTCGTCCTCGCCCGCGTTCTCGGCCCCCGCCTTGACGCCCTCCGGCTCGGTCAGCCTGCCGCCGCGGCGCCAGCCCGCGTCCGCCAGCAGGGCCTGGGCCGCCTGGGTGTCCTGGCCGCCGAGGGCGCCGCTGTTGTCGGCGTACGCCCGCTGCCCGGCGAGGGCCACGTGGCTGCCGACGGGCTTCGCGGGCAGGCCGAGCGGCTTCAGTACGATCTCCGCCAGCGCCTGGCGGTCCAGGGCGCGGGCGATCGCGCGGCGCACCCGCTCGTCGGCCAGCGGGCCGGACGCCCCGTTCATGGCGAGCTGCGTGTAGGCCGGCTCCAGGGACTTGCGGACGGTGAAGCTGCGCAGGGCCGCCTGCTCGTCCGCGTACTTCTCGACCGCCTCGGCGTTCTTCTGCCGGGACTCCTGCTCCGCCGTCGCCTTGCCCTCGTCCGCGCCGAAGGCGATGGCCCACGACAGGGTGGCCTGGGCGGCCGTCAGGGACGCGCCCGGACCGTGGGCCGGGGCCCCGCCCGAACCGGCGGCCGCGCCCGTGGCACCGCCGCGGCCGGCGTCCCGGCGGGCCAGTGCGATCCGGTCGGCGCCCGCGCGGTCGATCTCCGCCAGGTCGATCCTCCCGGCGGCCAGTGCGGCCGGGCGGTCGGCCCGCGGCACGGCCGTCAGGACCAGGGAGTCCAGCTTGGCCGACTTGCCCCACCAGCGGGGGTTGCGGGTCAGCGCGACGGAACCGGTCTTCTTGTCGACCGCGCCGAGGTTGAAGGGTCCCGCGGTGACCTTGAGGGCCCCGCGGGCACCCTCGTTGAAGGCGTCCGGGGTACCGGTGACCTGCTTGGGGTAGAGCGGGCTGAACAGGGAGCGCCAGTCCGTGTACGGTTTGGCGAAGGTGACCTTGACCTCCAGGTCGGTCTTGCCGCGCTCGATCTTCTCGATCCGCTCGTAGCCCGCGTTGCGGGCCGTCCAGTACGCGGAGTCCTTGCCGTTGAGGGCCCGCCACTGCGCCAGGAAGTCGGCGGCGCCGATCTCCCGGCCGTCACTCCACACCGCCTGCTGGTTCAGCTTGTACAGGACCACCTGCTTGGGCTCGCGTTCGACGACCTCGGCCCTCTCCAGGTAGTCGGGGTTGGCCACCGGACGGCCCTTGCCGTCCAGGACGAACAGCTGGGGCAGCACGGCCCCGGCGATCCGGCCGGTGGTGGCGTCCGCGTCGGCCTGGAAGGCGTTCAGCGTCTCGGGGAGGGCGTCGACCGCCCAGCGCAGCACGCCCCCGTCGGCGACCCGGTCGCGGTCGGTCGCGGCGATGTCCTGCCCTGCGGCGGCCGGACCGCCCTCCTCGTCGCCCGCGCCGCAGCCCGCGAGCAGCGGCAGTGCGAGGACTCCCGAGGTCAGGAGCGCCAAGGACCTGCGCCTTCTCTGGGACATGGGTCGTACCTCCGGGGGCGGGGCGGGGGGGGGAGCATGATCACGTTTGGCGGTATATGGAGCTGATCACACCGGTTGCCGGAACCCACTGAAATCGACGGCTCCCCACGCCTCCCGCAGCCGCCTCGCGCCACGCCGCGAACCCCACCCGTGCGGACCAATCCGGCCCGCGGAACGGGCGGGCGTTCCCCCGGAAGGGGGACGGAACCGGGTGCGCGGGGCGCACGGATCAAGCCCGCGCACCCGTAATCCGCTGCACGTCCCTTCACACCGGGGACAGGAGGCGCAACACTCTCAGGCGCACATGAGCGTTGCCACCGCACCCCGCGGAAGTGAGGGCAAGAATCATGTCCCTG
The DNA here is from genome assembly GCF_042717785.1 of Streptomyces sp. NPDC058619. NCBI lineage: Bacteria > Bacillati > Actinomycetota > Actinomycetes > Kitasatosporales > Streptomycetaceae > Streptomyces > Streptomyces sp. NPDC058619. Next base: position 92,120 of record NZ_JBHXQN010000018.1, read on the forward strand.
CACGACTCGCCGCACGACGTACCGCACGACGTACCGCACGACTCGCCGCACGACGAGCTGAAGGCCGTGCGGCGCACCCTCGACGAGCTGACGCGCAAGGTCGAGCGGCTGGAGCAGCAGGCGGGGCGGGGCAGACCCGCGGGCCCGCCCGCCGTGACCGACCCGTCCCTGATGGTGACGGTCCCGGACACCCCGTACGACAGCAGCCTGTGGACGGACGCCGACGACGAGGGCCTCGGCGCCCGCGACCGCCGCGCCCCCTGACGCGAGCCCTGCCCCTCGCGCGGGCCCTCCCGGCCCCGCCGCGCGGACCCGTACCCCGTCCGGCCCGCACCCCATCGGACCCGGCCGCCCCGGCGGCCGGGTCTCCTGGGCCACCCCTCATCACTCCACCCGGAGTCCCCTTTGGCCACAGGCACGGAACCACCCCGACAGCGGCCCTCCGGCGTCCACGGCGCCTCGCGGGCCGCCATCACCGCCCGGCACCTGCGGACCGACCGATGGTGGCTGGCCCCGGCCGGCACCGCGGCCGGACTGTTCGCCTTCATCGTCTACTCGACCTGGCGGGCCTTCGCCAACGCCGACTACTACGCGGCCCCGTACGTCTCGCCGTTCTACTCCCCGTGTCTCGCGGAGAACTGCCAGGAGATGCGCGGCGGCCCCAACTGGGACCTCTTCGGCAGTTGGTGGGGCCTGTCCCCCGCCCTGCTCATCCTGATCTTCCCGCTCGGCTTCCGGCTGACCTGCTACTACTACCGCAAGGCCTACTACCGGGGCTTCTGGGCCTCGCCGCCCGCGTGCGCCGTCGCCGAGCCGCACGCGGCGTACACCGGGGAGACCCGCTTCCCGCTGGTCTTCCAGAACGCGCACCGCTACTTCTTCTACGCGGCGGTCCCGGTCGCGGGCATCCTCACGTACGACACCGTGCTGACCTTCCGCGACGAGCACTACGCCTGGGGCCACATGGGCCTCGGAACGCTGTTGTTCCTCGTCAACATCGTCCTGATCTGGGCGTACACGCTGTCGTGCCACTCCTGCCGGCACATCATGGGCGGCAAGCTCAGGCACTTCTCGAAGCACCCCGTGCGCTACCGGCTGTGGGGTTGGGTCAGCCGGCTCAACGCCCGCCACATGCAGCTGGCGTGGGCCTCCCTGATCAGCGTCGCGCTCTGCGACTTCTACGTCTACCTGGTGGCCAGCGGCGCCTTCACCGACCCGAGGATCTTCTGAGATGACCCAAGTGGAACGGCAGCAGTGGGACGTGGTCGTGGTCGGCGCGGGCGGCGCCGGGCTGCGCGCCGCGATCGAGGCCCGCGAACGCGGCGCCCGTACGGCCGTGATCTGCAAGTCCCTCTTCGGCAAGGCCCACACGGTGATGGCGGAGGGCGGCATCGCCGCCTCCATGGGCAACGTCAACGAGGGCGACAACTGGCAGGTGCACTTCCGCGACACGATGCGCGGCGGCAAGTTCCTGAACCAGTGGCGGATGGCGGAGCTGCACGCGAAGGAGGCCCCGGACCGGGTCTGGGAGCTGGAGACCTGGGGCGCCCTCTTCGACCGCACCCCGGACGGCCGGATATCCCAGCGCAACTTCGGCGGCCACGAGTACCCGCGCCTCGCCCACGTCGGCGACCGGACGGGCCTGGAGCTGATCCGGACCCTCCAGCAGAAGATCGTCCAGCTCCAGCAGGCGGACTTCGAGGAGTTCGGGGACTACGAGGCCCGTCTCAAGGTCTTCCAGGAGTGCACGGTCACCCGGGTCCTGAAGGACGACGGTCCCACGGGCGGCGGGCGGGTCGCGGGGACCTTCTGCTACGAGCGCGAGTCGGGCCGCTTCTTCGTCCTGGAGGCCCCCGCGGTCGTCCTGGCCACCGGCGGGATCGGCAAGTCCTTCAAGACCACGTCCAACTCCTGGGAGTACACGGGCGACGGGCACGCGCTGGCGCTGCTGGCCGGGGCGCCGCTGCTGAACATGGAGTTCGTGCAGTTCCACCCGACGGGCATGGTCTGGCCGCCGTCGGTGAAGGGCATCCTGGTCACCGAATCGGTGCGCGGCGACGGCGGGGTGCTGCGCAACAGCGACGGCAAGCGGTTCATGTTCGACTACGTCCCGGACGTCTTCAAGGAGAAGTACGCCGAGTCGGAGGCGGAGGGCGACCGCTGGTACGACGATCCGGACCACAACCGGCGGCCGCCCGAGCTGCTCCCCCGCGACGAGGTGGCCCGGGCCATCAACTCCGAGGTGAAGGCCGGCCGCGGCTCCCCGCACGGCGGGGTCTTCCTGGACGTGTCCACCCGGATGCCGGCGGAGCGGATCCGCCGGCGCCTCCCCTCGATGTACCACCAGTTCAAGGAGCTGGCGGACGTGGACATCACGGCCGAGCCGATGGAGGTCGGCCCGACCTGCCACTACGTGATGGGCGGCATCGCGGTCGACTCGGACACCGCCGCCACGGTCGGCGTCCCGGGGCTGTTCGCCGCGGGCGAGGTCGCGGGCGGCATGCACGGCTCCAACCGGCTCGGCGGGAACTCCCTGTCCGACCTGCTCGTCTTTGGCCGCCGGGCCGGTCTGCACGCCGCCGGGTACGCGCGGGAGCACGCCTCCTCCCCGGCCGGGCGCCCGGCCGTCTCCCCGGCCCGGATCGACGAGGCGGCCGCGGAGGCGCTGGCCCCGTTCCACGCCGCCGAGGGCGCGGAGAACCCGTACACGCTCCACCAGGAGCTCCAGAGCGCCATGAACGACCTGGTCGGGATCATCCGGCGGGCGGGCGAGATGGCCGAGGCCCTGGAGCGGCTGGCGGCCCTGCGCGTACGGGCCTCCCGGGCCGGTGTCGAGGGGCACCGGCAGTTCAACCCGGGCTGGCACCTGGCGCTGGACCTGCGGAACATGCTCCTGGTCAGCGAGTGCGTGGCCCGCGCGGCCCTGGAGCGCACCGAGAGCCGCGGCGGTCACACCCGCGAGGACTGCCCGGGGATGGACCGCGCCTGGCGGCCGGTGAACCTGCTGTGCCGGCCGGTGGACCCGGCCCCGGCCGACCCGGCGGCCGACCGGATCGCCCTCGTGCGCACGCGCACGGACCCCATCCGTCCCGACCTGCTCGCCCTGTTCGAGAAGGAAGAGCTGGTCAAGTACCTCGCCGAAGAGGAGCTCTACGAGTGACTACCTACGACGCACGCTTCCGGATCTGGCGGGGCGACGCGGAGGGCGGGGAGCTGCGGGACTTCACCGTCGAGGTGAACGACGGCGAGGTCGTGCTGGACATCGTCCACCGGTTGCAGGCGACGCAGGCCCAGGACCTCGCGGTGCGCTGGAACTGCAAGGCGGGCAAGTGCGGTTCGTGCAGCGCGGAGGTCAACGGCCGGCCGCGGCTGCTGTGCATGACGCGGATGTCCGTCTTCGGGAGCGGGGAGACGATCACCGTCACCCCGCTGCGGGCGTTCCCGGTGGTCCGGGACCTGGTCACGGACGTGTCCTTCAACTACGCGAAGGCGCGCGAGGTCCCGGCCTTCGTGCCGCCGGAGGGGGTGGCTCCGGGCGCGTACCGGATGCGGCAGGTGGACGTGGAGCGCTCGCAGGAGTTCCGCAAGTGCATCGAGTGCTTCCTGTGCCAGGACACCTGTCACGTGGTGCGGGACCACGAGGAGAACAAGCCGGCCTTCGCCGGGCCCCGCTTCCTGATGCGGGTGGCGGAGCTGGACATGCACCCCCTGGACGCGGCGGCGGAGGCGGGCCTGGACCGCGGGCGGGCGGCGCAGGAGGAGCACGGGCTCGGCCTCTGCAACATCACCAAGTGCTGCACGGAGGTCTGCCCCGAGGGCATCAAGATCACCGACAATGCCCTGATCCCGCTGAAGGAGCGGGCGGTGGACCGCAAGTACGACCCGCTGGTGTGGCTGGGCAACAAGATCGGGAGGCGCTCGGGAACCCCGTAGCCGCCCGGCCCCGGGACGGGCCACCGGCCCCCGACTCCGCATGCGGAGGCAGTAAACCCCCCATACCCTCCCAATTGTGATTGCGCCGAGAAGCAGGACGCAGAGACGCACCTCCGCCGGCATACCGCTCCGGGCGGGGCTCGCCCTGGCCGCCGCGCTGCTCGCGTTCGGCGGCTGGGGGGTGGCGGGGGCGCCGCCGGTGCGCGCCGACGACCCCGTGACCCTGTCCCGGCAGGGCCAGATCACCGATCGCGTCGGGGCCCTGGGCGACCGGCGGGACTCCGTGACCGCCGCCCTCGACACGCTCTACGCCGACCGGCGGGTCCAGCTCTTCGTGGCGTACGTCCGCGACTTCTCCGGCCGGGCCGCGCAGAGCTGGGCCGATGCCACCGCGGAGAAGAACGGCCTCGGCCAGAACGACGTCCTGCTGGCCGTGGCGACCGGAGACCGGCAGTACGCCTATTCGGCCGACACCGCGTCCGGTTTCACCGAGGAGCAGCTCGCGACGGTCGCCCGGACCGCCATCGAGCCCGCCCTGCGGCAGAACGACTGGGCGGGCGCGGCGATCGGCGCGGCCGACGGCTACAACGCCGTGCTCGGCGGGCTGCCCGTCCCCGCGCCCACCATCACCCCGGGTCCGGCGGACCCCGGCGGCGGGGAGAGCGGGCACACCGGGGCCGGGGACTTCGTGCTCCCGGTGATCGCGGTGGGTGCGGCCGGCGCCCTCGGGGCGTACGCGTACACCCGCCGCAAGCGCCGCGGCGACGGCGCCGGGCACGGTACGAGCACCGGCCGGGGCTGGGGCGGCGGCGGGGCGGCGCGGCTCCCGCTGCCGGAGCTGGACTCCGGGGCCAAGGCACTGCTGGTGGAGACCGACGACGCGGTCCGCACCAGCACGGAGGAACTCGGCTTCGCCTCGGCCCAGTTCGGCGACGAGGCGGCGGCCCCCTTCACCGCGGCCCTGGAGTACGCCAAGGGCGAGCTGACCCACGCCTTCCGGCTGCGCCAGCAGCTGGACGACGCCTACCCGGAGGACGACGCGACCCGGCGCCGGATGCTCGACGAGATCGTCGCCCGGTGCACGGAGGCCAACCGGCGCCTCGACGCCGAGTCCGCCGACTTCGACCGGCTGCGGGACCTGGAGAAGAACGCCCCGCAGGCCCTGGCCACGGTGGAGCTGCACTTCCGGGCGCTGGCCGGGCGCACCACCACGGCCGTGGCCACCCTGGCGGCGCTGGCCGGCCGGTACGCGGACTCCGCGTCGGCGCCGGTCGCCTCCAACCCGGAACAGGCCGAGGACCGGCTGCTGTTCGCGACGACCAGCCTGGGCGAGGCGCACGCCGCGGTCGACGCCGGCGACAACGGCCGGGCGGCCGTGCACGTACGGGCCGCCGAGGGCGCGGTGGGCCAGGCGGCGACCCTGGTCGACGCGGTGGAGCGGCGGGCCAAGGAACTGGCGGAGGCGGCAGGGAAGCTGCCGGGCGCCCTGAACGAGGCCGATACGGACCTCGCGGACGCCCGCGGGCTGCTCACCGGCACCGCCGAGGGCACCTCGACGGCGGATCTGCGGGGCCGGATCGGCCGGACGGAGGCGGTACTGGCCGACGTACGGCAGGAGCAGGCGGCCGGACGGTACGACCCGATCGACGCCCTGCGCCGGGTCGAGGAGGCCGACGCGGCCCTGGACGAGGCGCTGGCCGGGGCGCGCGAGCGGGAGTCGGGCCGACAGCGCGCGGTGGCCCTGCTGGACCAGGCCCTGCTGTCGGCCCGCAGCGCGATCGGCGCCGCGACGGACTACATCACCACCAGCCGGGGCGCGGTCGGCAGCCAGGCCCGCACCCGGCTGGCGGAGGCGGGCCGGCACCTGGAGCGGGCGGGGACCCTGACCTCCGCCGACCCGTCGGGCGCGCTGGCGGAGGCCCAGCAGGCGGACTCCCTGGCGCGGCAGGCGCAGCAGCTGGCGGAGCAGGACGTACGGGGCTACCAGGACCCGTACGGCGGCCGGCCCTCCGGCGGCGGCCGGGGCGGCGCCGTACTCGGCGGGATCATCCTCGGCGAGCTCCTACGGGGCGGAGGCGGCTTCGGCGGTGGCTTCGGCGGCGGGGGCGGCTTCGGCGGAGGCGGGAGCGGGGGTGGCGGCCGCGGTCCCGGCTCCTTCGGCGGCGGCGGAACCCGCGGCCGCATGGGCGGCGGCGGCCGCTTCTGACCGCAACGGGCGGGGTCCGACACCACAGGGCCCGACACCGCGAAGGCCCGGCAGCGCCCCGCGTCCTCCCCACACCCGGCACACCATCCCCCACCAGGAGAGACCCACCATGAGCAAGCAGACCATCCTCGGCCGCGTCACCCAGCTCGCGAAGGCCAACATCAACGCGCTGCTGGACCAGGCGGAGGACCCGCAGAAGATGCTGGACCAGCTGATCCGCGACTACACGAACAACATCTCGGAGGCGGAGCAGGCGGTCGCGACGACGATCGGCAACCTGCGGATGCTGGAGGCGGACCACACGGAGGACGTGGAGGCGGCCTCCGAGTGGGGCGGCAAGGCCCTCGCGGCGAGCAGGAAGGCCGACGAACTGCGCGCGTCGGGGGCGGCCGCGGACGCCGACAAGTTCGACAACCTCGCGAAGGTGGCGCTGGGCCGCCAGCTCCAGTCGGAGAAGGAGGCGAAGACGGCGGAGCCGACGATCGCCGCCCAGACGGAGGTGGTCGACAAGCTCAAGTCGGGCCTCGGTTCCATGCGGAACAAGCTGACGGAGCTCCAGGCCAAGCGGGACGAGCTGGTGGCGCGGGCCAAGACCGCGCAGGCGCAGAACACGATGATGGACGCGGTGAAGAACATCGACGTCATGGACCCGACGAGCGACCTGAACCGCTTCGAGGAGAAAGTCCGCCGCGAGGAGGCCATGGCGCTGGGCAAGCAGGAGCTGGCGGCGTCCTCGCTGGACGCGCAGTTCGAGTCCCTGGACGGCCTCGGCAAGACCTCGGAGATCGAGGCCCGCCTCGCCGCGCTCAAGCAGGACCGCGCCGCCTGACCGCCACCGGGACGGGCCCGTCTGCCGGGACACCCGCCACGGGGCCTTCCGGCCGGGGCCGGCCCCGTGGCGGGGGGACCCCCGCGGCCGGGGGGGGGGCGCGCCGCCACGGTCGTGCCGGAGCGCCCCCGCCGCGCCCTACCCCCCGTACATGCTCAGCAGCTGCTCCGCCGACAGCTCGGCGACCGCGTCGGCCACCGCGCCGGGCAGCGGGAGCTCGAACCACACCGTCTTGCCCCGGTGCGTGCGCCGCGTACCCCAGCCGGCCGAGAGCAGGCCGACCAGCTGGAGGCCGCGGCCGCCCTCGTCCGTGTCGCGGGCCCGGCGCCGCCTGGGCTGCACCAGGTTCGCGTCCCAGACCTCGCAGACCAGGGTGCGGTCCAGCAGCAGGCGCAGCCGGATCTCTCCCTCGCCGTAGCGCAGGGCGTTCGTCACCAGCTCGCTGACCAGCAGTTCCGTGGTGTCCAGCAGCCCTTCCAGGCCCCACGCGGGCAGTTTGGCCCGGGCCAGTTCCCGCGCCCGGCCCACCGAGCGGGCCTCGCGCGGCAGTTGCCAGTCCCCGACCGCGTCCACCGGCAGGCCCTGGACCCGGGCCATGAGCAGCGCGATGTCGTCCTCCCCGTGCCGGGTGTCGAGGGTGTTCAGGACGTGGTCGCAGACGTCCTCCAGCGGACGCACCGGATCGGTCAGCGCCTCCCGCAGCCCGCGCAGCCCCTCCTCCAGGGGGTGGTCGCGGGACTCCACGAGCCCGTCGGTGTACAGGGCGAGCAGCGCCCCCTCGGGCAGTTCCACCTCGACCTCCTCGAAGGGCTCCCCGCCCACGCCCAGCGGCATGCCGGGCGGCACCTCCAGCAGGAGCGCGGGCCGCGGTACGCCGTCCTCGTCGGGCGGCTCCACCAGGACGGGCGGCATGTGGCCGGCGTTGGCGATGGTGCAGCGCCGGGTGACCGGGTCGTAGACCGCGTAGACGCAGGTGGCCAGGTACACCTCTGAGCGGTCCGCGTCCCGCGAGTGCAGGGCCGCCCGGGAGGCCTGCTGGGAGCCGCCGGGGGCGCCGAGCCCGCGGGCGACCTCGTCCAGGGCGGTGAGCACCTCCGCCGGTTCGAGGTCCAGCAGTGCCAGGGTCCGTACGGCGGTGCGCAGCTCGCCCATGGCGACGGCGGCCCGCAGCCCGCGGCCCATCACGTCGCCGACGACCAGGGCCGTGCGGTGGCCGGGCAGTTCGATGACGTCGAACCAGTCGCCGCCCACCTCGGTCGCCGCGTTCCCCGGCAGGTACCGGCAGGCGATGTCGAGGCCGGCCGCCTCCGGGTCGCCGGGTGGCAGCAGGCTGCGCTGCAGTATCAGCGCCCGCTCGTGCTCGCGCCGGTAGAGGCGGGCGTTGTCGATGCAGACGGCGGCCCGGGCGGCGAGCTCCACGGCGACCGCCCGGTCGCGTTCACCGAAGGGCTCGCTGCCCTTCGTACGGGAGAACTGCGCGACGCCGACCACCGTGTCGTGGGCGACCATCGGCACGATCAGCGTCGACTGGACGAGGTCCTCCGGTCCGCCGCGCTCGATGAGCCGCGGGCGGGCCGTCCGCAGGGCGAGCGCGCCGGGCGAGCCGGCCGGGTAGCGGTGGATCTCCCCCACGGACACCACCGCGCCCGGCCCCGACAGCGGGGCGTCGGACACGGCCGAGGCGAAGGCGACCCGCCGCAGCGGCGCGGACGGCGCCCGGCCGGCGCCCTGGCCGGGCAGCGAGGGCACCCCGGGGCCCTGCGGCCGGGCGGGGCGGTCGTCGTCGCCGAGCAGCAGCCCCTGGTAGAGGTCGACGGCGGCCAGGTCGCAGAAGCCCGGGACGGTCACGTCCAGGAGCTCCCGGGCCGTGGTCTCCAGGTCGAGGGAGTTCCCGATCCGGTGGCCGGCCTCGTTGAGCAGGGCGAGGTTGCGCCGGACCCCGGCGGCCTCGCGGGCGGCGAGGTGGCGGCGGGTGACGTCGGTGCCGATGCCGGCGACGCCGATGGGCCGGCCGGTGCCGCCGTGCACCCGGTAGAGGTTGATGGACCAGTGGCGGTTCTCCCGGCTGCCGGGGGCGGCCCCGGTGATCCGCAGGTCGGTGACCGACTCCCCGCTGTCCAGGACCCGGCGCAGGGCGTCGGCCATCCGGTCGGCCTCGTGGGCCGGCAGGTAGTCGTGCACGGTCCGGCCCCGGTGCTCCTCGGCGGCGCCCCCGAAGACCGTGGCGAAGCGGCGGTTGGCCCGCTGCACGGTGAGGTCCGTACCGAAGAGCAGGAACCCGAAGGGAGATTGGCCGAATATCGCCTGCGAGGCCGCCAGGTCGGATTCGATCCGCCGTAGCGCGCGCACGTCGACGACGACGCACAGCGCGGCCCGCTCGGCCGCCTCGGTCTGCGTGGGCATCACGTAGATCTCGGCCACGCCGTGCGCACCGGCCCCGCCCGGGATGCGGAAGGGGATCAGGCCCGTCCACTCCTTGCCGTCGAGGATCTCGGCGACCCTGCGGTGCGCGCCCGCACGCAGATCCGCCGGCATGAACGCGTCGACCGGATCCCGGCCCACGGCCTGGGACGCCGTCAGCCCGAACAGCTCCTCGGCGCGCAGGCTCCACTGGTCGATGAGGCCGTCGGGCCCGATCGAGAAGGAGGCAACCTTTATGTAGTCATATATCGAGCCAGGCGGACTGCTGTGCCACAGGGAGTCGTGCCATGTCTCCCCGGGCACGTCGGACTCATGTGCCTGCGCAGGTATCTCGCTCACGCGACCGTCCCCTCCAGCTCACCGCAACCGGACCGGCCTGACCGAAGTATTCAGCACCACGGCCCCTGACGGCACGGCGTTCACGATCACAAAAAGGTCCCGTTGCTTTTGAGCCACCTCGTGTGATCGTCGGTCACCCTTCACCTTGTTACTCACCAGGAAGAGCCAACTCGAACCACACGGTCTTGCCCGACTTCCCGTGGCGGGTCCCCCAGCGTTGTGACGAGACCGCGACGAGGTGCAGTCCGCGCCCTCCCTCGTCGTCCGGCCGGGCGACCCGTTCGCGGGGCGGATCCGGAAGCGGATCGGAAACTTCCACGAGCAGCGCGGGGCCGCCGGGAGAGCCCTCGGCGGCCGGATTGCGCCGTACCAGGCGGACCCCGATGGGGCCCGACGCGTAGCGGAGGGAGTTGGTGACGAGCTCGCTGACCAGCAGGACGGTCACATCGCCGACGGAGTCCAGGCCCCAGTCCCGCAGGGTGCCGCGCACGGCGTGGCGGGCGGTGCGGACGGCGCCGGGCTCGGCGGGGAAAGCCCACTCGGCGCACTCACCGTCTGTGTCGATCACGCCGATCACTTCCCGGGCCAGCAGTGACCCCAGTCCGGTTCGTCGGGGACGAAAGAGGGACGAGATAGGGATTAATAGCGACATACCCGATATTTGGGGCGCCGTACCACTCGATCCCCCACCACCGGCGCACTGTGGCGCATACGGCCTACAGCGTGCGCGTCACGCGCCCCCGCGGGCGCCCCAACCGAGACCCCGGCCGCCGACCCGGTCGGCTGCGTCGGCCCCTCCGCCGACCTCGCCGCGCTCACCATCGCCGCCGCCGAGCTCGCCGGCATCGCCTTTGCCGCCACCGCCGCCGCCGCCACCGCGCAGCCTCCGTCCGGCCTCGGCGACCGCCGGGCGGTCCTGGTCGAGCCAGTCCACCGAATCCAGCTCGTCCGGCCGCAGCCAGCGCAGCTCGTCGTGGTCCTCCAGCGGGGCGGGCTCCCCGGAGACCAGCCGTGCGGTCCACACGTGCAGGACGAGGCCGGGCTTCAGTGGCCACTCCCCCGGGATGCGCTCCAGCGGCTCGGCCTCGACGCCGAGCTCCTCGCGCAGTTCGCGGACCAGCGCCTCGGGGACGGACTCGCCCGGCTCGGCCTTCCCGCCCGGCAGCTCCCAGCGGCCCGCCAGCTCGGGCGGTGCGCTGCGGCGGGCGGCCAGCAGGCGGCCCCCATGACAAAGGGCTCCGCCCACGACCACGCGTTCAGTCATGGGGCGGAGCCTATGCCAGCGTCGCGACAGCTGCGACGCCGCTCAGTTCATCGTGGCGGTCTGACCGATCCGCTCGACCCAGTAGAGCTGCTTGTGTCCTCGGTCGTCGAGGCTGTCGGCGACCTTCTGGGCCTCGGCCCGGGTGGGGTACCGGCCCACCCGGTAGCGGTTGCCGTTGTCGTCCTGACGTATGACCAGCCACGGGAGCAGGGCACCGCTGTCGTTCATCGCGTTTCACCCTCCGCCGACGTACCTGACCGGGAAACCGCATTGCGCATATGCCCGAGCCTACGCCCGACCCTTACGCAGCGGATACGCTTTTTCACGAAGAGGTACCTCCCAGGCGTACGCATCCGGCCATGCGTACGAGTGGGCCGTGCGCGCCGGTTCAGACGGGGCGCACGGAGGGCAGGGGAAGAAGCACCGCCCCGCCCGGCGGCGCCTTGCGGCAGGCGTCCCCGCAGGTCGCGTCAAGGGAGCAGCAGAGCGAGCAGACCGGTCCCGCGTGGACGGGGCAGTCGGCGATGTCCGGGAGCTCGTACGCCGTCTCGCAGACCGCGCAGTCGTGCGTCGCGGTGATGTCGGCGACGGCGGCGTCCGGTCCGCCCCCAGAGCCTTCGGCTTGGGAGGTGCCCCCGACTCCGTTCGGCCGGGCCAGGTAGTACTTGCCCCTGGTCATCCACGCGATCAACGGGCACAGCAGGAGGGCGAGTCCGGCCGCGATGAAGGTCGAGAAGGCCTCGGCGTAGGTGCCGAAGAGTCCGAAGAAGGCGAGGATCGAGACGGTGGAGGCGATCACCATCGCGCCGAAACCCGCCGGGTTGACGGCGTAGAGGCAGGCGCGCTTGAACTCGATGTGGGGCGGGCTGAGTCCGAGCCGCTTGTTGATCACGAGGTCGGCGGCGACGGCGACGATCCAGGCGATGCCGACGTTGGAGTAGAAGCCGAGCAGCTTGCCGAGCACGGCGAACATGTTCAGCTCCATCAGCGTCAGCGCGATGCCGGGGTTGAGGAAGATGTACCAGACCCGGCCCGGGTGGCGGTGCGTGATCCGGGAGCAGAAGTTCGACCGGGACAGCGAGCCGCTGTAGGCGTTGGTCACGTTGATCTTGATCTGGGAGACGATCACGAACAGTGCGGCGGCGGGCAGTGCGAGGCCGCCGAGCCACGGTCGCAGGGCCTCGATCTGCGGGGCGATCGGGCTCCATGGCGTGGGTCTTGCCCACCGCCTCCAGCGCCACGAAGGCGAGGAAGGCGCCGCCGAGCTGCTTCGCGGCCCCGATGATCACCCAGCCGGGGCCGGCGGCGAGCACGGCGAGGTTCCACTTCCGGCTGTTGGCCGGGGTCTTGGCGGGCATGAACCGCAGGTAGTCGGCCTGCTCCCCGATCTGGGCGATGAGCGAGAGGGCGATGCCCGTGCCGAAGCCGAAGCCGAAGCCGATCCAGGAGAAGCCGGAGCCGGCGCCCTCGGTGCCGCCGAAGCCGGTGAAGGCGCCCCAGGCACCGGGGGCCTCGAAGGCCAGCACGAGGAAGGGCAGTACGAGCCCGATCAGCCAGACGGGATGGGTCCAGGCCTGCACCTTGGCGAGCGGGCCCATGCCGCGGAAGACGATCGGGATCACGACGAGGGTGGTGACGAGGTAGCCGATCTCGACCGGCAGCCCGAAGGCCTGGTGCATGGCCTGGGCCAGGATCGAGCCTTCGAGGGCGAAGAAGATGAAGGTGAAGGAGGCGTAGATGAGGGAGGTCAGCGTCGACCCGAAGCAGCCGAAACCGGCGCCGCGCGTCACCAGGTCCATGTCCAGGCCGTACGTCGCGCACGCGCGCGCGATGGGGATGCCGGTCAGGAAGATGACCGCGGCGGCGGCCAGGATCGCGGCGGCGCCGCTGGTGAACCCGTAGGCGAACACGATGGACGCGCCGATGGTGAAGTCGGCGAGGCAGTCCCCCCGAGGGCGGTGCCGGCGACGGTGCCGGGGCTCCAGCGGCGGAACGAGTGGGGCGCGTACCGGAGCGAGTAGTCCTCGCGGCTCTCGTCGGCGACGAGCTTCGCGTACCGGCGGGGCTCCGCCGCGGGCGCGGGGGCAGGGGTGGCGGTGTCGGTCATACCGCGGTAGGCCCGCGCCGTGACGTCCCGTCACTCTGCGGCATTGCCCGCCGGTTACGCCGGCGCCCGCCGCGTCACCGCGGCGTTACGCCCCCCGCACCCCTGTCCGCTCAACGGTACGGCCCCGGCCGCCTGGCCCGGACGGCCAGGGCACGGGCGGGGCGGCGGCGTCAGGCGGGGGCGCGGGCGGGACGGCGTGGGGGCGCGGGCGGGGCGCCGATACGGCGACGAGGGCGCGGGCGGGGGCGGGACGGCGGCACGGCCGGACGCCCGCTCGGCGGGACGCCCGCTCGGCCGGGCGGCGGCGCGGCAGGCGCCCGCTCGGCGGCGCGAGCGCGGGCGGGCGCGGAACGAGTGGGGTCGGGGGTCGGGCCGGCGGCGCCCGTTCACCTCACCGGCAGGTGGTAGGCCAGGCGGTAGCGGTCCGCCGGGACCACCACGTCGGCCGTCTCCACGGCGCGGCCGGACGCGAAGTACGTACGCCCGATCACCAGCACCACGTGCCCCGGCACCCCGCCCAGCTGGAGCAACTCCTCCGCCAGGCCGGGCCGCGCGCCGACCTCCTCCACCACGTTGTCCACGACGACGTCGATCGCGGCCATCCGGTCGACCACGCCCGAGCCGCCGAGCGGGCCCTCCTCCGGCAGCATCACCGGGGTCCGGCCGGTCACGGCGAGCGGTTCCCAGGAGGTCGACAGCATCATCGCCTCCCCGGCGTCGCGGTAGACGTACCGCGTCCGCATGACCCGCTCGCCCGGCTCGATGCCGAGCCGTTCCGCGATCTCCGCCGGGGCGGACTCCTGCTCGCTGCGCGATTCCCACGTGCCGCGCGCGCCGGACTCCGCCTGCTCCTGCCGGAAGGGCGTCGAGGTGGCGCCCGTGCGGTAGCCGGAGCGGGCGACCCGCCGCGGCACCAGCTGCTCCCGTACGTACGTCCCCGACCCGGACCGGCCCTCGACGAGTCCCTCCGCCATCAGGACCTTGCGGGCCTCCAGCGCCACGGTGTCGGAGACCCCGTACTCCTCGCGGATGCGGGCCTGCGAAGGGAGCCGGGCGTGCGGGGGCAGGGAACCATCGACGATCTTGCGTCGGAGATCCCCGGCCACGCGCAGATAGGCCGGCTGCTCACCGAAAGTCACTGGCCACTCCCATCAGGTTGACAGACAGCTACAGCCTGGCAACCTACAGTTGTACATCGCAAGCAAGGGCCAAAGTTTCACCCGAAGTGATGAAGCCAGGTCACTCAAACCCGTTACCGCGCGTCACCCCGACGACGTCAGACGGACTGCGTCGGGGGCCGGCCTCCGGAGCCGCCCGAACCGCCCCCGCCCGGCCCCGGAAGGTCCTCCTCCAGCCAGTCCGGAACCGTCGTCGACAGCCCGTACGCCCCGCGCAGCGCCTTTTCGGTCCGTACGGACATCGCGTCCGCGGCCTGCTCCCACAGCCGGTCGAACTCCGCCGCCGCCTTCGCCTGCGAGGCCCGCAGCCACCCCGTACGGGCGGCCTCGACCTCCTTGAGCTGCGCTCGCGCCGCCTGGCCGATCGCCGGCCGGCCCGCGTGCCGCTCCAGCACCGCGGCCTCGCCGCCCAGCGCGGCGTGCACCTCGCGCGCCCACGCCCGGTGCTGCTGCAGCGCGTCCGCCACGTCCTCCTCGGGGGCCCGCCCGAAGGCGAGGTCGACGGCGTTGGCCGCCGCCAGGAAATCGGCCTGTTCGGTGGTCAGCGCCGCCCGGTCCTTGCGCAGGCTGCCGCTGTGCTCCCGCGGCGTCGTGCCGATCACGCAGAGCAGTTGCCGGTCGCCCTCGCTCCAGGAGCGGCGCGAGGGGGCGAAGTAGTACATCTCGGCGTTCGCCGGCAGCGCCCAGCTGTCCATCGCGTACGCGTCCTGGGCCTTCCAGCACTCCTGCTGAGCCCGCGCGTCCGCGGCCGGCGAACCGGCGGGGCCGGAGGCGGCCGGGTCGAACGGACCGGAGGAGGTCACCTCGGCGTGGTGGGGCTCCGCGCAGTCCACCGCGTACATCACCGCCCGGCGGCCCGTCAGGTCCCCGCCCGGGACGGTGAAGCAGTCACCGGCGGACAGGTCCTCCATGTCGGTCGCCCCGCCCTCCGTCGTGCCGGTGGCCCCGGAGACCGCGTCAAGCCGGTCGCCGACGGCCCTCACGACCGGGCCCGCGGCGAGGGCGAGCACCCCGGTCATCGCCACCGAGACGGCGAGGCCGGTGACCGCCAGCGCCTTGCCCCGCCGGCGCCCGCCGGCGATCTGGACGAGGGCCACGACGCCGAAGACGATGCCGAGCGGCGGGAAGCAGAGCAGCCCGACGAGGAGCGAGGCGAGCGCGAACCCGTTGAGCGCCGGCCGCCCCGGCCCGTGGCCCGGCGGCGGCCCCCACGCGTACGGCGGTGACGGCGGGGCCCAGGGTCCCGGTCCGGAGGGCGGGGGCGGCGGAATGCTCACGGGGCGGGGAACTCCATCGGGGCGGGCCGCGGTCGCGCGGAGGGGCGAACGCATGCGCGAATGGTACGCAGCAGGGGCGACCGGCCCCCCGGTCGCCCCTGCCCGTTCATCGCGGCTCAGTCACTGCCGTCCCCGGCGTTCCTCAGAACTGGAGCGCCCAGGAGTCGATCTTGCCGATGTCGGCGTTCGCGAGGTCCGCGACCCGGAGCTTCCAGACGCCGTTGGCGACCTCGGAGGAGGCGTTCACGGTGAAGGTCTGGATGATGTTGTCCGCGCTGCCGCCGGTGCGGTTGCGCAGGTTGTAGACGGTGCCGTCCGGGGCGACGAGGTCGACCCTCAGGTCACCGACGTAGGTGTGCTTGATGTCGACCGGAACGCTCAGGGCGGCCGGGGCGTTGCCGGAGATCCCGCTGACGGTGACCGGCGACTCGACGGTGGCGTTGTCGGCGATCGCGTAGTCGTTCAGGTTCTCGAAGCGCGTGCCCGGTCCGGGCGGGGTGGTGCCGGCGCCGATGTGGAGCAGGCGGTTCGGGGAGCCGGTGCCGGGGCTGGTCACCACGTTCGGGGTGGCGGCGGCGACGAGGCCCGCGGAGATCTGGGCGGGGGTGCTGCCCGGGTTCAGCGAGAGGTAGACGGCGGCCGCGCCCGCGACGTGCGGCGAGGCCATCGACGTGCCGGAGATGGTGTTGGTGGCGGTGTCGCCCGTGCCCCACGTGGAGGCGATCGAGGAGCCCGGCGCGAAGAGGTCCAGGATGGAGCCGTAGTTGGAGTAGCCGGCCTTCGCGTCGGTGTTGGTGGTGGCGCCGACCGTGATGGCCTCGGCGACGCGCGCCGGGGACTTGGTCGAGGCGTCGGCCGTCTCGTTGCCCGCCGCGACGGCGTAGGTGATGCCGGAGGCTATGGAGTTGCGTACGGCGGTGTCGAGCGCGGAGTCCGCGCCGCCGCCGAGCGACATGTTGGCCACGGCCGGCTTGACGGCGTTCTGCGTCACCCAGTCGATGCCGGCGACGACCTGGGCGGTCGTGCCCGAGCCCTGGTTGTTGAGCACGCGGACACCGACGATCTTGGCCTTCTTGGCCACGCCGTACGCGCCGCCGCCGACGGTGCCGGCGACGTGCGTGCCGTGGCCGTGGCCGTCCTGGGCGGTGTTGTCGTTGTCGATGGCGTCGTAGCCGTAGGAGGCACGGCCGCCGAAGTCCTGGTGGGTGATCCGGACGCCGGTGTCGATGATGTACGCGGTGACGCCCTCGCCGGCCTTGTCCGGGTAGGTGTAGCTCTGGTTCAGCGGCAGCGCCCGCTGGTCGATGCGGTCCAGGCCCCACGACGGCGGGTTGGGCTGGGTGGCGTTGACCGTGAAGGTGCGGTTCTGCACGACGGACTTCACCGCGGGGTCGGCGGCGAGTTTTCTGGCCTGCGCCTCGGAGACCTCGACGGAGTATCCGTTGAGGGCGGCGCTGTAGGTGCGGTCGATCTTCGCTCCGTAGCGCTTGGCGACGGCCTTGCCGCTGGCGGCGGTGGAGCGGGCGGCGGTGTCCTTCAAGGTCACGATGTAGCTGCCGGGGACGGACCCGGCGGCTCCGGCGTTCTCGATGACGCCCTGTGCGCTGCGGTCGGCCGCCGAGGCGGGGAGTGCGGCGGCCGCGCCGAGCGCGAGGGCCGCGGCGGCGATCGCGCTGATGCCGGTGATCTTCCGGCGGGTGTGACGCATCACGGACATGTGAGGGGTCCTCCTCATAGGTGGTGCGCTGCGGGGGGTGGGGCGGCGCCGTACGGGTGGGGCTGAGCATAGATTTAGCCGTGCGCATGACAAGGCAATCGGCCCAGCGGAGCGCCGCCCTCGAAAGATTGACCCACCGTCAGCGCTTCCCACAAGAGGACAGCGGACGCGTAACATCCGTGCCATACAACGGCCATGATTGAGCAAAGGCGCTCCGCACATGACGCACGCACTCCCCGGCTACGTCTGCGCCGAGGACGGCACCCGCGCGGACGTCCGGACCGCCCCCTGGTGCTGCCCGGTCTGCTCGGGCCCGTGGGACCTCGATTTCACGCCGGATCCGGCGGCCGTGCTGGATCCGGCCTCCGGCCCCAACTCCCTGTGGCGGTACGGGCCGGCGCTGCCGCTGCCGGGGGCGTTCTCCGTGTCGCTCGCGGAGGGCCACACTCCGCTGGTGCCCCTGGCCGAGCGGATTCACGCCAAGCTCGACTTCCTGATGCCGACGCTGTCGTTCAAGGACCGGGGCGCCGTGATGCTCGCCGAGGTGGCCCGGCGGCTGGCTCCGGAGCGGGTCGTGGCGGACAGCAGCGGCAACGCCGGAACCTCGGTGGCGGCCTATTGCGCCCGGGCCGGACTCGATTGTGAAGTTTTCGTGCCCGAGGGCACCTCGGAGAAGAAGACCGGTCAGATGCGGGCGCACGGCGCGGTGGTACGGGTGGTCCCCGGCGGCCGCGAGGCCGCCGCGGCCGCGGCCCGGGAGGCCGCCGACGGGCCGGGGGACTTCTACGCGAGCCACGTCTTCAACCCGTACTTCCTACACGGCACCAAGACGTACGTGTACGAGGTGTGGGAGGAGCTCGGCGGCCGGCTGCCGGAGGTTCTGGTCGTCCCGGTGGGCAACGGCACCCTGCTGCTCGGCGCCGCACTCGCGGTGGCGGAGCTGTCCCGGCGCGGGGTCCGGCCGCCCGCGCTGATCGCCGTCCAGGCGGAGGCGGTGGCCCCGCTGGCCGCGGCCTTCGCGGCCGGCTCCGAGGACGCCGCCCCGGCGCCCCAACGGCCCACCCTGGCCGAGGGCATCGCGATCCCGGCGCCGCCGCGGGCCCGCCAGATCCTGGCCGCCGTCCGCGCGTCGGGCGGCACCTTCCTGACGGTCCCGGAGGAACGCCTGCGGGAGGCCCAGCGGGACCTGGCCCGGCGCGGCCTCTTCGTGGAGCCGACGGCGGCGGCCTGCTGGGCGGCCGTGGGCCCGTCCGCCCCCGACGACCCCCTGCGGGGCCGCACGGCGGTGGTCCCGCTGTGCGGCGCGGGCGCGAAAACGGGCCTGACCCCGTAGCGCAGACGACGCACGGGGGGCAGGGGCCGGGCCGACCGTCCAGGCTCGGGCACGGACTCGCGCGGGTTTCCGGGTTCAGGGCCGGGACCGGGACCGGGGCCGGGACCGGGACCGCGTGGCCGTCCGGCTCCGGGCTCGGGTCCGCCCCGCCCCCCGCCGCCGCCGACGACGCAGACGCAGACGCAGACGCACACGCAGACACAGACACAGACGCAGACGCAGACGCAGACGTCGGAAAATCGCGAGCCCGCGCCCGGCCCGTCTGGTGGACTGCCCCCATGACCACGCACACGGACCTCGCCTCCCGGGCCACCGCCTTCGCGCGCCTGCACACCCCCGCCGCGCCCCTCGCCCTCGCCAACGCCTGGGACGTGGCCAGCGCCCGTCTCGTCGAGGCCGCCGGCGCGCCCGCCGTCGCCACCACGAGCGCCGGGGTCGCCTGGTCCCTCGGGTCCCCCGACGGTGACGCCCTGTCCCGCGAGCGGGCCCTCGACCTGATCGCCCGCGTGGCCGCCGCCGTCGACGTGCCCGTCACCGCCGACATCGAGGGCGGCTTCGGCGCCGACGCCGCCGCCGTCGGCGAGACCGTCACCGGGGTCCTGGCCGCCGGCGCGGTCGGCGTCAACATCGAAGACGGCAACCGCGCTCCCGCCGAGCACGCCGAGCGGCTGGCCGCCGCCCGCGCCGCCGCCGACGCCGCCGGGGTCCCGCTGTTCGTCAACGCCCGCATCGACACGTACCTGTTCGGCCTCGGCGACCCCGCCACCCGCCTCGATGAGACCCTGGCCCGCGCCGCCGCCTACCTCCGGGCCGGCGCCTCCGGCATCTTCGTACCCGGCGTCACCGACCCGGCCACGGTCGCCGAGCTCGCCCGGGGCATCGACGCCCCGCTCAACGTGCTCGTCGGCCCGGACGCCCCCTCCGTGGCCGCCCTCGGCGCCCTCGGCGTGTCCCGCGTCAGCCTCGGCTCCTGGGTGGCCGCGGCCGCGTACGCCGTCGTCCGCCGCGCCGCCGAGGAGCTGGTCTCCGGCGGCACCTACGGCTCGCTCGGGCACTCCCTCCCGTACGGCGAGCTGAACGGGCTGTTCAAGGGCTGAGGAACGGGGGCCGGAAAACCCGGAGGACCGCGCACGCCGACCACCCTAGGATCTGGTCATGCCCACAACATCGCCGCCGCGTCACGCGCCCACGGGCGCCCCGCGGCGGCAGACCACCAGCGCCGTCTGGACCGCGCTCGGCCTCGTCTACGTCCTCTGGGGTTCGACCTACCTCGGCATCCGGATCGTCGTCGAGACGATGCCCCCGTTCCTCTCCGCCGGAGCCCGCTTCATCACGGCCGGGCTGGTGCTGGCCGCCCTCGTCGCCTGGCGGTACGGTCCGGCCGCGCTCAGGGCCACCCGCGCCCAGCTCGGCTCGGCCGTCCTGGTCGGGCTGCTGCTGGTCCTCGGCGGCAACGGCCTGGTCGTCCTCGCCGAGACCGACGTGCCTTCCGGCCTCGCCGCGCTCCTGGTGGCTGCGGTACCGATGTGGCTGGTGATCCTGCGGGCGAGCAGTGGGGACCGGCCGCCGCTGCGCACCCTGGCCGGGGTACTGGTCGGTCTCGTCGGGCTCACCGTGCTGACCGCTCCGGGGTTCAGCGGCGAGGTGCGGCTGACGGGGGTCCTGCTGGTGCTGGCGGCTTCGGTGCTGTGGTCGCTGGGCTCGTTCTCGGCGTCGAAGCTGAGCCTGCCGGGCAATCCCTTCACGGGCAGCGCCTACCAGATGGTCGCGGGCGGGGTCGGCGGGGTGCTCGTCGGCCTGCTGCGCGGCGAACACCGCGGTCTGGACCCGGCCGCCTTCTCCACCGCCTCCTGGCTGGCCCTCGGCTACCTGGTCCTGTTCGGCTCGCTCATCGCCTTCACGGCGTACGTGTGGCTGCTGCAGGCGGCTCCGCTGTCGCTGGTGGGCACGTACGCGTACGTCAACCCGGTCGTGGCCGTGGCGCTCGGCTCGCTGATCCTCGACGAGGCCCTGACCTGGCCGATCCTGCTCGGCGGCGCGATCGTCGTGGCGGCGGTGGGCGTGATCGTCAGCACGGAGCGCCGCACGTAGCCGCCGCACGGGGCCCCTCGGGCGCGGGCGGACCCGGCGCGGGCGCACCCGGCACGGGCGGACCCGGCACGGCGCCCCTCGGGCCGGCCCGGCTGAGCCCCGCCGGCGCGCGCCGCTCAGCCCCGCGCCGCCCGCTCGTACAGGGCCCTGGCGTGCTCGTCGAAGACCGCGGCCGTGGAGTCCACGTCCGTGTCCCCGCCGCTCAGCACGCCGATCAGCCGCCCCGGCTGCCCCGGGCCGCCCCGGTCGGCGATCCAGGGGCTGCCGCTGGTGCCCGTCCAGAAGCCCGCGCAGCTCATGTACAGCATGTCCGGGTCTTCCTCGTCATGGCGGGTCTGGGTGGTGCAGGAGACCGGCTTGTTCTGCGGGTTGTGCTCCGACTCCGGGTAGCCGACGACGGTCACGTCCCGGTCGTACCCGGAGGTCCAGTCGGGCACCGGGGCCTCGCCGCGCCCGCCCACGGCCTCCTGGACGCTGCGCCCGTCCGCGTCCGGGGCGACGGTGAGGAAGGCGAAGTCGGCGGTGTCCTCGCCCCACTTCGTCCAGCGCTCGTCCACGTGGATCGAGCGGACCTTCCAGACGCCCAGCGGCTGGGTGCCGGAGCCCTCCCCGGAGAACGCGGGGGCGAACGCGAGCTCGCCGATCGCCAGGCCGTCGTGGGCGACCTCGCCCGGCTCCCCGTCCTCGCCCGCCGGGGCCACGCAGTGGGCGGCGGTGGCGACGACGTTGCCCTCGGGGCTGTCGACGACGCTCGCCGTGCACCAGTGCTCCCCGTTGGCCGTGAGCACGCCGACGGTGGGGAAGGGGTGCACCGGCCGGTCTCCCGGCGCCTTGACGAAGGCGACGGCGAACACCGCCACGATGCCCGCGGCCGCGGCGGCCGAGGCCCCCTTCACCACCGTGCTCACGGCACGGCGGGGTCGGGTGTCGGCGCCGCCATCACCTTGCTGATCCACGCCAGGGAGCCCTCCCTCATGCCGCGTACGTACGACTTTCCGTTGTGCTCACCATCCTGGATCACCTGGAGCCGGGTGTGCACGGGTCCCTTCCCGTACTCCTTCATGAACTTCTCGGCCTTGTCGCGCCCGGTCTCGGCGGTGCCGATCTGGAAGTTCACGTACACGTCCGGGCCGCCCGCCTGGATCAGCTTCGCGGCGAGCTTCTCCGGGTTGTTCTCGTCCATGGCCTGCGTGTTCCCCTTCCACAGCGGGGAGTCGGGGACGACGTCGACCCCGCTCGCGATGGCCGCCTTGAAGCGGTCGGGGTGCTTGAGGACGTGTTTCAAGGCGCCGAAACCGCCCGAGGAGGAGCCCATGAAGGCCCACCCGTCACGGGAGGTGAAGGTGCGGAAATTGGCCTTCGTGAAATCCGGGACGTCATCGGCCATCCAGGTGCCCATCTTGGGCTCCCCGGGGATGTCCGAGCCGTCGAAGTGGTGCTTGGTGTCGGCGTTGATCACCGGCATCACGAGGATGAAGGGCAGGCTGGTACCGGCCTGCACCCCGTCGCTCACGGCTTTCTGGAGCCCGAGGCCGGGGCCCGTGCCCCAGTAGTTCGTGGGGTAGCCGCGGCCGCCGGGCAGGGAGATCAGGACCGGGAAGGCGCTCTTGGCGTACCTCGGGTCGTCGTACTCCTTCGGCACCCACACCCACACGTCGCCCGTGAAGCCGGACTTCTTGCCGGTGAGGGTGGTCATGCCGATCTGGGTGCCGTCCGGAAGCCGGCTGGTGCGGGTGAAGCCGGCCGGCGGCCCGGTGGGCATCCGTATGCCCGGCCGGACGCCCGGGTCCTCGGCGGCGTCCGAGGCGGTGGAGGCCGCGGCGGTCTCCTCGTGGGCCCTGCCGAAGGAGACCGGCTCCCCCATGTCCGAGAAGAGGCCGTACTTGTACGCCACCGCCCCGCCGGCGGCGAGGGTGAGCGCGAGCCCACCGCTGATCAGAAGCAAGCGCAGGCGCTTGGGGCGACGGCTTCCCCCGGTCATGGGGTCACCGTCGCCTTGCTGGTCATGCTGCACGGAATTGTCCCGTTCCTTCTCCGGCGCCCGTTCCCGGCGCGGGTCGGACCGATCGGTCCCCCTTACACCCCTTACAGAGGTATGAACGACGGGATGGGTTGCCTGGGACGGGCGCGACGTGGCGAGCGCCACGGACCGGCGGACGTCAGCCAGCGGGGGCGGGCGTCAGCCGGCGGGGGTGGGCTGGGGGGCCTTGAGCACCTTGCTGATCCACTCCAGGGAGCCCTCCCGCATGCCCCGGACGTAGTGCCAGCCGTTGTGCTCGCCGTTCTGGATGTCACGGATGGTCGTCTTGACCGGCCCCTTGCCGTACTTCTGCTGGAAGGCGAGCATCTTGTCCTTCCCGCTCTCCTTGGTCCCGACCTGGAAGTTGATGTGGACCTCGGGGCCCTTGCCGTCGATCAGCTTCTGGGCGAGCTTCTCGGGGTTGTTCGCGTCCATCTCCGCCTGGTGGCCCTTCCAGAGCGGGGAGTCGGGAACGATCTCGCCGCCGCTGGCGATCACGGCCTTGAACTTGTCCGGGTGCTGGAGGACCGTCTTCATGCCGACGAAGGCGCCCGAGGAGGAACCCATGTAGGCCCAGCCGTCACGGGACTTGTAGGTGCGGAAGTTGGCCTTGGCGAAGTCCGGGACGTCCTCGGCGATCCAGGTGCCCATCTTGGCCTGGCCGGGGATGTCGGCGCCGTCGTAGTAGTACTTGTTGTCCGGGTTGAGCACCGGCATGATCACGACGAACGGCAGGCTGGTGCCGGCCTTGACGCCGTCGCTGATGGCCTTCTGGAGGCCGAGGCTGCGGTCGGACCAGTAGTTGGCCGGGAAGCCGTTGCCGCCGGGGAGCGCGATGAGCACCGGGAAGCCGCTCTTGGCGTACTTCGGGTCGTCGTACTCCTTGGGCGCCCACACCCACACGTCGCCCTCGAAGCCCGACTTGGCTCCCGCCACCCGGGTCTTGGCGATGATCGTGCCGTCGTCGAGCTTCGCGGTCTGCTTGAAGTCGGACTTCGGCCCGGACGGCATGAGCACGTCCGGGTCGCCGGACGGCTTGACGGGCGCCGGGGCGTCCGACGCCTTCTTCTCCTCGGCGGGGGGCGGGGCGTTCTTGCCGAAGCTCACGGTCTCGCCGTTGCCGGAGAACCATTCGAGCTTCCAGACGGCGAAGCCCCCGCCACCGAGCAGGAGCGCGAGGGCGACCACCGCGCCGATGGCTATCGTGCGCCGGGAACGCCCGGGCTCCGGCGGCGCCGGGGGCTCGGGGTACGGCCCGGGCGTCGGATGATCTGGGAACTCGGGATAGGCGGGGTGGGCGGGGTGCGCGGGCTGCTCCGGCCGGCCCTGGTACTCCGGCCGGCCCTGGTACGGATCCGCGTACGGCGGCGCGTACCCCTGGGCGGCGGGGTAACCCTGGGGCGGATGCTCCTCGTACGACGGCCGGCCGTCCGGCCGCGGGCGCTGCGGGTACTCGTGCACGAACTTCGCTCCGAACGGTCATGGCTGCCCGAGGGCAGGAACGGCTGGGGATCCCTTGGTTCTTGATGCGCGGATCCCCCGCGGAGTTCCAAATCCAAGCAAAAAGATGATGGGGACTTGAGGGGATCCCAAGGGACTCCGACGCTCCACCGGGAGCACGGCATCCGGCCCGCGGGCGGTCAGCGCTGGGCGTCGAGCACCTCGGCGCACCTCCCCAGCAGCCGGATGAGCTGCTCCCGCTCCTCCGCGCTGAACGCGGCGGCGAGCGCCCGTTCCACCCGCACCGCGCCGGAGTCCGCCAGCTCCATCACCGCGCGGCCCTCCTCGGTGAGGCGGGTCTCCAGCACGTTGCGGTGCAGTTCGTGCGGGGTGCGGTCGATGAGCCCGCGCTCCAGGAGGTTCTTCAGCACGGTGTTCATGGTCGGCGGGGTCACCCCGCACAGCCGGGCGAGCGCCGCGGCGGAGATGCCGGGCTTCTCGGCGAGCCAGAGCAGCGCGGCGTACTGGGGAACCGTTACCGCGGCCGGCTTGCAGGCCGCGTTCTTCGCCGCGAGGAGTGCCTGCTCGGCGCGCTTGAGGTGCGAGCCGATGCGCTCCTCGGGGGACATGGAGGTCATCCCGGCATCCTACGACCCTTGCACACATTAGACCTCTAATATAGATTCGCCCTCACTTATCCAGAAGACAACGAACGCGGGGGCGAGCTCACCATGACCATGACGACGAGGAACGGCACACAGGCGACGACCTGGGCCACCACCTGGGCCACGCGCGGCCGCCGACGCCCGGCGCTCGCCAGGACGGCGGCCCTCGCCACGGCCCTGACCGCGGCCCTCACCGTCGCGGCGGCCCCGTCCCCCGCCCTGGCGGCGGACGCCCGGATCTCCACGGCCTTCACCCTGCCCGGCGCCAGGGTCTACCCCGAGGGCATCGCCGGCGATCCCCGTACGCACACGGTCTACGTCGGCTCGTACGCGGACGGCACCGTCTACCGGGCCCGCCCCGGCCGGCGCACGGCGGAGGTGTTCCTGCCCTCCGGCACCGACGGCCGCCGCACGGCGAACGGCCTGCGCGTCGACGCCCGCGGCCGCCTGTGGGTCACCGACTCCACCGCCGGGGTGTCGGTGTACGACACGGCGACCGGCACCCGCCTGGCCCGCTTCGACGTCGCCGGCACCGCCCCCCGCTTCGTGAACGACCTGACGGTCACCCCGGACGGCACCGCGTACCTGACGGACAGCTTCCGCGCGGTGATCTACCGGGTGACCCCGGCCCAGCTGGCCGCCGGCGGCGGCCCCTTGACCGAGGCGTACGACCTTTCCCCCGCCCTGCGGCCGCAGCCGCCGGGCACGGTCACCCTGAACGGCATCACCTCGGACCGGGCGGGCCGGTACCTCCTCGCGGTCGACATGACGGCGGGCGACCTGCTCCGCGTCGACCTGCGCACGGGGGCCGTCTCCCGGGTCGCCCTCGTCGGCGGCGACCTGAAGGCCGGCGACGGCCTGGACCTCTCCGCCGACGGCACCCTGCGCGTGGCGCACAACACCACCAACACCCTGACCCGCTGGCACCTCACCCCGGACGGCACCCGCGCCCGCCTGACCCGCACCCTCACGGACCCGTCGCTCCAGATCCCGACGACCTTGTCCCACGCCCCGGGGCGCACCCTGGTGGTCCGCTCCCAGTTCGACAAGGGCGGACCCATGTCCCCCGGCACGGGCACCCCGACCACCTTCACGGTGGCCGCGGTCCGCGGCCTCTGACCGCACTCACCCGGCGGGCCAGCCGCGCAGGGAGACCTCCACCCCGGCGGCGCCCAGGTGGCGGTACAGGGCCCCGGCGCTGCTGGGCACGAAGTCTCCGGGGAGGTCGTCCACGTCGGCCCAGCAGACCCGGGCGTGCTTCTCGGGCTCACGGTTCTCGGGCTCCCCGGACCACGCGTGGGCGGCGAAGACGACGGTGAGGTAGCCGTTCGGCGCCTCGACGCCCCACGCGCCGTGGACGACGTGGGCGACCTCGAGCGCCTCGGGCTCCACCGTGAGCCCGGTCTCCTCGTACAGCTCGCGCACCGCGGTCACGGTGATCGGCTCTCCGGGCTCGCTCTTGCCGACGGGCAGGTCCCACATGCCCCGGGCGAACTTGGCGCGCTCCCCGCGCTGGAGGATCACGACGCGACGCTCCGCCCGGTCGTGCACGATGACGGCCGCGACGAGCACGGTCATCGCTCCGAGCGCCGGCTCGATCGCTCCGT
Organism: Streptomyces sp. NPDC058619; assembly: GCF_042717785.1. Lineage (NCBI taxonomy): Bacteria > Bacillati > Actinomycetota > Actinomycetes > Kitasatosporales > Streptomycetaceae > Streptomyces > Streptomyces sp. NPDC058619. Next base: position 118,547 of record NZ_JBHXQN010000018.1, read on the forward strand.
CACGGCCACCGGCCTGCTGCACCACGATCTCCCCCACACATCACCGAAGGCACGGACTCAGGTGACGATATTCCCCACTCCCCGGCGCCCGCAGACCTCACGACCGCCCCGGCCGCAACCGCTATCGCTACCGTGAAGCCATGACCGCACTGCCCGACTGGATGCGCCCGCCGTGCGCGGAAGGCCGGTTCGCGGAGGACTTGGACTGCCTCCCGGAAGGGCCGCGCCACACCGAGCTGATCGACGGCGCCCTCGTATTCATGATGTGGCCCCAGCGGTCCTGGCATGGCCGCCTCGTCACCGCATGACCACCACGCTCATGGCGCAGGCGCCGGCCGGCTTCGAGGTCGAGCGCGAGATGACGATCCGCCTCGACGCCCGCAACCGCCCCGAGCCGGACCTCCTGCTGACGAACCTGCCCTACGACCCCGACCGCACCTGGTACGCCCCGGAGGACGTGAAGCTCGTCGTGGAGGCGGTCTCACCCGAGTCCGCCCATCGCGATCGCATCTTCCGGGGCACCCTCCGGCGCCCGGTGCCCTTCGAGGTCGGCCTGGACCTCGACAAGCTCACGCCGCCCCGGAACACCTGAGCGGACATCCCCGGGCTCGCGAGGAGGGCCGACTCCCAACGGAGTCGACCCCTACCGGACCTGCACGTCTACCGCGTCAGCGACGCGGCCCCGCTCCATCCGCTCAGACGTTGAGGCGGAAAGCCGAATGCAGAGCTCCCACCCGTGGAACGTGGCTCCAGGTGTTCACCTCCAGCTCCGATCCAGCACGGGGGAAACCCATCCAACACGAGTCGATGGACGACCACGGCTCCAGCCTTTGTGTACACATCGGACACTCGGTACCTTTGAGCGCATGATGCAGCCGCTGCCCATAGAGTCCATCCGCGACGTGCGTGCACACCTGGCGGGCGTGGTGGAGCGCGCAGATCGCGACGACGTGCCCACGGTGATCACGCGTCGAGGCAAGCAAGTCGCCGCCGTGGTCTCCATCGAGGTGCTGCGCAAGTACCAGGAGTGGGAAGAGCGCGAGATCAACCGGATCATCGACGAGCGCATGGCCAATCCGGCGCCCGGCATCCCGATCGAGGGCATCATGAGGGAGACGCTGGCACGCAGTGAATGAGCACAGCGTGAGCGAGTACCGAACCGTCTTCCGCTCCGAGGCGCAGGCCGAGCTTCGGGAGATCCCCCGCGGCGTGGCGCTGCGCATCCTGGCCAAGCTGACCGAGCTGGAGACCGACCCCCTCGGCGTCAATACCACCGCACTCGTGTCCCAGCCCGAACGACGCCGTCTGCGCGTCGGCGACGACCGCGTCGTCTACACGCTCGACAACGGAGAGCTCGTGGTCTGGGTCGTTCACGTAGGGCACCGGTCCACCGTCCATGAGACCTGATTACCGCTGACCCACCGTCAGGATATGCAGCACCCATCCAGCACGGTGACGACGAAGGGGTCGGACTCGACAGAGTCCGACCCCTTCTGAACTGCATATTTGCCAGGTCAGCAACGTGGTGCCATTCCATCCGCTCAGACGTTGAAGCGGAACGTCGAGCACAGGGCTGTGACCTGCGGAAACGTCGCTTTCGAGGGAGCCATCCCAGCACGGGAGGGCATCCCAGCACGCCTTGCCACCCTGAGCTCCGACATCAGCTGGGACTAACGGACAATTCGGCAACCTCGGCCGCGCTAGGCTCCGACCCCGTCAGGTGTGGGAGGTGGCCGCAGACCGCTGGACGGCAACCGGCACACGCGGGATAACGACCTTCCTCGCCAGTAGGCTGGGGTGGATCCGCCCGGCGAGCCTCCGGAGACAGCATGCTGACCCGCATCGAAGTCCACGGGTTCAAGAACCTCCTGGACCTGTCCATCGACTTCGGCCCCTTCACCTGTATCGCAGGTGAGAACGGCACCGGCAAGTCGAATGTTTTCGACGCCATCCGGTTCCTCTCCCTGCTCGCCGACCAGTCGATGATGGAGGCGGCCCAAGAGGTCCGGGGCGCACACGGTGAGCGTCAGGGCGACCCTCGCGACCTCTTCTGGAAGGGCTTTGAGTCCGGCCATCACCGGATGCGGTTCGCCGCCGAGATGATCGTCCCGTTCCACACGGAGGACGACTTCGGCCGAGCCGCGAAGGCCACGACCACGTTTCTCCGGTACGAGTTGGAGGTCGGCTACCAGGAGCCGTCCGGCCTGGACCGTTTCGGCCGCCTCACCCTCCTCCACGAGACTCTGAGCCACATCACCAAGGGCAAGGCCCCTCGGCACCTCCTCTTTCCCCACAGCGCGAAGGACTTCCGCAATACCGTCATTCAGGGCCACCGCAGCGGCGCCCCCTTCATCTCGACGACGGTCGAGTCTGGTGAGTCGGTCGTTAGGATCCACCAGGACGGTGGCAGCCGAGGCCAGCCCAAGCCAGCCGCAGCGTCCCGGGCACCCGCAACTGTCGTCTCCACGATCACCAGCAGTGACGACCCGACCATCCTCGCGGCTCGCCGTGAGATGCAGTCGTGGCGACGGCTCGCCCTTGAGCCGTCTGCTCTTCGCAGGTCCGACCGATACGTCGACCCGCAGACGATGGGTGCCGATGGCTCCCACCTGCCCGCGACCCTCTTTCGTGTAGCCCACGACACTCCCGGCGCGGATCCCAGCCAGGTCTACGCCAGGGTGGCAGGGCGTCTCTCGGACCTGACCGGTATCCATGTCCGCGATCTGGATGTCGATCAGGACGAGGTACGGCAGCTCCTCACGGTCAACGTGCGTGAGGTGGCCGGCATGACGCTGCCTGCCCGCAGCCTCTCTGAAGGCACCCTGCGCTTTCTGGCCCTGTGTGTCCTCCTCGAAGACACGTCCGTACGTGGTCTGATCTGCATGGAAGAGCCCGAGAACGGCATCCATCCCGCAAACCTCAACGCCATGGTCGCTCTTGTCCAGGACCTTGCCGTCGACCCGTCGGAGGAACCTGGCACGGACAATCCGTTCCGGCAGGTCCTGATCAACACACACTCACCCGGGGTCGTACAACTCGTCGATCCTGAAGACCTCTTGTTCGCCGACACCTCAGTTCGCAAGAATGAGAACGGCTCCCTGAACCGGGTACTTCGTCTGCGTCCACTCGCCGAGACGTGGCGGGCTACGAAGACGGGCGGCGACTTCGTGACGCAGGCCGACGTCCTGCCGTACCTCACCACGCCCGTCGGGGCGCAGCTCACCCTCGACTGGGGGGCCGCGTGACCGCGCGTGTCCTGTTTATCGGCGAGGGCAGTAGCGACAACGGCCTTGTACCGCATGTCGAATCCATTGCCGCGCGCAAGGGGCTCGGCGTCTCTATCACTGTTCCCGACTTCGGTCTGCTTCGGCCGCCGACTGGCCATTCCGTCCGGGACAAACTACGTGCAGCTCGCGAACTACACGGGACCTACGACTTGGCTGTGGTGCAACGGGACGCCGACCGAGGTCCCGCCCAAGACCGCAGGGATGAGATAGAGCAAGCAGTGTGCGCCGAGTGGCCGGGTCTCCGACACGTCGCCGTGGTGCCCGTCCGCATGCTAGAGGCCTGGCTGCTTCTCGATGAGGCCTGTCTGCGCCAGGTCGCCGAGAACCCGCGCGGTCGCGTCAGCCTTGATCTCCCCAAGGGCACCGCGGCGGAAAGGGTCGCCGACCCCAAACAGCTCCTCAAGGATTCGCTCGCACGGGCAAGCGAGTACAAAGGGCGCCGTCTGACCCAATTCCAGAAGCGCTTCTCGCAGCACCGCCTGCGCATGCTCGAACTCCTGGATCCGGAGGGGCCAGTGGCCTGCCTTCCCTCGTGGCAGGATTTCGTCAAAGACCTCGACGAGGCGTTCGAGACCCTCGGCGGATGACCTGCTCAAATCCGCACAGCGACCGCCAGGCACAGCCCATCTCATACACAGGAACCCTCACGGCCAGCCGCCTGGCGATTGCCAGCACCAACCATCCACGGCGCCTGCACGATCGAGACCTCCCGGCCCGCCTGTGGAGCCATCGTCGCCTATCACAAAAAGCCCCACCAAACCCAGCACGGTAAGGGTGAGCAGAGGTGACGAGAGGTGACACAAGGTCAAGTGTCCCAGCACCATCCCAGCACGGGAAACAACCAGGGGTCCGACTCCGGAGAGTCGGACCCCTTCTGACCTGCATGTTTGCTAGATCAGTAAAGTGGTGTTAAGTCACCCACTACACGTTGAAGCGGAACTCCACCACGTCGCCGTCCTGCATGACGTACTCCTTGCCCTCCATGCGGGCCTTGCCCTTCGCGCGGGCTTCGGCGACCGAGCCGCATGCGACCAGGTCGGCGAAGGAGATGACCTCCGCCTTGATGAAGCCGCGCTGGAAGTCCGTGTGGATGACGCCCGCCGCCTCCGGGGCCGTCGCGCCCTGCTTGATCGTCCAGGCGCGGGTTTCCTTCGGGCCCGCCGTCAGGTACGTCTGCAGGCCCAGGGTGGCGAACCCGACGCGGCCCAGGGTGGCCATGCCCGGCTCGTCTTGGCCGACCGACTGGAGGAGTTCGAGGGCCTCGTCGTCCTCCAGCTCGACGAGCTCCGCCTCCAGCTTGGCGTTCAAGAAGATCGCCTCCGCCGGGGCGACCAGCGCGCTCTGCTCCGCCTTGAAGGCGTCGTCCGTCAGCTCGTCCTCGTCCACGTTGAACACGTAGAGGAAGGGCTTCGTCGTGAGCAGGTGCAGCTCGTGGAGGAGGTCGCCCCGCTCCGTGCCCTTCGCGATGCCCTTCGAGAAGAGGGTGTCGCCCGCTTCGAGGATCTTCTTGGCCTCGACGACGGCCGCCAGGACCGCGACCTTCTCCTTCTGGAGGCGCGACTCCTTCGCCAGGCGCGGCTCCGCCTTCTCGATGGACTGGAGGTCCGCGAGGATCAGCTCGGTGTTGATCGTCTCGATGTCGTCCTTCGGCGAGACCTTGCCGTCGACGTGGACGACGTTCTCGTCCTTGAAAGCGCGGATGACCTGGCAGATCGCGTCCGACTCGCGGATGTTCGCGAGGAACTTGTTGCCCAGGCCCTCGCCCTCCGAGGCGCCGCGGACGATGCCCGCGATGTCGACGAAGTCGACCGTCGCCGGAAGGACCTTCTGCGAGCTGAAGATGCCGGCCAGGACGGCCAGGCGCTTGTCCGGGACGCCGACGACGCCGACGTTCGGCTCGATCGTGGCGAACGGGTAGTTGGCCGCCAGCACGTCGTTCTTGGTCAGGGCGTTGAACAGGGTCGACTTGCCGACATTCGGCAGGCCGACGATTCCGATCGTGAGCGACACGTTGGCGACTTCCCGTAGTGGAGGGGCGGCGGCCCGGGTGCGGGCCATGGAGCAGTTTACTTTCCGATGAGCGGGGGTGGATGTACGCGTGTCCGCGACCCGATCCGAGGGGCCGCCCGCCTACTTTGGTGACGTGGAGCAATACAGGACGCGACCGGCCCCTCACCCCCAGCGACCCCCGGCCCAGCGCCGGCGGCCGACTGCCGCCGTGCCCGCCGTCCAGGGCGGCGCGCCGCGGCTCGCGCTCGCGCGCCGGCTGCCCCGGCCCCGGCTGACCGGGCTCGGCGGCGGGCTCTTCTCGACCGCCGCCATGGTGCTGGTCGCGGGCTTCTGCTGGCTGCTGTTCGACTCTTCGCTCTTCGTCTACGGGCTGCTCTTCCTGCCCGTAGCGGCCGCCACCGCCCTCTGGGTGCGGCCCGCCGACCTGATCACCGCGCCGATCACCGCGCCCATCGCCTTCGCCGCCGGAGTGTGGCCCGTCGCGGGCGGCTCCGGCGGCTTCGGCGGTCATCTGATGGGGCTGGTGTCCGCACTGTCCCTGCACGCCGGCTGGCTGTACGCGGGGACGCTGGCGGCGGCGCTCATCGCCGTCGTGCGCAAGGCCGTGCTGATCGGCAGGCGGCGGACGCCCCGCCGGCCCGGCACCTAGGCACCCGCGCCGGACCGCCCCGCCGTCACTGCTTCGCCGCCATCGCCGCCCCGACGATGCCCGCGTTGTTCTGGAGCTTCGCCGGGACGATCTCCGCCCTCACGCCCTCGATGAGAGGCAGGAACTTCTCCGGCTTGCGGCTGACGCCGCCGCCGAGGATGAACAGGTCCGGGGAGAACAGCATCTCCACGTGCTCCAGGTACTTCTGCAGGCGGTGGGCCCAGTGCTCCCAGCTGAGGGCGCCGTCCTCCTTCGCCTTGACCGACGCCCGCTTCTCCGCGTCGTGTCCCTTCAGCTCCAGGTGGCCCAGCTCCGTGTTCGGAACCAGGCGCCCGTCAGTGAACAGGGCGCTCCCGATGCCCGTGCCCAGCGTGAGCAGGATGACGGTGCCGCCCCGGCCGCGACCGGCGCCGTACGTCATCTCCGCGACGCCCGCCGCGTCCGCGTCGTTGAGGACCGTGACGGGCAGGCCGTCCAGCTCCCGCGAGAAGAGGGCCGCCGCGTCGACGCCGACCCAGCTCTTGTCCACGTTGGCCGCCGAACGGGTGACGCCGCCCGTGACCACCCCCGGGAAGGTGACCCCGACCGGGCCCGTCCAGGAGAACGCGCGGACCACCTCCGCGACACAGCCGGCCACCCCGTCGGGGGTGGCCGGCTGCGGTGTCAGTACTTTGTGGCGCTCCTGCGCCAGATCGCCCCGGTCCAGGTCCACGGGGGCGCCCTTGATCCCCGAACCGCCGATGTCCACACCCATGATCTGCATGGACATACCGTACGAAAAGAGTTACTTGTCGGCGACCAGTTCGGCAGCTTCCGCACGAAGGTCGCGGCGCAGCTCCTTCGGCAGCGAGAAGACGATCGACTCCTCGGCCGTCTTGACGATCTCCACGTCCGCATACCCGCGCGTCGTGAGGAAATCCAGCACTTCCTCGACCAATACCTCCGGCACCGAGGCGCCCGAGGTCAGGCCGACCGTGGTGACGCCCTCCAGCCAGGCCTCGTCGATCTCGCTCGCGAAGTCGACGAGGTACGCCGCGCGCGCGCCCGCGTCGAGCGCGACCTCGACGAGGCGGATGGAGTTCGAGGAGTTCTTCGAGCCGACGACGATGACCAGGTCGGAGTCGGCGCCCATGACCTTGACGGCCGCCTGCCGGTTCGAGGTGGCGTAGCAGATGTCGTCGCTGGGCGGCGAGACGAGCAGCGGGAACCTGGTCTTCAGCGCGTCGACCGTCTCCATCGTCTCGTCGACCGACAGCGTGGTCTGGGACAGCCAGACGACCTTCGACTCGTCGCGCACCTCGACGTTCGAGACGTCCTCGGGGCCGTCCACGATGGTGATGTGGTCCGGGGCCTCGCCGGAGGTGCCGATGACCTCCTCGTGGCCCTCGTGGCCGATGAGGAGGATGTCGAAGTCCTCGTTCGCGTACCGGATGGCTTCCTTGTGCACCTTCGTGACCAGCGGGCACGTCGCGTCGATCGTGGCGAGCTTGCCGCGGGCGGCCTCCTCGTGCACCACCGGCGCCACGCCGTGCGCGGAGAACATGACGATGGAGCCCTCGGGCACCTCCTCCGTCCGCTCGACGAAGACGGCCCCCTTCTTCTCCAAGGTCTGGACCACGTACTTGTTGTGGACGATCTCGTGGCGGACGTAGACCGGCGCGCCGTACTGCTCAAGGGCTTTCTCGACGGCGATCACGGCTCGGTCCACGCCCGCGCAGTAACCGCGGGGGGCGGCGAGCAGGACGCGGCGGGAAGCGGGAGCAGGGGCGGGAGCAGTCATGTGGTCCATCGTACGGGGGTCCCTGAGAGGCCGGACGTCGCCCGTTCGGCAGAAACTTGGTCGAAAGCGTGTCCCGCCCATCGCCCGGAGGACGGATGGCGTCCGTGACGGATTCCAGCAAGGCGGCGCCCGCCGCGCTGCGGCGGACCCTCGGCTTCCGGGACCTCGTCGTCTACGGGCTCCTCTTCATCGCCCCCATGGCCCCGGTCGGCGTCTTCGGCGCCCTGGACGCCGCGTCGCACGGTGCCATCGCGCTCGTCTACGTCGTCGCGACGGTCGCGATGGCGTTCACGGCGTTCAGCTACGCGCAGATGGTGCGGGTGGCCCCGCAGGCCGGCTCGGTCTTCACGTACGCCCGCAAGGGCCTGGGGGAGGGGCCGGGGCTGATCGCCGGGTGGATGGCGATGCTCGACTACCTGCTGATCCCGGCGGTCGCGTACCTGTTCTCGGGGATCGCGATGAACGCGCTGGTCCCGGAGGTGTCGCGGTGGGTGTGGACGGCGCTGGCCGTGGTGGTGACGACGCTGCTGAACCTGCGGGGCGTACGGGCGGCCGCGCGGGTGGGCTTCGCGGTGCTGGCCCTGGAGATCGTGGTCCTGTTCGTCTTCCTGGTCGCCGCGGTGACCGCGCTGGCGCAGGGCGGGGCGCGGCGCGACTGGCTCTCACCGCTGACGGGCGACGGCTCGCTGGGCTTCTCGCTCGCGGCCGTGCTCGGCGCGGTGTCGATCGCGGTGCTGTCGTACCTGGGCTTCGACGCGATCGCCTCGTTCGCGGAGGAGGTGACGGGCGGCAGCGCGAAGGTGGCGCGGGCGGTGCTGTTCTGCCTGGCGCTGACGGGAGTGCTGTTCGTCGCGCAGACGTACCTGGCGGCGCTGCTGTCGCCGCTGACGGCGGCGGAGCTGGCGGCGCGGCCGGTGGAGCAGGGGCCGGCCTTCTACAACACGGTGGAGTCGGCGGTCGGGCCCTGGCTGCACGACCTGGTCGCGGTCAGCAAGGCGATCGGGGCGGCCTTCGCGGCGCTGGCGGGGCAGGCGGCGGCCGGGCGGCTGCTGTTCGCGATGGCCCGGGAGCGCCGTCTGCCGCGTGCGCTGGCCCGGACGTACGGCGGGACCCCGCGCCCGGCGCTGCTGGTGGCGGCCACCGTCACCCTGGTCGCCGCGGTGTGGGCGGCGCGGCGCGACGACGGGCTGGACCACCTGGTGTCGGTGGTGGACGTCGGGGCGCTCGTCGCGTTCACCCTGCTGCACGCCTCGGTGGTGGGCTGGTTCGTGGTGCAGCGGCGGGAGGGCCCGCCGAACTGGCTCAGGCACCTGGTGGTGCCGGTCCTTGGTGCGGCGGTGACCGTCACGGTGATCGTGGAGGCCTCGTGGACGGCGCAGCTGGTGGGGGCGGTGTGGCTGGCGGTCGGTCTGGGCGTGCTCCTCGTGCAGCGCGGGCGGCGCGGCGGCGGGAACCCGGGCGCGGACGGCGGCGGGGACGGCGGCCCAGGCGCGGGCCCCGGGACGGGCCAGACGGCCGGGAGCGCGTAGGCGGCGGCCCGGGGCGGTCCGCCGGGCTGCCGCCGGGCTGCCACGGCGCGGTCCGCCGGGCGGCGACACCCCGGCGGACCCTGAGACGCTGTCACCCGGGCCGGATAGCCTGCGTGCATGGGTCTGAATACGTCGGCCGAGGCGCCGCTGCCGGTAGGCCAGGTGTCCCGGCTCATCGGGGGCTGGATCGACAAGCTCGGCCAGGTGTGGGTGGAGGGGCAGATCACGCAGCTCTCGCGACGGCCGGGAGCGGGGGTGGTCTTCCTGACGCTGCGCGACCCCTCGCACGACATCTCCGTCAGCGTGACCTGCTTCCGCCAGGTCTACGACGAGGTCGCGGACGCCGTCTCGGAGGGCGCGCGGGTCGTCGTCCTCGCCAAGCCGGAGTGGTACGCCCCGCGCGGGCAGCTGTCCCTGCGGGCGACCGAGATACGGCCCGTCGGCATCGGCGAGCTGCTGGCCCGCCTGGAGCGGCTCAAGCGGTCCCTCGCCGCCGAGGGGCTGTTCGCGCTGGACCGCAAGAAGCCGCTGCCCTTCCTGCCCCAGCTGATCGGGCTGGTGGTCGGGCGGGCGTCGGCGGCCGAGCGCGACGTACTGGAGAACGCCCGGCGCCGCTGGCCGGCGGTCCGCTTCGAGGTGCGCAACGTGGCCGTCCAGGGGGTGCACGCGGTGCCCCAGGTGATCCAGGCGGTCCGGGAGCTCGACGCCCTGGCCGAGGTGGACGTGATCATCGTGGCGCGCGGCGGCGGCAGCGTGGAGGATCTGCTGCCCTTCTCCGACGAGGAGGTCGTACGGGCGGTCGCCGCGGCCCGCACCCCGGTCGTCTCCGCCATCGGCCACGAGCCGGACTCCCCGCTGCTCGACCTGGTCGCGGACCTGCGGGCCTCCACCCCCACGGACGCGGCGAAGAAGGTGGTCCCGGACGTGGGCGAGGAGCTGGAGCGCGTGCGCCAGCTCCAGGATCGAGGCCTGCGCGCGGTACGCGGTCTCCTCGACCGGGAGGAGAGGGGGCTCGCGCACGCCCTGGCCCGGCCGGTCTTCGTGCACCCGCAGCGGATGGTGGAGACCCGGGAGGACGAGGTGGACGCGCTGCTGGCCCGCAGCCGCCGCACGCTCGGGCACCTGCTGGACCGGGCCGACTCGGAGCTTTCGCACACCCTGGCCCGGGTGGTGGCCCTGTCCCCGGCCGCGACCCTGGAGCGCGGCTACGCCGTGCTCCAGCGGGCCGACGGGCACGTGGTCCGCTCGCCGGAGGAGGTCGCGGAGGGCGAGGTGCTGCGCGCACGGGTGGCGGAGGGCGCCTTCTCCGTACGGGCCGTCGACCCGGTCGGCGAGGCCGGAGGGACCACACCGGCCGGAGGGACGACAGAGGCCGCGGCGCCGGGAACGGCCGCCGCACCGGCTTCCGGATAACGACACACTGCCGCAACGAACGCGTCGGACAACGAACCTAGGGTGGAAACGGGAATGGCAGAGGCCGAGACGGCATTGGGGTACGAGCAGGCCCGCGACGAGCTCATCGAGGTCGTCCGCAAGCTGGAGGCGGGCGGCACCTCGCTGGAGGACTCGCTCGCGCTCTGGGAGCGCGGCGAGGAGCTCGCGAAGGTCTGCCGGCACTGGCTGGAGGGGGCCAGGGCCCGCCTGGACTCGGCGCTCGCGGCGCGGGAGGCGGCCGGCGAGGAGTGATCCCGGTCACCGCCGGGGCGATTTAGTTGAAAGTTCACCTACTTTCGCCGTAGAGTCGAGGACATCGCTTCATCGCTTCACCTCCGTATGGAAGAAGGCTTTCCGATGTCTCTCGTTCTCGACCCCGCCGCCCAGGACCTGCTGTTCCGCGAGGCCCGCACGGCCAACTCGTTCTCCGACGAGCCGGTCACCGAGGAGCAGGTCCAGGCGATCTACGACCTGGTGAAGTTCGGCCCCACCGCTTTCAACCAGACCCCGCTGCGCATCACCCTGGTCCGCTCCCCCGAGGCCCGCGAGCGCCTCGTGAAGCACCTCGCCGAGGGCAACCAGGCCAAGACCGCGGCCGCGCCGCTCGTCGCGATCCTCTCCGCGGACAACGAGTTCCACGAGGAGCTCCCGACCCTGCTCCCGCACTTCCCGCAGGCCAAGGACCTCTTCTTCGCCGAGCGTCCGGTCCGCGAGCAGTCCGCGCTGCTGAACGCCGCGCTGCAGGCCGCGTACTTCATCGTCGGCGTCCGCGCCGCCGGTCTGGCCGCGGGCCCGATGACCGGCGCCGACTTCGGCGGCATCCAGAAGGAGTTCCTGGACGCCGACCACACCCCGCTGATGGTCGTCAACATCGGCAAGCCGGGTGAGGACGCCGTCGGTTTCCCGCGCTCCCCGCGCCTGGAGTTCGACCAGGTCATCACCACCGTCTGAGTGCGGTCGGCGCCCGCCGCCGTACGTACGCCGAAGAGGCCGCGCCCCCTCAATTCCGGGGGCGCGGCCTCTTCGGCGTACGCGGCGCGTCGTGGGTGCGGGGACGGCCGGGCCCGGCGGGCGCCGGCCCCCCGCGAAGGGCGGCACCGAAAGGCAGCACCGCGGATGCCAGCCCCACGGGCGTCACCGGGCGGGCGGGCCCCACCCGCCCGGTGACGCCCGCCCGGCCTCACCCGCCCGGTGTCATCCGCCGACTGCTACCCGCCGGCCGTGGCGCCCTGCTTGAACTCCAGGGCCGACGCCATCGCGCCGAGCTGCTCGAAGGAGGCCGTCCCGGTCACCACCGTGACGAAGCCCTGGTCCTGCTTGACGAGGGCGTCGTACTTCTCGCCCTCCCAGCGCTCCCAGGCCGCGTCGCCGACCTGTTGCGTCTGCCCGGTGGCCTTCGCCTGCTGGGTGACCCGGCCCAGGTACTTCACGGAGACGTCGGTGGACTGCTCCAGCGCCACGTACTCCTGCTTCGGGTCCAGGAAGCCCAGGTGCCAGGCGTCGGCGTTCTTGCGTTCGTACGTCACCGAGGTCGCGCGCCACTCCGCCGGTAGCCCGACCGGGACCGCCAGGGGGTACGGCGCCGCACGGCGGGCCGTGATCGTCTCCACCCGGTAGTCGACCGTGCGCGTCGGATCGGCCTTCTCGTCATGGGGGATGAAGAGATAGATCCCCGCCACGACGAGGCCGATCACCCCCAGCGACCGGACCATGTCCCAGACCGTCTGCTTGCCTTTCATACCTGCCACGGGACCATCGTCCCGCATCGCCGGCGGCGATCACCGCCGGGGTGGCCCCGAGCGGGCGCGCGCCGGCGGCCCGGCGGGCGGGAGCGGACCACAAGACGTCCGCACTGGCCAATCGGCTGACCGATATCCCGCTCATACGTGCCCCGGCCTGCTCAATATGTCGACGTACCGATAGAGTTCGGGCACCCTCACATCCCGGCCGTCGTCGTACAGAAAGGTGCGCTCCGATGACCGAGCACAACCTGCCGCCCCAGCTCGAAGTCTCTCCCGAAGCTCCCGACCGCAACCTCGCCCTGGAACTGGTCCGGGTCACCGAGGCCGCCGCCATGGCCGCGGGCCGGTGGGTCGGCCGCGGCGACAAGCTCGGCGCGGACGGCGCCGCGGTCAACGCCATGCGGACCCTGATCTCCACCGTGTCGATGAACGGCGTCGTCGTCATCGGCGAGGGGGAGAAGGACGAAGCCCCCATGCTCTTCAACGGCGAGCGGGTCGGCGACGGCACCGGCGCCGAGGTCGACATCGCCGTGGACCCGATCGACGGCACCACCCTGAACGCCAAGGGCATGCCGAACGCGATCGCCGTCCTGGCCGCCGCCGACCGCGGCACCATGTTCGACCCGTCGGCCGTCTTCTACATGGAGAAGCTGGTCACGGGCCCGGAGGCCGCCGACTTCGTCGACATCAACGCCCCCGCCTCCGTCAACATCCGGCGCGTCGCGAAGGCCAAGAACATGGCCGTCGAGGACGTCACCGTGGTCATCCTGGACCGCCCGCGCCACGAGGGCATCGTCAAGGAGATCCGCGAGACCGGCGCCCGCATCAAGTTCATCTCGGACGGCGACGTCGCGGGCTCGGTCATGGCGGTGCGCGAGGGCACCGGTGTCGACCTGCTCCTCGGCATCGGCGGCACGCCCGAGGGCATCATCTCGGCGTGCGCCATAAAGTGCCTCGGCGGCACGATCCAGGGCAAGCTGTGGCCCAAGGACGAGGCCGAGCGCCAGAAGGCGATCGACGCGGGCCACGACCTGGACCGGGTCCTGCACACGAACGACCTGGTGTCCGGCGAGAACGTCTTCTTCGTCGCCACCGGCATCACGGACGGCGAGCTGCTGCGCGGCGTCCACTACCGCTCCGAGACCGCGACGACGTCCTCGCTGGTCATGCGCTCGAAGTCGGGCACGATCCGGCAGATCGACTCGACGCACCGGCTGTCCAAGCTGCGTGCGTACAGCGCGATCGACTTCGACCGGGCCCAGTAGGCCCGCGGGCCCAGACGGAACGCAACAGCGAGAGGGGCGGTCACCGCGTGCGGCGGTGACCGCCCCTCCGGCGTGCGTACGGGACGTCGGTGCGGGAAGTCGTACGGGGGTCGGCGCAGGAGTCGGTACGGGTGCCTCGCGCGCCCGGCGGTGTCCGGGCGGGGGTGTGGCGCGTGGGACGTGGGACGTGGCGCGGGGGACGGGTGCGTCGGCCGTGGGGGCGGCGGACTCAGCCCGCCGCGGCGATCGGCCCGGTCCCCGGGGCCTGACGCAGCTCGGCGGACCGGCGGCGCATCCGGGCCAGCACCACGCGGCGCTCGGCGGCGGTGAGGCCGCCCCAGACGCCGTACGGCTCGGGCTGGAGCAGCGCGTGCTCGCGGCAGGCGACCATCACGGGGCAGCGGGCACAGACGCGCTTGGCGGCCTCCTCGCGGGAGAGCCGGGCCGCGGTCGGCTCCTTGGAGGGGGCGAAGAACAGCCCCGCCTCGTCGCGGCGGCAGACGGCGTCCGCGTGCCAGGGGCCGTCCCCCGCCCTGGCCGGTACCCGCGGCTTCGGCACGGCGGCCGGGCGCCCGTGGAGACCCTGAACGGCGGCTACCTGCAGGGACTGATGCGGCGGATGCGGCACGGTCTACTCCTGACGACGTATACGCGAGCGAGAGACGATGCACCTGTCCCTACCCGCTGGGGGCTCCCCTATGCACGGAGTGCCACCGGGCGCCGGAGGTTCGTCCGAAACGCGATCCCGCGCGCGCGGGCGCCGGACGGCGCGCACCACCGGGGCGGGGGGCCCGCGAAGGCCCCCGTCGCGGCGCGTGAGCGGGCACACGGGCGCGGCCGGGAACCGGGGCGGTGCGGGGCCGCTCCCCCGGCGGTCGTGGCGCGCGGGCCGGCGGGGCGGCGCGGGCGCGGGGGTGACCGCACGCGCACGCCCCCGCGCGCGGGGCGCGGAGCGGGCCGGAGAACGGGGCTCCGACGGCGCCGGAACGGCCCGGGCCGGCCCCGGCGGCCCTCCGGGCACCGCCCGGCCGTCAGGCCGGAACTCGCCGTACCGGGCCACGGGTTCGGGCCCCCGCCGGGCCGGCGGTAGGGCCCCGCCCACGCCTGGGCGGCGGCCGTCGCCGGGACGGCGGGGCGGGGCGTGAGCGGGTCGGCGGGACGGCAGGGAGGACGTGAGCGGGGGCGAGGCGGGACGTCAGCGGGGCGGCGGGTCAGCCGTCCAAGCGCTTGCGGAGCTTGTGGGCCAGGTCCACCAGGCGGGAGCCCAGCTTCGGCCGCGCCTCGATGTTGCCCAGGAGCGCGAAGCCGCGGACGATCACCACCGGGGCCTGCGGATCCGTTTCCCCGCGGGCCTCGCCGCGCACCTCGAAGTTGCCGAGGACGCCGCTGCCGTAGCCGCGCAGGGTGACGTTCTCCGGGACCACGACCTCGACGTTGCCGAGCACGCACGTCACGTTGATCTCGGTGACCTGCTGCTCGAAGACCGCCTCGGTCAGGTCGATGCTGATGTCGCCCATCACCGAGACGGCGCGGGTGTGCGCCCCCGGCCGCCAGCGGCCCTTGCGGGCGGAGCTGCTGCACACGGCGACGACCGTCTCCGCCGGGCCCGCCGACGCGCCGGAGGACCCGAGCGCGCTCGCGGGCGCGGCGGGGGCGCCGCCGGGCGCGGGCAGGTCGCGTACGAGGACGTCCAGCTCCCCCACCGTCTTCACGGCGTAGAGCACGTCGAGGCGCTCGGAGTGCTCCTCGGCGGTCAGCCGGCCCTCGGCCACGGCGTCGCCGAGGATCTGGGCGATCCGGTCCCGGTCGGCGTCGGACGCGCGCAGCCCGCCGGGGGCCGGTGCGGGCGCGGAGGCGGGCACCGGGGCCGGGGCGGGCGCGGGTGCGGGGGCGGCGGGGTGCTTTTCCAGGTCCACGCCGCCCAGCATAGCGAGACACGATAGATCGCGATACTGGCGAGTGAGCCTTACCTCACAGGCACCGCCCGTCCGGAAGGTCCTACGCTGGTGGACTGCGCTGCCAATTGGTCGTCAGTGCTGTCTGCCGAGTGAGGAATGGCCCCAATGCCGGAGTTCGCGTACACCGACCTGCTGCCCCTGGGCGAGGACAACACCCCCTACCGGCTGGTGACCGCCGAGGGCGTGTCCACCTTCGAGGCGGACGGACGTACGTTCCTCAAGGTGGAGCCGGAGGCGCTGCGCCTGCTCGCCGAAGAGGCCATCCACGACATCCAGCACTTCCTGCGCCCCGCGCACCTCGCGCAGCTGCGCCGCATCATCGACGACCCGGAGGCGAGCGCGAACGACAAGTTCGTCGCCCTGGACCTGCTGAAGAACGCGAACATCGCGGCGGCCGGCGTCCTGCCGATGTGCCAGGACACGGGCACGGCCATCGTGATGGGCAAGCGCGGCCAGAACGTGCTGACTTCAGGAGGCGACGAGGCGGCCCTCTCCCGCGGCGTCTACGACGCGTACACCCGCCTCAACCTGCGCTACTCGCAGATGGCCCCGATCACCATGTGGGAGGAGAAGAACACCGGCTCGAACCTGCCCGCGCAGATCGAGCTGTACGCGACCGACGGCGGCGCGTACAAGTTCCTCTTCATGGCCAAGGGCGGCGGCTCCGCCAACAAGTCCTTCCTCTACCAGGAGACCAAGGCGGTCCTCAACGAGGCCTCCATGATGAAGTTCCTGGAGGAGAAGATCCGCTCGCTCGGTACGGCGGCCTGCCCGCCCTACCACCTGGCGATCGTGGTCGGCGGCACCTCCGCCGAGCATGCCCTCAAGACCGCCAAGTACGCCTCCGCGCACTACCTGGACGAGCTGCCCCGCGAGGGCTCCCCGCTCGGCCACGGCTTCCGCGACGAGGCGCTGGAGCAGCAGGTCTTCGAGCTGACCCAGAAGATCGGCATCGGGGCGCAGTTCGGCGGCAAGTACTTCTGCCACGACGTCCGCGTGGTGCGCCTGCCCCGCCACGGCGCCTCGCTGCCCGTCGCGATCGCCGTGTCCTGCTCGGCGGACCGCCAGGCCACCGCGAAGATCACCGCCGAGGGCGTCTTCCTGGAGCAGCTGGAGACGGACCCGGCGCGCTTCCTGCCGGAGACCACGGACGAGCACCTCAGCGAGGCGGCGGACGTCGTCTCCATCGACCTGAACCGGCCGATGGACGAGATCCTGGCGACCCTGACCCGGCACCCGGTCAAGACCCGGCTGTCCCTGACCGGCCCGCTGGTCGTGGCGCGCGACATCGCGCACGCCAAGATCAAGGAGCTGCTGGACTCGGGCGCGGAGATGCCGCAGTACCTGAAGGACCACCCGGTCTACTACGCGGGCCCGGCGAAGACGCCCGAGGGCTACGCGTCGGGCTCCTTCGGCCCGACGACGGCCGGCCGCATGGACTCGTACGTGGAGCAGTTCCAGGCGGCGGGCGGCTCCAAGGTCATGCTGGCCAAGGGCAACCGCTCCCAGCAGGTGACGAACGCGTGCGGCACGCACGGCGGCTTCTACCTCGGCTCGATCGGCGGCCCGGCGGCGCGGCTCGCGCAGGACTGCATCAAGAAGGTCGAGGTCCTGGAGTACGAGGAGCTCGGCATGGAGGCGGTCTGGCGGATCGAGGTCGAGGACTTCCCGGCCTTCATCGTCGTGGACGACAAGGGCAACGACTTCTTCACTTCGCAGGAGCCCTTGCAACCGACGTTCACCAGCATCCCGGTCCGCGGCCCCGGGCTGGCGTAACCAGGCATCCGCACGCCGAGAGCCCCCGGCATCCGCCAGGGGCTCTCGGCGTGGTGGTGGTTCCAGAGAAGGCCGCTTGCCGTGCCACCGGGTCGTTGGAGCGGCAGCAGATCGATCCAGTTACTTCCACTTGTGGGTCCTCCGGGCCGGGAGAATGAACTCAACCTCCGGGGAAGGCCATTGATGGCCGGCGGGATGGTGGAGACCCCCGCCATCGGTCATCCCGGCCGCCTCGGGCACAGCGACAAGAACGCGCCGCGAACCGTCCTCCGCGCGCCCTACGGACACGGCGCCCTCGTCCGCTTCAATTTCTTCCCTCAGTCGTTCGACTTTCTTCGACTGGCATTCATGCTGCCCAGTAGCGCTCGACCTGAACATCGGTCTTGACACGTCCGGCAAGGTAATCGGATTCAAGCCGCTCCAGGATCGAAGCCGCTTCGGCAAGTTCGACTTTGACTTCGCTGACGGAGTTTCGTGCGCGTTCCATGACAGGCAGCGGCCCGAGCGTGAGCTTCACGAATGACTCGACAGCAGCGTCGAGGTCATCCCGACGGATACGACTCGGGTGGGCACATGTGCCGGTATTGACGCCGTTACAGCCGTAATAATGATGCACGTAACCGTTCGGCTTCACCTCTCTGTTTGAGGACATTCGCGCACCGCAACTCTGGCAAGTGGCGACACCACCGAGCATGGACCGCGAGGGTACGGACCTCCTCACCGGACGGTCACGTTTGAGCTCTGCCACAAAGTCAGACCACTCCCCGAAATTCATAAGAGCTCGTAACGCGATCTTGATGAGATGCTCTGGTCAGCCGTGACCGGTGTGACGATTCGGCCGTTCGGGGTGATGTGAGTACTCGGCCGTGGATCGTGGACGACGACTTGTGGGCGCTGATCGAGCCGCTGCTGCCGCCCTGGCCGGCGAGGTCACCAGGGCCGCGGCCGGTGGCGGACCGGTTGTGCCTGCAAGGCATCTCGTACGTGCTCTGCAACGACATCGCGTGGCAACTCCTGCCGCCTGAGTTGGGGTTCGGCTCGGGGCAGACCTGCCCGTGGCGCCTGGAGCGGTGGCAGCAAGCCGGGGTCTTCGACCAGCTGCACCGCATCCTCCTCGCCGAGCTGAACGCGGCCGGCCGGCTCGACTGGTCCAGAGCCTGCGTGGACGGATCCCACATCCGGGCGAAAAAGGGGGCGCCGACACCGGTCCGCCGCCGGTCGACCGGCGGAAGACGGGCAGCAAGCACCACCTGATCTGCGACGGACGCGGTACCCCGCTCAAAGTCATCACGACCGCGGCGAACGTCAACGACGTCACCCAGACCCTCGCCCTGGTCGACGGCATCCCACCGGTGGCAGGCCGTCCCGGCCGGCCCCGCAGGCGGCCCGAGGCCCTGCTCGGAGACAAGGGCTACGACTCCAACCCCAACCGCGATGAACTGCGCAAACGCCGGATCCTGCCCGTCATCTCCCGCAAGGGATCCCCGAACATCAAGGGCATGGGCAAGCTCCGCTACGTCGTGGAACAGACCTTCGCCCTGCTCCACCAGTTCAAACGACTCGCCGTCCGATGGGAACGCCGCACCGAACTCCACGACGCGTTCGTCTCCCTCGCAAAGGCGTGGCCGAACTCGGCTTTCCCGAAGCCAAGGACACGTGCGTGGGAGACCACAACGGCTATCGATAGGACCAGCCGGAGCAGGCCCATGCTGTTGTTCCGGCCGGTCAGCAGTTCGGCGACGGTGCCGTGAGACCACCGCAGCCGCCGTCGAGGAGTGCGGCTATCCACGCGCAACGCCTATCCCTTGTATTAATCAACCGGCAGAGGTTGCCGGGCTGCGGACTTGGATGTCCAACCGCATCCCGCGCAAGTGGCACACATCACCATGATCGGCGCGGATGGCCCGGCGCATGGGTTCAGACGGTCAGAGTGGTTGAAATTTTCAGTTCCTCAGGCTGTCTGTGGAGGTGCTGAGAGAGGAGGAACGGCGCGGTCGGCCCAGCGAGGCTGCAGCTGAGTGAGAAGGCAGAACAGGTCTTACCTCATAGACCAGGCATTCCTGGATCAAGTATTAGATTCTTGTCGGCTGATATCGCCGGTGCGAGCGGCGACATCGCTCGGGCAGGTCGCGGCCGCGTCGGTACCGTGGCAGCCGGGCAGCCAAGAACCTCTGCTGAAGCCGGCGAACTCACCGGCCGCGTTCGGGACCCCGGCAGACCAGGTACGGATTCGTTGTCCGGTTTGGCGTGTTCCTGTGGAGTGCTGGGGCGGACACCCGGCGAGCCTTGTGGTGCCCGCCCCCGTGCTCTCACGCTGACGTGCGTTTTCCCGCTACTGCTGACCACCTGGGGCCAGCTGGGGAACTACAGGGTGCCGGTGATGGTGATGTTGCCGGCAGTGCCCTTGATACCCGTGAGGGGCACTGGCGCCGTGGGGGCCCAGGTGCGGTCGGCACGGCGGCTGGTGTGGAGGGGCTGGTTGGCCGTGGTCACGACGGCGACCTGCAGTTCACCGTTCACATGGGTGGTGCTGACAGACCTCGTGGTGATCTGGCCGAGCACGCTGCTGAGGCTGGTGAAGGGGTCCCAGTTGCCGGTGTTCTTGCGCAGGGCGTGGTATTGGCGAGTGCCACTGTCAGTGACGATCACAATATGGGCATCGGTTCCAACGCCGGCCATTGCCACGGATGTGACGGGACCGGTGGCGCCGGCCACCTGCGCGATGTCTCCCCATCCGCCCCAGTGGCCACTGGTAGCGCGGATGGTGTGGAAGACCTTGCCGCCGCTCACGGCCGCGACCTGAAGCTGGCCCGCGACGCTGGCCGTGGCGACGGAGCTGACAGACCCGATCGGACCTGCGGCCGCGGAGATGTCACCGAAGCCAGCCCAGTGTCCGGAGGCGGTACGAATGGTGTGGAAGACCTTGCCCCCCGCGACGGCGAGGACGTGGAGGTCATTGCCGACGGAGACGGCGGAGACGGAAGTGACGCCTGTGAGGGATCCGGCGACCTCGTTGATGTCGCCGAAGCCGGTCCAGGAGCCGTCGATGGAGCGAACGGTGTGGCGGAGACGGCCGTCGCCTCCGACCGCGATGACATGGGTGTCGCTGCCGACACCGGCAGCGGTCACTGCGCCGTTCTTGATCCCCCCGATGTCACCGGCCTGGGACTGGACGTCGGTCAACGCGGTCCAGGATCCGTCCGGCAGCCGTACCCCCTGGTAGACGCTCACACCGGTCTGGATGAGCGCCGAGGTCTTCCAGCCGTCGACCTGGGCCAGGATCTCCGTCCGCGTCCAGTCCTTGAGGTCGTCCGCGCGCGAGGCGACGGCGCTGGTGCGGGTTTCCGTGGCGGGGGTGCCAAGGCACCCGCCCTGCCAGGAACGGCTGCTGATACCGGCCAGCTCGCCCTTGCTGTTGACCAGCGGGCCGCCGGCATCGCCGCGGCAGATGGAATCAGCGCCCTTCCCCGTGAGAGCCAGCGTCGTGGCACCGGCGGAGGTGACACCAAATGCTGCGGTGTGGACCTTCCCGGGCACCCAGTCGGTCTTGGTACGCCCGAACCCGGCCGCGGACACCGCCGCGTTCACTGCGGGCTGTGCCGGGGCGAACTTGATGGGGGTGATGCCGGCGACAGGCTTGGACAGCTTCGCGAGCACCACATCACGGTCACTGCGCGCCACGATGCTGACCACGTCGAGGACGGTCTTGTCGATGGTGGCCGTGGTCTTCAGCTCGGGCTTGCCCGTCAGGACCTGTGCGCCAGGGGACTTCGCGAAACAGCTTGCCGCAGTCAGTACCCAGCTCGCGTCGACGAGAACGGCGGAGCAGGCGCGGCTGCTGGCCTCGTCCCCGATGTTCAGCTGCGCGGTGTGGGTGTACTGCCCGGCGGTGGCGGGCGTTCCGACCGAGGCCAGGGCCGAGCCCGCGGGCATGAGCGCGGTGGTGCCTGCGACGGTCAGGGCCGTGGCCATCCATCTGGTGCGCGGACGTATCTGGGGCATGATTTTCCTAAGGTTCTTCTCGGAGAGAATATGGGCGGCAGGCGCCGAAGGCGTCATGCCTGTACTCGGCAGGGCGGGCTCGTGGCTCCTCGGAGGTCCGGACCTCCAGAAGCATGTTTCTTCCGCAGCGCCGACAGAGATGTCGACCTGCGCGGCAGAAATTGTGCCCCTTGTCTCCGAAGACCGCAGGGACCTCCAGGCCGACGTAGCCCGTACTGTTACATCACGGACTTACGCGATCTTTCGAGCATGTTCTGCCAGTGGTGTGCAGGTCAAAGGAGGTAACCGCGCGCGTCGCAGTCGGCCCCACCTGGGGGTGGGGCCGACATGCTTGCTCACGTCGTTGGATCCTGCCTTGACTGAAGGCTGGACCCGGGTCTTTGCGTCAGTTGGTGCCGGTGATGCTGACAGCGCCGACGCTGCCGGTGGTGCCCTGGAGGTTTATGGGGGTGACCGGGCTCCAGGTGAGGTCGGTGTGACCGATGGTGTGCAGCGCTTTGTTGTCTGCGGTGGTGACGGCGAGCTGGAGTTCGCCGTCGACGGCGGCCGCAGCGACGGACTTGGCGGTGACGGTGCCCAGGACGCTCTTCAGATCACCGTAGGGCGCCCAGTTGCCGTTTGCGTAGCGTACGGAGTGGTACTGGCGGGTGCCGTTGTCGGTGGCGATGACGATGTGGGCGTCGTTGCCGGCGCCGTCCATGCTCACCGAGGTGATGGGTCCGGTGGTGCCGGCGACTCCGGCGATGTTGCCCCAGCCGCTCCACTGTCCGTTGTTGCCGGTGTGGTAGGCCTTGCCGCCTGCGATGGCGGTGATCTGGAGCTGGCTCCCGGTGCTGGCGGTGGCTGCGGCCGTCACGGAGCCGATCGGCCCGGCGAGACTGGAGAGGTCGGCGAACTTTGTCCAGTTGCCGTCCGCCTTGCGGGTGGTGATGAACACCTTGCGGTCGGCGACCGCGACGACGTGGACTTCCATGCCGATGGAGGCGGTGGAGACCTGGGTCAGGTTGCCGAGAACGCCTGCGGCGGTGCCGACGTCACCGAAGGTGCCCCAGGTTCCGTCCGCCTTGCGGACGGTGTGGAACAGGACGCCGCTGTTGCTGATCGCCAGCACATGGGTGTCACCATCGATCCCCTTGGCGGCGGCACTGCGGATACCGCCGATGTTGCCGGCCTTGGCCTGCACGTCGGTAAAGCCGGTCCAGTAGCCGTCGGACAGTCGAATTCCCTGGTGGACACTGGATCCGGCCTGGATGAGGGTTTCGGTCTTCCAGCCAGGGGACAGCACACGGGTCTGCTCGATCCACGCACCGAGGTCATCCACCCGGGCGGCCACGGCGTTGGTACGGGTCTCAGTCGGGCTGGTCCCCAGGCAGCCACCCTGCCAGGACCGGCTGGCGAGTGCGGTGACCTCGCCCTTGCTGTTCAGGACGGGACCACCCGAGTCACCCTTGCAGACGGTGTCGGTGGTCGCGGCCTTGCTGGTCAGCGCGTATGAGGTTGCGCCGGCGGAGGTGAGGGTGAACGCGCTGGTGTGGATCTTGCCCGGCACCCACTCGGTCTTGGTGCGCCCGAACCCGGCGACAGTGACGGCTGCGCCTTGGGCGGGCGCGGCAGCGAGCTTGGCCGGGGTGATGTTGGTGACAGGCTCGGCGAGCTTCGCCAGGACCACGTCGCGGTCGGCGCGGGAGGCGAGTTCAGTGATCTCGCG
>NZ_JBHXQN010000019.1:0-88042 GCF_042717785.1 Streptomyces sp. NPDC058619
GGGGCGAGCCACGACCTGTGCGCGGTGGGCTGCTGCCCGGCGCGCGCGCCCCGGCCGGCGGCCGCGGGCGCCGACAGCCCGTACGCGTAGGACCCCTACGCAGAGCGGCAGCCGTACGCACCCACGCACCGTGGACTCGAGAGGGCGACGCATGATCTCGGAAGAACTGAAGGCCGAACTGCTGGACGTGGGCCTGGAGGCCGCACGGCGGGCCGGAGAACTGCTGCGCTACGGCAGGCCGGCCGATCTGGCGGTGGCGGCGACCAAGAGCAGCCCCGTCGACGTGGTCACCGAGATGGACATCGCGGCGGAGAAGCTGATCACCGGCATCCTCGCGGAGCGGCGGCCCGAGGACGGGCTGCTGGGCGAGGAGGGAGCGGACGTCGCCGGGACGAGCGGAGTCCGCTGGGTCGTAGACCCGCTGGACGGCACCGTGAACTACCTCTACGGGCTGCCCGCCTGGAGCGTCTCGATCGCGGCCGAGTACCGGGGCGAGACCGTGGCGGGGGTCGTCGAGGTGCCGTTGCGCGGGGAGACGTTCCACGCGCTGCTCGGCGGCGGGGCCTGGCTGGGCGGGCGGCGGATCGCCTGCCGGCCGCCGGCGCCGCTGGACCAGGCGCTGGTCGCGACGGGCTTCGCGTACCTCCAGCCCCGGCGGGCCCAGCAGGCGAAGGTCGGGCAACGGATCATCCCCCTGGTGCGGGACATCCGGCGGGGCGGGTCGGCCGCGGTGGACCTGTGCGACGTGGCCGCCGGACGGCTGGACGGCTACTACGAGCGCGGGCTGAACCCGTGGGACCTGGCGGCCGGGGACCTGATCGCCCGGGAGGCGGGCGCGGTGACCGGCGGCCGTCCGGGGAAGCCGGCCTCGGGGGAGCTGGCCCTGGCGGCCACCCCCGCGGTCTTCGCCTCGCTCCAGCCCCTCCTGGACGAGGCCGGGGCCTGGCACGACTGACTCCCGGCTGAGCCACCGCCCCCGGCTGAGCCCACCGGCCCCGGCGCCGGGCCGGGACATGACCGAACCCCGGCCGCCCGAAGGCGGCCGGGGTTCGGTGTGTCGGGTGGGGGTGCGGGCTCAGCAGGCGGGCACGGCGGCCGTGACCGGGACGCCGTGCTCGGCGGCGGTGACCGGGACGCCGTGCTCGGCGGCCAGTCGCTGGAGATCCTCCAGCTCCGCCTGTTCCACTTCCGCCAGGAAGTCGTCGCCCGCCTCGCGGGCCTGTCGGAGGTCCGCCTGGGTGGCCCGGATGCGCTGCAGGAGACCCGCGGTGAATGCGTCCATGGTTCGCCCCCTCTTCGTGGGTCGGCGGCGGCACGTGGCAGTCCGCCGTCAGGGAGTGGATTGGGGTGTCCTCACGTCCTCCCCGGCGCCGCGCGCCCAGAAACCTCGTGAGGACAGGGAATCCTCACTCCCGTCCCGCCCGCCCCTCCGTGGCCCCTGCACACGACGCCTTACAGCCGGTTTACGGCCGAAACGGGCAGGATGGGCGACGCAACACACGTGTGCCCTTCTGGGCTCGGAGGAAGGAAACGACGTGCGCGTACTCGTCGTCGAGGACGAGCAGCTGCTCGCCGATGCGGTGGCCACCGGACTGCGCCGGGAGGCCATGGCCGTGGACGTCGTGTACGACGGCGCCGCCGCCCTCGAGCGCGTCGGAGTGAACGACTACGACGTGGTCGTGCTCGACCGGGACCTCCCGCTCGTGCACGGCGACGACGTCTGCCGGAAGATCGTCGAGCTCGGCATGCCCACCCGCGTGCTGATGCTGACGGCGTCCGGTGACGTCAGCGACCGCGTGGAGGGACTGGAGCTCGGGGCGGACGACTACCTCCCCAAGCCCTTCGCCTTCACCGAGCTGACCGCCCGCGTCCGGGCGCTCGGGCGGCGTACGACCGTCGCCCTGCCGCCCGTACTGGAGCGGGCCGGGATCAAGCTGGACCCGAACCGGCGCGAGGTGTTCCGCGAGGGCAGGGAGGTGCAGCTGGCGCCCAAGGAGTTCGCGGTGCTGGAGGTCCTCATGCGCAGCGAGGGGACCGTCGTCTCCGCGGAGCAGCTGCTGGAGAAGGCCTGGGACGAGAACACCGACCCCTTCACCAACGTCGTGCGGGTCACGGTCATGACCCTGCGGCGCAAGCTGGGCGAGCCGCCGGTCATCGTGACCGTACCCGGTTCCGGATACCGGATCTGATGCGCGTGGCAGCCAATCCGGCGCCACCGCCCGCGCCGCCGAAACCGACCTGGGACCCCGGCCAGCCCGAGGGTCCCTTCCCGTGGCTGCGGCCGACCATCCGCATACGCCTCACGCTGCTCTACGGCGGGATGTTCCTGATCGCCGGCATCCTGCTGCTGTCGATCATCTACCTGCTGGCGGCGCAGGCCCTGCGGGAGGGCAACGCGCTGCCGTTCCAGATCGTCGGCGGCGAGCAGGTGAAGGTCTCCAGCAACACCTGCCCGGGCGTGGTGGGCATCGAGCAGACGCACAGCCAGTTCAACGCCGCCATCAACCAGTGCGTCCTGGAACAGCGCAGGCACGCGCTGGACGACCTGCTGAGCCGGTCGCTGATGGCCCTGCTGGGCCTGAGCATCATCGCCTTCGCCTTCGGCTACGCGATGGCCGGCCGGGTGCTCTCGCCGCTGGGCAAGATCACCCGTACCGCCCGCCGGGTGGTCGGTTCCGACCTGACCCGGCGGATCGAGCTGGACGGGCCGGACGACGAGCTCAAGGAGCTCGCCGACACCTTCGACGAGATGCTCGACCGGCTGGAGCGGGCCTTCACGGCGCAGCAGCGCTTCGTGGCGAACGCCTCGCACGAGCTGCGCACGCCGCTCGCGATCAACCGGACCCTGCTGGAGGTGCACCTCTCCGATCCGGGGGCCCCGGTGGAGCTCCAGCAGCTCGGGAAGACCCTCCTGGCCACCAACGAGCGCAGCGAGCAGCTGGTCGAGGGCCTGCTGCTGCTGGCCCGGAGCGAGAACCAGATCGTCGAGCGCAAGCCCGTGGACCTGGCGGAGGTCGCCTCGCGCGCCCTCGACCAGGCCCGTGCGGAGGCCGAGGCGAAGGGCGTGGAGATCCGCGGCGAGCGCGCGCTGGCCGTCGTCCAGGGCAGCGGCGTGCTGCTGGAGCGGATCGCCCTGAACCTGGTGCAGAACGCCGTCCGGTACAACGTGCCGGAGGGCGGCTGGGTCGAGGTCACCACGGAGGTCCAGCACGGCCAGGCGGTGCTCCTGGTATCGAACACGGGTCCCGTTGTTCCCGCGTACGAGGTGGACAACCTGTTCGAGCCGTTCAGGCGGCTGCGTACGGAGCGAACGGGCAGTGACAAGGGGGTCGGCCTCGGCCTCTCCATCGCGCGCTCCGTGGCGCGCGCACACGGCGGAAGGATCCAGGCGGTACCCCGGGAAGGCGGTGGCCTCGTGATGCGTGTCACTCTTCCCTCGTGAGAACCTCACCCCGTGTTCGCTGACGGCCGAATGCGTGGCATGCGCAGGCGCCGGGCTTTGTGTGATCGATCACAGGGCCCGACGTCCGCCCATGTGCGTTCGGTGACTCCGGGACGGCCGGAAAGCCCGGGAAGTCCGGGTTTCCGGTCCCCCTGATGGCGGGAAATACACGGGGTGGCGTTTGTGCAAGACGGCCCCCGGACCGTGTACGGTCCCGGTCGTCATCCCAGCCAATCGCACCTCCATGTGGGCGGCTGGGTGTCGATTCAGTAACAGACCTTGATGTGAGGCAAAATCTCCGCCTCAGGTCGGGCACAAGTCCGGCCTCTCGCGCGTTACGTGCGCTGAGACACCGCTAACACCCAGAGGGGGAGAGCGAACAATGGCAACGGACTACGACACCCCGCGCAAGACCGACGACGACGTCGACAACGACAGCATTGAAGAGCTGAAGGCCCGACGTAACGACAAGTCGTCCTCGGCCTCGGACATGGACGAGTTCGACTCGGCCGAGAGCCTGGAGCTTCCCGGCGCGGACCTCTCCAACGAGGAGCTGGCCGTCCGGGTTCTGCCCAAGCAGGCGGACGAGTTCACCTGCATGAGCTGCTTCCTGGTGCACCACCGCAGCCAGCTGGCGCGTGAGAAGAACGGCCAGCCGATCTGTCGCGACTGCGACTGAGAGGCGACGGTCGTGGCTGGCTCCACACCGTTCCGGAAGCGACGCTTCCGGAAATCAGGTGAACCGGCGGAGACGCAGGAGGCGATCACGGGCCCGGAAACGGGTCCTGGGGCTCCCGGCGGCTCCGCCCTTGAGGCGACAGCCGTGCCCGCCGACACCGCCGCGGCGGTGCCGTCGGACACAGAGTCCGGCGAGGGAACCCGGCAGCGGTCCGGGGCTCGTCGGCTGCAATCCGTGCGCAACGGCGTACGCAAGGGCGGCGAAGGTGTCAGGGGCGCCGCCCTGTACATCGCCGACCGGATCATCGAGAACGCACCGCGCGTTCCGGTTCGGGACCTCGCGACGCTGCGCGCGCAGTTCCCGGGCCTCGGTCCCGAACAGCTCGCGGACAAGCTGATCTCGGGCGCCGCCAACGCCACCTCCACCGTCGGCGCGGGCGTCGGAGCGGCCGCGATGCTGCCCGTACCGCCCGCCATGATCGCCGAACTGACCGCCGAGGTCACCTGCGTCGCGGCGATCGAACTGAAGCTCCTCGCCGAGCTCCACGAGGTCTACGGCCAGCGGCCGCCCGGCAACCTCAAGGAACGCAGCTTGGCCTACCTGACCGCGTGGACCGAGGAGCGCGGGGTCGACCTGACCAAGCCGACCACGCTCAACGCCGCGCTCGGCGGCCAGATGAAGCGCGAACTGCGCCAGCAGATCACCAAGCGGATGGTCCGCAACCTGCCGAACCTCATCCCGTTCATGGTCGGCGCGGCCGTCGGAGCGGTCATGAACCGCCGCGACACCCGGAAAGTCGCCGAGAAGGTGCGTACGGACCTGCGTGCGCGCGCCGTGCCGTGGGACGCCCTGGCGAAGCTCCCGCCCCTGGAGTCCCCCGCCCAGCCCCTTCCCGAGGCCATCAGGGCCGCACTGGAGCCCCCCGAGCGGGAGGACTGAGGCCCGCCACCCCCGAAACCCCGGGGGAGCGGCTAGCCCTTGGCCGCGCGGATCGCCGAGGCCAGAGCCTGCGGCTCCCGGGTGGAGACGTACACGTACGGGGTGGGGTCCGCCGGGTCGGTCACCTCGACGCGCACCGCCGTCGGCACGTAGCTGCGCATGAACATGAAGGCGCGGGTGTCGGCCTTGTACGTGCGCCAGGCGGCCGACTCCTCGGCGTCCAGGACCTCGGGCTCCCCGAGCGCCGACACCGGGATCCGCGCGTCCCCGGCCGCCAGTGAGCCGTTGACCACGCGCACGCGCGCGGAGCCGTACGAGCTCACCGCCAGCCCCGCCAGCGCCGTGCCCCCGACGAGGCCGGCCAGCAGCGGCAGCGAGCCCAGCGGCAGCAGCATCAGCGCGCACGCCAGGCCGATCAGTACGGCGATGACCCACCAGGAGCGGGGGGCGGTCAGGCGTTCGTCGTGGTGCGCGGGGGAGGGCTGCATGCGGCCAAGCCTGCCACGAGGCGACCGGCGGGTAGCCGCGCGGGTAAGGTCTGCGGCTGTGAGTGGACGAAACACAGCGCTGACGCCCCCGGCCGACGCCGCCGCACCGGTCCGGCACCCCGACGCCCCGGCGCCCGGCGAGCTCCTCGGTGCGCACTACGAGCACTGCTTCGGCTGCGGCGAGGGCCAGCCGCACGGGCTCCACCTGGAGGCCCGCGCGGGCGAGGGCGTGCGCGTCACCGCCGAGTTCACCGTACGGGCCGCCCACCAGGGCGCTCCCGGCCTCGCCCACGGCGGGGTGCTGGCCACGGCGCTCGACGAGACGCTCGGCTCCCTGAACTGGCTGCTGCGCGTCATCGCGGTGACGGGACGGCTGGAGACCGACTTCGTGCGGCCCGTGCCCGTGGGCACCGTGCTGCACTTGGAGGCCGAGGTCACCGCGGTCGCCGGGCGGAAGATCTACTGCACCGCCGTCGGCCGGATAGGCGGCCCGCGGGGCCGGGTCGCCGTGCGCGCCGACGCCCTGTTCATCGAGGTCAAGGTCGACCACTTCATCGACAACGGACGGCCCGAGGAGATCCAGGCGGCCATGGCCGACCCGGACCAGGTCAGGCGCGCACGCGCCTTCGAGGTGAACCCCTGATGTCCCAGAACGACTACGCGCCCCACCATGACGTCGACGTGCTGATCCGGCGCGTGGACCCCGAGGTGCCGCTCCCCGCCTACGGTCACCCCGGCGACGCCGGCTGCGACCTGGTGACCACCACCGCCGCCGAGCTCGCGCCCGGAGAGCGGGCGGTCCTGCCCACCGGGGTGTCCATCGCCCTGCCCGACGGGTACGCGGCGTTCGTGCACCCGCGGTCGGGCCTGGCCGCACGCTGCGGGCTCGCGCTCGTGAATGCCCCGGGGACGGTGGATGCCGGGTACCGTGGGGAGATCAAGGTGATCGTGGTCAATCTCGACCCGCGCGAGAGCGTCCGGTTCGAGCGTTTCGACCGCATTGCCCAGCTGGTTGTCCAGCGGGTCGAGAAGGTGCGCTTCCACGAGGTGGCGGAACTTCCCGGCTCGGCCCGGGCCGAGGGGGGTTTCGGCTCCACCGGCGGGCATACGGCCGTGGCCGGATCCGGGGCTGGTCAGCAGGGTGGGAATGGCTACGCTTCGGTCGTAACCGACCGGGAAGGACAGTGACGTGTTCGGACGTCGCAAGAAGAACGACTCCGCCCAGGACGGCGGCGCGGCCGAGCAGGTCGTCGACGCCTCGGGCGCTGATGAGCGGGACGAGGCCGAGGGCCAGGACGGCGCTGCCGCGCCGCGCCGGATGAACCTGCCGCCGGCTCCGCGGCCCGACGGTCCCTGGGACTCGACCGAGGTGCTCGGCGACCCCGCCGACGGGCGCGTCGACCTGGGCGGCATCCTGGTACCCGGTGTCGAGGGCATGGAGCTGCGCGTCGAGGTCGCCGGTGACGCGATCGTGGCCGCGACCGTGGTGCTGGGCGACAGCGCCGTGCAGCTGCAGGCCTTCGCGGCGCCCAAGAAGGAAGGCATCTGGGGCGAGGTCCGCGACGAGATCGCCACGGGCATCACCCAGCAGGGCGGCATCATCGACGAGGCCGAGGGCCCGCTGGGCTGGGAGCTGCGCGCACAGGTGCCCGTACCGCTGCCCGACGGCCAGACCGGCGCCCAGCTGGTCCGCTTCGTCGGCGTCGACGGCCCGCGCTGGTTCCTGCGCGGCGTCATCTCCGGCCAGGGCGCGGTGCGCCCCGAGTCGGCGGGCGTACTGGAGCAGATCTTCCGGGACACGGTCGTCGTCCGCGGCGACGGTCCGATGGCACCCCGCGACCCGATCGTCCTGAAGCTGCCGAACGACGCCCAGATGGTGCCGGACGGCGTGCAGACGACGACGGAGGAGCAGGAGGGCTCCCGCTTCGGCGGCGGCATGGGCCAGCTGGAGCGCGGCCCGGAGATCACCGAGGTCCGCTGACTCCGGCGGCCCCGCGCACGTAACGGGGCACGCGCAGCCTTCGGCCGGTGGGCCCCACTCCTGCGGGAGTGGGGCCCACCGCCGTTCGCGGGCGGCCGACGGGTGCGTCAGGGATGCGTCAGGGATGGGCGTGCGGCCCCCCATCGGTGCGTGAACAGCGCGGACGTCCCCGAGAATGGGCGCATGGGACGCGGCAAGCTCAGGATCTATCTCGGCGCGGCGCCCGGCGTGGGCAAGACCTACGCGATGCTCTCCGAGGGCCACCGCAGGGTCGAGCGGGGCGGGGACGTCGTCGTCGGCTTCGTCGAGCACCACGGCCGGCCGCGCACCGAGGTCATGCTGCACGGCCTCGAAGCGGTCGAACGCAGGGAGCTGAGGCACCGCGGCGCCGCCTTCACCGAGATGGACGTGGACGTGCTGCTCGCCCGCGCGCCCGCCGTGGCGCTCGTGGACGAGCTGGCGCACACCAACGTGCCGGGTTCGCGCAACGCCAAGCGCTGGCAGGACGTGGAGGAGCTGCTGCGGGCCGGCATCGACGTCGTGACCACCGTGAACATCCAGCACCTGGAGTCGCTCGGGGACGTGGTCGAGTCGATCACCGGGGTCCGGCAGCGGGAGACCGTACCGGACGAGGTGGTCCGGCGTGCCGACCAGATCGAGCTCGTCGACATGTCGCCGCAGGCCCTGCGCCGGCGGATGGCGCACGGCAACATATACAAGTCCGACAAGGTCGACGCGGCCCTGTCCAACTACTTCCGCCCCGGGAACCTCACCGCCCTGCGCGAGCTGGCCCTGCTGTGGGTGGCCGACCGGGCCGACGAGTACCTCCAGCAGTACCGGGGCGAGCACGACATCCGCTCGACCTGGCAGGCGCGGGAGCGGATCGTCGTCGGCCTCACCGGCGGCCCCGAGGGGCGCACGCTGATCCGGCGGGCCTCCAGGATGGCGGCCAAGGGCTCGGGCAGCGAGATCCTCGCCGTCTACATCGCCCGCAGCGACGGGCTCACCGCCGCCTCGCCGAAGGAGCTCGCGGTCCAGCGGATCCTGGTCGAGGACCTCGGCGGAACGTTTCACCACGTGATCGGGGACAACATCCCCGACGCCCTGCTGGAATTCGCCCGCGGGGTCAACGCCACCCAGATCGTGCTCGGCTCCAGCCGCCGCCGTTCCTGGCAGTACGTCTTCGGACCCGGCGTCGGCGCGAGCGTGGCCCGCGACTCGGGTCCCGACCTCGACGTCCACATCGTCACGCACGAGGAGGTCGCCAAGGGGCGCGGCCTGCCCGTGGTCCGCTCGGCGGCCCGGCTCGGACGGCCGCGGATCGTGGCCGGCTGGATCGTCGGCGTGATCTTCCCCGTCCTGCTCTGCGTCCTGCTGACGCACGTGGACGTGGACCCGGGGCTCGCCAACGACATGCTGCTCTTCCTGGCGCTGACGGTCACCGCCGCCCTGCTGGGCGGACTCTGGCCGGCGCTGGCCTCGGCCGCCTTCGGCTCGCTGTTGCTGAACTACTTCTTCGCGCCGCCGCTGCACCGGTTCACGATCTCCGATCCCAAGAACATCGTGGCCATCGCCGTCTTCTTCGGCGTCGCCGTCTCCGTCGCCTCGGTGGTGGACCTGGCCGCCCGGCGCACTCACCAGGCGGCGCGGCTGCGTGCCGAGTCGGAGATCCTCTCCTTCCTCGCGGGCAGCGTGCTGCGCGGCGAGACCCGGCTGGACGCGCTGCTGGAGCGGGTGCGCGAGACCTTCGCCATGGAGTCCGTCGCGCTGCTGGAGCGGGCCGGCGACGTCGAGCCGTGGAACCGGGCCGGAAGCGTCGGCCCCCGGCCGGCCGGCCGCCCCGAGGACGCCGACGTCGACATGCCGATCGGGGACCACATGGCGCTGGCCCTGTCCGGCCGGGTGCTGCCCGCCGAGGACCGCCGGGTGCTCGGCGCCTTCGCCGCCCAGGCCGCCGTGGTGCTGGACCGGCAGCGGCTGGTCGGCGAGGCCGAGGAGGCCCGCCGGATGGCCGAGGGCAACCGGATCCGGACGGCACTGCTGGCCGCCGTCAGCCACGACCTGCGGACGCCGCTGGCCTCCATCAAGGCCTCGGTGACGTCGCTGCGCTCCGACGACGTGGAGTGGTCCGAGGAGGACCGGGCCGAGCTGCTGGAGGGCATCGAGGCCGGCGCCGACCGGCTCGACCACCTGGTGGGCAACCTGCTGGACATGTCCCGGCTCCAGACCGGCACGGTCACCCCGCTGATCCGCGAGATCGACCTCGACGAGGTGGTCCCGATGGCGCTGGGCGGCGTACCGGAGGACAGCGTCCTGCTGGACGTGCCCGAGTCGCTGCCGATGGTGGCGGTGGACCCGGGGCTGCTGGAGCGCACCGTGGCCAACGTGGTCGAGAACGCCGTCAAGTACAGCCCGGCGGGCCGGCCGGTGCTCGTGTCGGCCAGCTTCCTCGGCGACCGGGTCGAGGTACGGGTCGTCGACCGCGGCCCCGGCGTGCCCGACGAGGCCAAAGACCGGATCTTCGCCCCCTTCCAGCGGTACGGCGACGCCCCCCGAGGGGCGGGCGTGGGCCTCGGGCTCGCGGTCGCCCGCGGCTTCGCGGAGGCCATGGACGGCACCCTGGCCGCCGAGGACACCCCGGGCGGCGGGCTCACGATGGTGCTCACCCTCCGCGCCGCGGGCCGGGGCGCAGGACAGTCGCGCGTCACGGTGGACGACGAGGGCCGGAGCGTGGAGCACGGCCACGGCGGGGAGGACGGCCTCGGCGTGGACGACCACGGCGTGGACGACCACGGCGACCGGGAGCACGACCCCCACCCTCCCCCCGGCCCCGGCCCCGGCCCCGAACCCGACCATGAGCGCGGTCGCGACGACCGTGACCGGACACGACAGAAAGCAGGACCCCGATGACCCGGGTGCTCGTGGTGGAAGACGAGCCGCAGATCGTGCGAGCCCTCGTGATCAACCTGAAGGCGCGCAAGTACGAGGTCGACGCCGCCGTCGACGGCGCGAGCGCCCTGGAGCTCGCGGCCGCCCGCCACCCCGACGTGGTCGTCCTCGACCTCGGCCTGCCCGACATGGACGGGGTCGAGGTGATCAGGGGCCTGCGCGGCTGGACCCGGGTGCCGATCCTGGTCCTGTCCGCCCGGCACAGCTCCGACGAGAAGGTCGAGGCCCTGGACGCCGGCGCCGACGACTACGTCACCAAGCCCTTCGGCATGGACGAGCTGCTGGCCCGGCTGCGGGCCGCCGTACGGAGGGCCGAACCCGCCGCCGGGGCCGGCGGGGACGAGGTGGTCGTGGAGACCGCGGGCTTCACGGTGGACCTGGCGGCCAAGAAGGCCGTACGGGAAGGACGCGACGTCCGGCTCACGCCCACCGAGTGGCACCTGCTGGAGGTGCTGGTCCGCAACGGCGGCAAGCTCGTCAGCCAGAAGCAGCTGCTCCAGGAGGTCTGGGGGCCCTCGTACGGCACCGAGACGAACTACCTGCGCGTGTACATGGCGCAGTTGCGCCGGAAACTGGAGACGGACCCGTCGCACCCGCGCCACTTCATCACCGAGCCCGGCATGGGGTACCGCTTCGAGAGGTAGCCGGGGCGCCGGTACGCTTCCTGTATGAGTGCTGAACCGCGTCCCGAGAAGTCCGCGAAGCCGGTCCGGCCCGCGGGCCGGTTCCGCCGGATGATAGAGCGGCTGTCCACCTCGCAGGAGGAGCTGCATTCGGCGGAGCTGCAAGAGGACGCAGAGGCCGCGGGGTGCCTGCGGATCTGCGACTGTTCCGACCGCCAGATAGTCAAGGTGACCGGGACGCTGCGTACGGTCACCCTGCGGCCCCGGGCCGGCGTTCCCGCGCTGGAGGCGGAGCTGTTCGACGGCTCGGCCGCCCTCGACGTGGTCTGGCTCGGCCGTCGCTCGATCGTGGGAATCGAGCCCGGCCGACGCATGATCGTCTCCGGACGCATGTCCATGTCCCATGGCCGCCGGGTGCTCTTCAACCCGAAGTACGAACTCCGACCGCTCGGACAGGAGCAGTAACCGGTGACGTCTTTCGACAAACCGACCACCCCAGACCCCGCCTCCTCCTCCGCCCCTTCCGAGGACCAGAAGGCGGTGACGCAGGCGGCGCTCTTCGACGCCTTCGGAGGCATCCGGGGCACCGTGGAGACGATGCTCCCCGGGCTGCTCTTCGTCATGATCTACACGATCAACAAGGACGTGAAGCTGTCCGCCATCGCGGCGGGCGCCGTCGCGGTCCTGCTGGTGATCGTGCGGCTGCTGCGCAAGGACACGGTGAAGCACGCCTTCAGCGGCGTCTTCGGCGTGGGCGTGGGCGTGGCCTTCGCCCTGTTCACGGGCAGCGCGAAGGGCTTCTACCTGCCGGGCATGATCTACGGCGTCGGCCTGGGCGCGGCCTTCACGATCTCGGCGCTCGTCGGCTTCCCGCTGCTGGGCGTGATGCTGGGGCCGGTCTTCAAGGAGAACCTGTCCTGGCGCACCCGCAACCCCGGCCGCAAGAAGGCCTACACCAAGGCCAGTCTGGCGTGGGGCCTGATCTTCCTCGCCAAGTACGCGATCCTCTTCCCGCTGTACTGGTGGGGCGATGCGACGCAGCTGGGCTGGGTCCTGATCGCGCTGAAGCTGCCGCCGATGGTGCTCGCGGTGTACTTCACCTGGGTCTTCCTGGCCAAGGCGCCCCCGCCGATCAACGTGATCGATGAGTGGGAGGCCGAGGAGCGCGCCGAGAAGGCCGCCAAGGCGGCGAAGGCCGCGGCCAAGGAACCCGGCCTCTGACACGCGTGCGACGCGAAGGGGGCGGGACGACCGGTCGGTCGTCCCGCCCCCTTCGTACGCCGTCGCACCGGCGTCGTACGCGCCGTGGCCCCCGCGGGGCTACGGGCGGCGGGCCTGGAGGAGGACCTCCAGCTGCTCCTCACGGGCCTGGGCGGCCACGAAGAGCAGCTCGTCACCGGGCTCCAGGGTCTCCTCCCCGTGCGGGGTGAGGACCCGGTTGCCGCGGATGATCGTAACCAGCGAGGTGTCCTCGGGCCAGCTGATGTCGCTGATCTGGGTGCCCGCGACCGAGGAGTCGGGCGGCAGGGTCAGCTCGACGAGGTTGGCGTCGCCGTGGCTGAAGCGCAGCAGCCGTACGAGGTCGCCGACGCTGACGGCCTCCTCGACGAGCGCCGACATCAGGCGCGGCGTGGAGACGGCGACGTCCACGCCCCAGGACTCGTTGAAGAGCCACTCGTTCTTCGGGTTGTTGACCCGGGCCACCACGCGGGGGACCCCGTACTCGGTCTTGGCGAGCAGCGAGACGACGAGGTTGACCTTGTCGTCGCCGGTCGCCGCGATGACCACGTTGCAGCGCTGGAGCGCCGCCTCGTCCAGCGAGGTGATCTCGCAGGCGTCGGCCAGCAGCCACTCGGCCTGCGGGACCCGCTCCACCGAGATGGCGGTCGGGGCCTTGTCGACGAGGAGCACCTCGTGGCCGTTCTCCAGCAGTTCGGCCGCGATGGACCGGCCCACCGCGCCCGCCCCGGCGATCGCGACCCTCATGCGTGTGCCTCCTCAGGCCCCTCGGCGAAGGCCGCCTCGACCTTGTCGATCTCGTCCGTGCGCATCATCACGTGGACGAGGTCGCCTTCCTGGAGCACCGTCGCGGACGTCGGCAGCACGGCCTCGCCCAAGCGGGTGAGGAACGCGACGCGCACGCCAGTCTCCTCCTGCAGCTTGCTCACCTTGTGACCGATCCAGGCCGTGGAGGTGTGCACCTCCGCGAGCTGTACGCCGCCGCTCGGGTCGCGCCACAGCGGCTCGGCGCCCGACGGCAGCAGCCGGCGCAGCATCTGGTCGGCGGTCCACCGCACGGTCGCGACGGTGGGGATGCCGAGGCGCTGGTAGACCTCGGCGCGCTTGGGGTCGTAGATGCGGGCGGCGACGTTCTCGACTCCGAACATCTCCCGGGCCACGCGGGCCGCGATGATGTTGGAATTGTCACCGCTGGAGACGGCGGCGAAAGCGCCCGCCTCCTCGATCCCGGCCTCCCGCAGGGTGTCCTGGTCGAAGCCGACACCGGTGACGCGGCGGCCGCCGAATCCGGCTCCCAGCCGGCGGAATGCGGTGGGGTCCTGGTCGACGACCGCGACCGTATGCCCCTGCTGTTCCAGGGTCTGCGCGAGAGCGGAGCCCACTCTTCCGCAGCCCATGATGACGATGTGCACGGCCGTCCTTCCGGCTGTCAGCGCTCGCTGGTTTCCAGCCTCATTGCATGCTCTGGCATAACAGGGTCTCAGACCATGGCCCAAGCTACACACGGGCGGTCACGAGCGGGGCCCGTTGCGGCGCAGTCGGGGAGGAATTGCTGCGGGATCGCGATATGGGGGGGTGGGGGGTTCGTCAGGCTGATTTCGAACGCTTACGATCCTCTCCGTGTCCAAACTGACCGACGTGCCCAAACGGATCCTGATCGGCCGGGCGCTCCGCAGCGACCGCCTCGGAGAAACCCTCCTGCCCAAGCGGGTCGCCCTTCCCGTCTTCGCCTCCGACCCGCTCTCCTCCGTGGCGTACGCCCCGGGCGAGGTGCTGCTGGTCCTGTCGATCGCGGGCGTGTCGGCGTACCACTTCAGTCCCTGGATCGCCCTCGCGGTGGTCGTCCTGATGTTCACCGTCGTGGCCTCCTACCGGCAGAACGTCCACGCCTACCCGAGCGGCGGCGGCGACTACGAGGTGGCGAACACCAACCTCGGGCCCAAGGCCGGCCTCACCGTGGCGAGCGCACTGCTCGTGGACTACGTCCTGACGGTCGCGGTCTCGATCTCCGCCGGTGTCGAGAACCTCGGCTCGGCGGTCGATTTCGTCATCGAGCACAAGGTGCTCTCGGCGACGATCATGATCGTGCTCCTCACGCTGATGAATCTGCGCGGAGTGAAGGAGTCCGGGAGCCTCTTCGCCATCCCGACGTACATCTTCGTCGGCGCCGTTTTCATCATGATCGCCTGGGGCGCCTTCCAGGGCATCGTCCTCGACGAGACGATGCGGGCACCCACTGCGGATCTGGAGATCAAACCCGAACACGAGGGACTGGCGGGCTTCGCGCTGGTCTTCCTGCTGTTGCGGGCCTTCTCCTCCGGCTGCGCCGCGCTGACCGGCGTCGAGGCCATCAGCAACGGCGTCCCCGCCTTCCGCAAGCCCAAGAGCAAGAACGCGGCCACGACCCTCGCCCTCATGGGCGGCCTGGCCGTCACCATGTTCTGCGGGATCATCGGCCTGGCCATGGCCACCGACGTGAAGATGGCGGAGAACCCCGCCACCGACCTGATCGACAACGGCGTCCCGGTCGGCCCCGACTACGTCCAGCACCCGGTGATCTCCCAGGTGGCCGAGGCCGTGTTCGGCAACGGCAGCTTCCTCTTCCTCCTGCTCGCCGCCGCCACCGCGCTGGTCCTCTTCCTGGCCGCCAACACCGCGTACAACGGGTTCCCGCTGCTCGGCTCGATCCTCGCCCAGGACCGCTACCTGCCGCGCCAGCTGCACACCCGCGGCGACCGGCTGGCCTTCTCCAACGGCATCGTGCTCCTCGCCGGCGCCGCGATCCTGCTCGTGTGGGTCTACGACGCGGACTCGACCAAGCTCATCCAGCTCTACATCGTGGGCGTCTTCGTCTCCTTCACACTGAGCCAGATCGGCATGGTCCGGCACTGGAACCGCCACCTGAAGTCGGAGCGCGACCCGGCCGCCCGCCGCCGGATGCACCGCTCCCGCGCCATCAACACCTTCGGCGCCTTCTTCACCGGCATGGTCCTGGTCGTCGTCCTCGCGACCAAGTTCACCCACGGCGCCTGGGTCGCCCTGCTCGGCATGGTCATCTTCTACGGCACCATGAGCGCGATCCGGAAGCACTACGACCGCGTCTCCGCGGAGATCGCCGCCGCCGATGGACCGAGCGACGACAGCGTGCGGCCCTCGCGGGTCCACTCCATCGTCCTGGTCTCCAAGGTCCACAAGCCCACGCTGCGCGCCCTGGCCTTCGCCAAGCTGACCCGCTCGGACACCCTGGAGGCGCTCAGCATCAGCGTCGACCCGGTCGAGACCAAGGCGCTGCGCACCGAGTGGGACCGGCGCGGGATCAACGTCCCGCTCAAGATCCTCGACTCCCCGTACCGGGAGATCACCCGGCCGGTCGTCGAGTACGTGAAGGGCCTGCGCAGCGAGAACCCGCGCGACGCCGTCAGCGTCTACATCCCCGAGTACGTCGTCGGCCGCTGGTACGAGCACCTGCTGCACAACCAGAGCGCGCTGCGCCTCAAGGGGCGGCTGCTCTTCACCCCCGGCGTGATGGTCACCTCGGTGCCCTACCAGCTGGAGTCCTCCGAGCTGGCCAAGCGGCGGGCCAGGAAGCGCCAGGACTGGAACGCCCCGGGCGCGGTGCGACGGGGACCCGTCGACACCCCGCGCCCGCCGAAGGCGAAGGCGCCGCCGAAGTAGCAGGCGCCGCCGGAGCAGCAGGAGGCTCGGACCGGGGCGGGGACCCCCGGGGCCCGTGGGGTCGGGGGTCGGGACGGGTTGGTGAACGGCCGGGCGGGATCCACGTAAACTGGTGGGTCGGTCGTCCGGCCGTTCCCTTTCATTTTTGGAGTCTCCCCACCATGACCGAGCAGAACGAGAAGCAGTCACTGGTCGGGGAGGAGTACGAGGTCGAGGTCGGTCCCGTCGCGCACGGCGGCCACTGCATCGCCCGGACCGCCGAGGGCCGGGTCCTGTTCGTCCGCCACACGCTGCCCGGCGAGAGGGTCGTCGCCAAGGTCACCGAGGGCGACGCCGACTCGCGCTTCCTGCGCGCCGACGCGATCACCGTCCTGGACCCCTCCAAGGACCGCACCCCCGCCCCCTGCCCGTACGCCGGCCCCGGCAAGTGCGGCGGCTGCGACTGGCAGCACGCCAAGCCCGGCGCCCAGCGGCGGCTCAAGGGCGAGGTCGTCGCCGAGCAGCTGCTGCGCCTCGCCGGACTCACCCCGGAGCAGGCCGGCTGGGACGGCACGGTCATGCCGGCCGAGGGCGACAAGCTGCCGGCGGGCGAGGTCCCGCAGTGGCGCACCCGGGTGCAGTTCGCGATCGACGAGGACGGCAACGCGGGCCTGCGCAAGCACCGTTCGCACGACATCGAGCTCATCGACCACTGCATGATCGCCGCTCCCGGCGTCAGCGAGCTGGGCATCGAGAAGCAGGACTGGCCGCAGATGGCCACGGTCGAGGCCATCGCCGCCTCGGGTTCGAGCGACCGCCAGGTGGTCCTCACCCCCCGGCCCGGCGGCCGTCTCCCGCTCGTGGAGCTGGACAAGCCGGTCTCGGTCCTGCGCGTCGAGGAGAAGGACGGCGGGGTCCACCGGGTCCACGGCCGCCCCTTCGTGCGCGAGCGCGCGGACGGCCGTACGTACCGCGTGGGCATGGGCGGCTTCTGGCAGGTCCACCCCCAGGCCGCCGACACCCTGATCAAGGCCGTCATGCAGGGCCTGATGCCGCGCAAGGGCGAGATGGCCCTCGACCTGTACTGCGGCGTCGGCATCTTCGCGGGAGCCCTGGCGGAGCGCCTCGGCGAGACGGGCGCCGTCCTCGGCATCGAGTCGACGAAGCGCGCGGTGGAGGACGCCCGGCACAACCTGGAGGACTTCCCCCGGGTCCGCATCGAGCAGGGCAAGGTCGAGCAGATCCTCCCGAAGACGGGGATCACGGAGTGCGACCTGGTCGTCCTGGACCCGCCCCGCGCGGGCGCCGGCAAGCAGACGGTCCGCCACATCGCGGGCCTCTCGGCCCGCCGCATCGCGTACGTGGCCTGCGACCCGGCGGCACTGGCGCGCGACCTCGGCTACTTCAAGGACAACGGCTACCGCCTCCGCACGCTCCGCGTCTTCGACCTGTTCCCGATGACCCACCACGTGGAGTGCGTGGCGATCCTGGAGCCGGTGGCCAAGGGCGCCTGACCTGCAGGTCAGGGCCGTGCGCGTGATGTACATTGTGGCCGTCGCGGGCGATATCTTGACGCGGATTCGACGCTCGTTTGATGCACATTCTGGCGGATCGTCAGCTCCCTGATCGCGCAGGTCGCGTCAGGTGGCAGACCTACGACCAGAGACTTGGCATTCCGAAGTCTTGACTGTCCGCTGCCATGGGTGGCCAATGCCCATGGCAGCGGCCACTGTCCACGAGCATCGCTGAACCCTGAGGACGATCCGTAGCCGATCGGCAGGGGCGCAGTCGAACCGCGGAATCGTGACCCACGAGTATTTCCTGGATTCCGCTAGTTCTTTCTCAGTGGCTGTGTGATCCGTACGGTCCTGCTCCCGAAGGGCTGGGAAGCCGCACGCCTGTCCCTGAGCGGTGATCGTGAAGTGCGGAGCGGCGCTGCGCCGCCGATGGTGGAGCGGCGCACCGTGAGTCGGCCCGATCTTGCTGACGTGCCCCTGCTTCTGCGTTGCCGAAACAAGAGCCTGAACAAGTCGCAGGGCCCGTGCCGTACGGCCTTGGTCACACCCATGGGATGCAAATGGCTCTGCATAGCCTTCACCACAGCATGCGGTGGCGTGAGCCGGGCAGTTACGGGGACGGGTTCGAGCACAGCCAGGCGCCACGGGGGAACATCCTCCAACCGGATCTCAAAGCCGCCCCGACACCAGCGTCCGTACGGCTCCTTCGTCTCCGGAATCCTTCCGGATCTGCGCGCAGCGCTCACGCGGACGGATCAGTTCACGGAGTTCGGGCTAGACCTGCTGCTCTTCACAATCCGCCCGCCCGCTTCTGCAAGTCCCTCCAAAAGCTCTTCCGTAACCGTCCTACGGGGGTGCCCCGGGACGTATCGCCTTCTGTGGTGCCGTCAGCGCAACCTGCCTTGCAGGCGGCTCACTCTCAAGAGATGCGGCAGGGACGGAAGGAGCCGACTTCTGCGCTTGCGTCGTGGATCTGCGCTGCGGTTGAGCGGGCGGGTGCGTTCCCTGCGCCAGACAGTGCTGGCCCGCGCCGGTACATCGTGGCGCTCCACCGCCCCCGATGCCTGACCACCTTCTCAGCAGCCCGCGATGCTGTAGAGCCTGACAACTGGTCTTGTAAGAGCTGTCTTCCCACACGCCATCAGGGCGCCCCCGCCCGACCCAGTGCAGTACCGCCAGCCGTTCGTCAGTTGCTGCTTCACATGAACCTCCGTCCGGGTCGATCGGGCAATTTCGCATGTTGCCAGCCACGGCCCGCGATCTCCCGGAGTCCGGTGAAACAGAGGCATGCGAGATCGCATTGTGGTGTAAATCAGCCAAGTGCTTTGGTCTCTGTCTGCGACTCTGTCCGCTGCGGGACAATGGTCTGCGATGACCGTCACCACCACCGCACCGGAACCACGACCGGACGGATACAGCCCCTTCGCTCACCTCACTGTTCAGAACACGGCTCTCTACCGTCAGGTGATGCGGGGATTCGTGATCGCCAAAGAGCGGTTCGCGGTGCACCTTCGTCCCGAGGACGTGCATGCCACCCTGCCGGCCGGGACGCGACCCGCTGAGCTGGACGTCGTGGTCAAGGCGCTGGACAGCCTTGTCGGCTGGGGCAATCTCCGCGCTGACCCCGACACCGCCCGCGTTACCGCTGTCGAGGACTTCTACCGGAAGCGGTTCGTCTACCAGCTCACCCAGGCCGGAGAAGCTGCCGAGGAGGCGCTGGGCGTCTATGACGAGGCGCTCGGGCGGCGCGGCTCGCTGCAGGCCGTCGCCCTGCACGACATCGTTACCCAGTTGAGGGCCCTCCTCGTGCTGGCAGTCGAGGAACAGCCGGATCAGGCCAAAACTCATCTGGCACTTGACGCGCTGGCGAGTCGGTTCACCGCTCTTGCCGACAACGCCCG
The DNA here is from genome assembly GCF_042717785.1 of Streptomyces sp. NPDC058619. Taxonomy (NCBI): domain Bacteria; kingdom Bacillati; phylum Actinomycetota; class Actinomycetes; order Kitasatosporales; family Streptomycetaceae; genus Streptomyces; species Streptomyces sp. NPDC058619. The sequence goes on from NZ_JBHXQN010000019.1 coordinate 19,413, forward strand.
CGCCTTCATGGGGTCCTTGCAGCGGACCATCGACCTCCACGACGTCGAAGAGGACGTCTTCCTCGCCTACAAGGACCGCCTCATCCAATACCTGGAGCGGTTCATCCAGGATTTGATCACTCTTGGCGGGCGCATCGCCCGCTTGATCCTGGAGCTGGAAGACACCGGGAGCATCGAACCCCTACTGCGGGCTGCAGCGGCCCGTGAGGCGGCCGACGCCTCGCCTGAGGAGACCGAGCACGCCGAGTGGGCGGCTTACCAGCGCTGGTCCGGGCGTTGGACCGGCCTCGCCGCTTGGTTCATCAGCCGGGAGGGGCGCGAGTCGCAGGCCAGGCTGCTGCGCGGCAGGGCCCTCGGCGCGATTCCCCAGCTCCTGGCCGTCGTACGGTCGCTGAACGAGCGCAGGGCCGGGCGCTCCGACCGGTCTGCCGACTTCCGAACCCTCGCCCGCTGGTTCGCCGAGGCCCCGGACGACGACGCCCGGCACCGGCTGTGGCGCACCGCCTTCGGGCTGCACCCCGCACGACACCTCACCGTCGACGCAGAGACGCTGGCCGCCCGCGCAGCGCTGCCGGTACCCGCAGCCACTCCGTGGGCCGAGGCCGAGCCGCTGCGGATCAGCCCCCAGCTGCGTCGTACCGGCAGTTATGAGCGGCGCGGCAAGCCTCGCAAGGTGGAGGACCGTGAGGAGCCGCGCCGCAGACTCGCCGAGGCGGCCGCCAAGCAGGCGGCCGAGACCGCGGCGGCACGAGCTCGGCTCGTCACCGACGGGATCACCCGACTTTCCGGTCTCGGTGAACTCGACCCGGTCTCTTTCGGGCTCTTCCTCCAATTGCTCGGCGACGCGCTCGCCACCTGGCGGCCCGGTATGCGGCACACCGTGGTCACCAGCAACGACGGTTCCATGGAAATCCGGCTCAGCGCGCTCGCCGACGGCGGCACGGCGGAGATCCGGACGGCCTGCGGAGTTTTCCGTGGTCCCGACCACCTCATCGAGATCATCGACCTGACGGACGGGGCTGGTGTCCGATGAACAGCACTCCGCTCGCAGAGGTGCTCGACGGCCAGCACGCGGCCGACCTCCGCAAGGCTGCTCGCGCCCTGCTCAAGCAGCCTCTCCTGCTCGCCCGTGGCCGGTACGCCGACGAGTTCCGCCTTGTCCGTCGGCATGCCTCCGAACTGCGCGAATGGTTCGACCGCAATACCGGCTGGTCCCTCCAGACGGACGCCGAGGTCGCCCGCCTGCGGAAAATACCCGGCGTGCTCACCGACCCCACGCACCCCGCGCGCGAGGCGACCCGCGCGGCCGCCCCCTTCACGCGGCGTCGCTACGTGCTGCTCTGCCTCGCCCTCGGAGCCCTCGAACGCGGCGAGGCCCAGATCGCGCTCGGCCGCCTCGCCGGCCAGGTCGTCCTCGACGCCGCAGACCCGCAGCTCGTCCGGGCGGGCATCCAGTTCACCTTGGACCGCCGGGACGAGCGCCTCGACCTCGCCGCCGTCGTACGGCTCCTCCTCGGGCTCGGCGTGCTGCGGCGCGTGGCCGGCGACGAGGAGGCGTACGTCAGCGGAGCCGGCGATGTCCTGTACGACGTGGAACGGCGGGTCCTGGCCGGGCTGCTCGCCGCGCGCCGCGGGCCCTCCACCGTGCACGCCGAGGCCCTCGCGGACCGCCTCGCCGAACTCGTCGCCGAGACCGCTCTGGACAGCGACGAACTGCGCTTCCGCGCGATGCGGCGCTCGCTGACCCGCAGGCTCCTGGACGACCCGGTCCTTTACTACGACGAACTGAGCGATGCCGAGCTCGGGTACCTCACACGGCAGCGAGGATTCCTCACGGCCCGCATCACGGAGCTGACCGGACTGGTCCCGGAGGTGCGCGCCGAAGGCATCGCGATGGTCGACCCGGACGACGACCTCACCGATGTCCGGATGCCCGAACAGGGAACCCACGGTCACGTCACGCTGCTGCTCGCCGAGCACCTGGCCGCCGCCGGCGGCCCTGTCGCCACCGGTCGGCTGGCGCTCCGAGTCGGTGAACTCGCCGCCGAGCATGGCGGGTTCTGGGCCAAGTCGGCGCGGGAGCCAGGCATGGAAGCCGAACTCGTAGAACAGGCCGTCGCCCGGCTCGCCGCACTCGGGCTGGTCTCCCGTTCGGCCCAAGGCGTGGCGCCGCGCCCGGCCCTCGCCCGGTACGCCGTCGGCGAGACCGTCGTACTCGAACCAGGCACCGTACGCATGCCCGCGCAGCGAAAGGCCAGCAAGCCGTGACCCGCCTCCCCGATCCTCTGCGCTCCCGGTGGCAGCCTCTGCGCATTGGCCTCGTCGACCTCTTTCACTACGACGTCGAGGAGTTCCACTTCAAGGACGGGCGCCTGCTCCTGCGCGGGAACAACGGCACCGGCAAGTCCAAGGTGCTCGCCCTGACGCTGCCCTTCCTACTCGACGGGGACCTCAGCTCACGCCGGGTCGAACCCGACGGAGACCCGGGCAAGCGGATGGAGTGGAACTTGCTCCTCGGCGGCGAGCATCCGCACTCCGAGCGGCTCGGCTACACCTGGATCGAGTTCGGCAGGCTGGACGAGACCAGCGGCGAGCAGCATTTCCGTACGCTGCTCTGCGGACTCAAAGCAGTTAGCGGGCGGGGAATCGCACGCCATTGGTACGCGCTCACCAGCCAGCGCGTCGATCATGGCTCCGCGGCCGCCGACGTGATGTCCCTCAGCCTGCTGGACGCCACCGGCACGGCCCTGTCCAGGGACCGGCTCGCCGAGGCCGTCGCAGGGCACGGCATGGTGTACGACCAGGCCAAGACCTATCGCAGGGCGGTCGACGAGGCGCTCTTCGGACTCGGCGAGCAGCGGTACGGCGCTCTGGTCGACTTGCTCATCCAGCTGCGCCAGCCTCAGCTGTCAAAGCGCCCGAACGAGGCAGCGCTGTCCCGAGCCCTCACCGAGGCACTGCCGCCCATGGACCAGGCGGTCATCGCGGACGTGGCCGAGGCCTTCCGCTCCCTGGACGAGGAGAAGGAGGAACTGGCGGCCGCCTCCGCCGCCGAGCGGGCCGCCACAGCCTTCCTGGACCACTACCGGCGCTACGCCAGAATCGCCACCCGCCGGCGCGCACGCCTCCCGCGCGGCGAGCACTCCCGCTACGAGCACCTTCAGCGGGACCTCGCCGAGGCACAGGCAGAGCAGACCCGTGCCCGGGAGGCGCGGGCGACGGCGGAGGAACGGATCGCCGCCCTGGACGAAACCCAGGCACGCCTGCGGGCCCAGGACGCGGCCCTGCGCGAGGGTCCCGAGATGCGCAGCGCTCGGGAGCTGGAGCAGGCGGCCAAGGAGGCCGAGCGGACCCACCGCGCCCACAACCGCGCCCGGGACGACCGGGACCAGGCGGCAGGCCTGCACAACAAGGCGCTCGGACGGCTCGGGGCGGCCGAGAATCGGCTGCGCGCCGCCGGCCGGCTGGCCGAGGACACCTTCCGCACGGCGCGTGAGGCGGCCGCCGCCGCACGGATCGACCTGCCCGGGGACGACGGGTTGCCGGAGTCCGAACTGCGGCGCGCGACCGAGCAGTCGACGGACCGCGGAAATCGTGCGCTCGTCCACGCGGAGGACCTCGCGGACACGGCTGAGAGGGCGGCCGAGGGCCGACGGCAGGCATCCGTCCGTCTCGACGAGGCGGATACCGACCTCGACCAGACCACTGCGGCGCAGGGCGGAGCGGAGGAAGCAGCAGCACGGGCGGGGCAGGCCCTGCTGGACGACGTACGAGAACACGCGCGCACCTGGACCGAACTGGCCTGCCCTGACCTGGCCGGCCTGCTCGATGAACTCCAGGAGTGGACGCTGCACCTCGACGGGCCCTATCCGGCCCGTGTGCACGCCGCACGAGCCCACAGCGCGGCCTCGGCGCAACTGGCCGACGAGGCAGCCGAAGCGGCGCGCCGGGCGACGGAGCTGGCCGTACGCATCGGCCGGGGCCGCGAGGAGATCGTCGCGCTGGAGGCAGGTGGCCGACGAGGCCCTCAGGCCCCGCTCACCCGCACGCCCGGCCTGCGCGAGCAGCTTTCCGGAGCACCGCTGTGGCGGCTGGTGGACTTCCACGACGGACTCCCGGAACACGAACGCGCCGGACTGGAGGCGGCATTGGAAGCCTCCGGACTGCTGGATGCCTGGGTGCTCCCCGACGGATCCGTCCTCGCTGTGGACGGGCACGACGTACTCCTCGCCCCGACGACCGGGCCGGTGGCCGGGCCCTCGCTCGGCGGGCTGCTGCGCCCGGCCGGGGACGGCGGCGACGCGCAGGCCGCGGCGGTGGGCGATGACACGGTGGCACGGTTGCTCGCCGCCATCGGCACGGGAGGGGATGGTGGAGCCGGCACCTGGGCGGGGGTGGACGGGCGCTTCCGCGTCGGCACCCTCACCGGCCGCTGGGCCAAGCCGGCTGCCGAGTACGTCGGCGAAGGGGCACGGGAGGCTGCGCGGCGGTCCCGTATCGCTGCCCTTCGTACGGAACTCGACCTGCTGCAGCAGGAGTCGGACAAAGCGGTGGCGCAGTCCGAGGCGGTGGCCGCGCGACGCGCCACCATCGACGCCGAGTTGGCCGGCGTACCCGACGAGAGCCCCCTGAGCCGGGCGTACGCGCAGGTGACCGCCGCCGCGGAGTCGGTGGGCCGGGCTCGCCTGCGACGCGAGGAGCGCGCCGCCGACCTCTTGGAGGCGGCCGAACGGGCCGAACAGGCCGCCATGGAACTCACCGAGACCGCAGGTGAACTGGGGCTGCCCGCCCACCGGTCTGGCCTTGCCGAGGTACGGCAGGCCCACGGCTCCCTCGCCGTAACCTTGGCCACCCTGTGGCCGGCGCTGCGCGAACGCGGCGAGGCGGCCCGCCAGGCGGCGGAGGAACGCGCTGAGGCCGGGCAGGCGGGGGAGCGGACCGCCGAACTCACTCTGCGCGCCGACGAAGCCGGGCGCGAGGTCGTGGCAGCGGACGAGCGCCACACCACGCTGCGCTCCACCGTCGGCGCGGCCGTGGCCGAACTCGAACGACGGCTCACCGAGACCGCCGAAGCCCTGCGCGCCTGTGACGCGGACCAGAAGTTCACCCACAAGCGCCATGCCGAGGCGGACCGGGCGGCGAGCAAGGCCGAAGGCCGTATCGAGCAGCTGGAGAAGGGCCTCGTGGAAGCGGCCGAGGCGCGGGCGGAGGCCATCGCGGGGCTCCAGCGGTTCACGGCTACCGGCTTGATCACGGTTGCCCTCCCGGACCTTCCGCTGCCGACCGCGGGTGACGGCCCGTGGGCCGCCACCCCGGCGATCGTGCTCGCCCGCGCCATCGAGTCCGGGCTGGCGTCCGTCGATGACTCGGACGGCGCCTGGGAGCGCGTACAGCGTCGGCTGAGCGAGGAATTCAAGACCCTGCAGGACACTCTGTCCCGGCACGGGCACACCGCCTCTGCCCGGATGGTGGAGGACGGCATGGTCGTCGACATCGTCTATCAAGGCCGTGAGCGTGCCGTACCCGAACTTGCCGAGGCACTCACCGCCGAGGTTGGCGAACTCACCCGCATCCTGTCAGCCCGTGAACGGGAGATCCTGGAAACCCATCTGATCACCGAGGTCGCGGGCACCCTCCAGGAACTCATCGGGGCCGCCGAACGGCAGGTGCGCGACATGAACACCGAGCTGGAGGACCGCCCCACCTCCACTGGAATGAAGCTGAGGCTGGTCTGGCGGGCCTCCCGCAGGGCCCCCTCCGGCCTCGCCCCAGCCCGCGAACGGCTGCGTCAGTCCGCCGACGCCTGGACCCCGGAGGACCGGACGGCGGTGGGTGAGTTCCTCCAGACGCAGATCACCCGACAGCAGACGGACGACACGTCCGGCAGTTGGCTCGAACACCTCACTGCCGCGCTCGACTACCGCGCCTGGCACGAATTCGGGGTCGAGCGGCACCAGCACGGCCGCTGGGTCCCGGCCACGGGCCCGGCCTCGGGTGGCGAGCGGGTCCTCGCCGTATCCGTACCGCTGTTCGCCGCAGCCTCCTCGCACTACGCGAGTGCCGGCAGCGCGTACGCGCCCCGCCTGGTCACCCTCGACGAGGCGTTCGCCGGCGTGGACGACGACTCGCGCGCCAAGTGCCTGGGCCTGCTGCACGCGTTCGACCTGGACGTGGTGATGACGAGCGAACGCGAGTGGGCCTGCTACCCGCAGGTCCCCGGCGTCGCCATCGCCCAGCTTTCGCGGATCGACGAGGTGGCGGCGGTACTCGTCACCCGCTGGGAATGGGACGGTGCACGGCGGATCCGCCGGGAGGATCCGGTGCGGTCGGAGGATTCGCATCGGGACCCGCTTGCGGAGACGACCGCCGGACCGGAGCACCTGTGGACCTGACATCCGTCACCGCCCAAGTCGACGAGGCCCGGCTGCGCCGTCTGCTGGGCGCCCCCGCCCTTGACTGGCTGGTCGACCGGGCGCGTCGGCGCCTGGAACGTGAACAGCCTCTCACCAGACCGGTTTCTCTGAGCGCGCCCACGCCGGCGCAGCGGGCATGGGCCGAGCGGCTGCTGGGACGCTCACCTGGGAGCGGGCGCTCCTTGACCGTCCGGCTCGACGAGGTGGACACTGTTCTGCGTCGTTCTGGGATCAGCCCGGACGGCCTGGCGGCCGCCGTGGTAGCGCTCACCGGGCCGATCGTCCTGATCGGCCCGGCTCGGCAGGCCGAGGAACAGGCCTGGCGGGAGGCGTACGCCGTCGTCGACGTCCTCGCGGACCAGAGCCCGGGCCTTGCCGCATGGGCCGACCGGCTTCGCGGCGACGGCCTGGTACGCCGCCTCGCCGGCACACCTGCCGCAGCCCAAAACCTCCTCGGCCACGTCGCCACTGCCCTGAGCGCCCTCCCCGCAGACCCGCCCGTTTCGCTTCCCGCGTTCGCGGCCCGGCTGCTTGGCGGCGCCCACGCCCTGGACGACGGCACCCCCCTGGCCACCCTCACTCTCTCGGGCATCCGAGCCCTGACGGGCTTCGCCGACGGGTCGGGTGCGCAATGGCGCCGGGAGGCGTGGGCATCGGCGGGCCTGCTCCGTGACGAGCTGTCCTCTACGGTCCTCACCCTGAACCTGCGGGGTACGCCCGCCCTGGACTGGATGGCCGATGCAGGGGAGCCGTCCGTTCTGACCCTGAGGCAGCTGATCCGCCGGCCGCCCGCGTCCTGCGCCGCGGCCGTCCGGATCTGCGAGAACCCCGCGGTACTCGCCGCGGCCGCCGACGTGCACGGCCCGCACTCCGCGCCGCTGGTCTGCCTCCAGGGCCAGCCGTCCGCCGCCGCTCTCACCCTGCTGCGCCACCTGCACGAAGGCGGGGCGACACTGCACTACCACGGGGACTTCGACTGGGGCGGACTGCGCATTGCCTCCGCTCTGCTGCGCCGCGTCCCCTGGCAGCCCTGGCGTTACTCGGCCGCCGACTACCGTGCCGCGGCGCTCGCAAACCCGGGAGGCCCGCCCCTCACCGGCCGGCCCGCCGTGTCGCCATGGGATCCGGATCTACCGCGGGTCCTCATGGAACTGGGCATCCGCGTCGAGGAGGAGACGCTGCTCGACGCGCTGCTCACCGACCTCGAATGACGGCTCGCGCGACTCTGCTCGCACGACTGATCGCCCGTTGCTGATCTGTGTACGTCGTCAACGGGTCGTGACTGTCCCCAGTGTGCACTGACGGTATGCGGTGCCTGCATGGCAGACACAGACGCGGCATCGTACGGACCCCTGGTATCGGGATCTGAGATCGCGCGCCTCGTCGGCGTCACGCGCGCAGCCGTCTCCAACTGGCGGCGGCGCTACGAAGACTTTCCCCAGGCCGTTGGTGGTGGAGCGGGCAGTCCTCTGTTCGCGCTGACCGAGGTGCACAGCTGGCTGGAACGGCACCACAAGGGGCAGGACATCTCAAGCGAGGTCAGGCTATGGCAGGCGCTGCGGGCTTCCTACGGCGACGCCACGGTCACTGGTCTGGCAGACGTCGCCCGGCATCTGGCTGCCGTCGATGCCACAACGGTTGCTAGCCGGCGCCACCGTGTTCGACCCCGCGTGCGGAATCGGTTCCCTGCTGCGCGCCGTCGGGCCGGAGCAGGGGCTGATCCGGATCGGGCAGGAGACCGACCCGGACAGTGCAGCGCTGGCGCAGCTCCGCGCGGAGCTCACCGGCCGCACAAACGTCACTGCTGTTGTCGGGGACTCCCTGCGCGCGGACCAGTGGCCGAAATTGCAGGCCGACATCGTCGTGTGCGACCCGCCGGTGGGCGTCACGGAGTGGGGGCGTGAGTCACTGCTCCTCGACTCCCGGTGGGAACTGGGTACGCCTCCCCGGGCGGAAGGCGAACTGGCCTGGCTGCAGCACGCCTACGCACACACCGCGCCCGGCGGCCGGGTCCTCGTGGTCATGCCGGCGTCGGTCGCCTACAGCAAGGCGGGCCGCCGTATCCGTGCCGAACTCGTCCGGCGCGGGCTGCTGACCCAGATCGTCGCTCTGCCGGTTGGCGTCGCGGCGTCCCATGCCCTGCCCATTCACTTGTGGCTTCTCAGGCGCCCCGGCACGCCGCAGGATGCAGTGACCACCGTACGGCTCGTCGACCTGACGGCGAATGGCCCCGCGCCCCGACACGGCATTCGACCCAGGACCGACCCGAGTCGCCGACGTGCCGCTGATCGAGTTGCTGGACGACACCGTCGATCTCACCCCCGGGCGCCACACCAGCGCCTCGCACCGTGACTACCGCGCCGAGTACGCCGCACTGCGCGAGCAACTGGAGGCGGAGCTGGACAATCTCGGCGCCGTGCTGCCCGATCTGGCTTCGGAGAAGGGGCCCGGGTCCTTGGACGGCCCGATGGTGAGCGTTGCCGAACTGGCACGGGCCGGCCTCGTCGAGTACGGCGACCCGGAGCCGGCGTCGGCAAGTGAACAGCTCGACACCGACTACCTCCGCGGGTTTCTGCGCAGTACGGCGAGCGTCCGGCGGTCCACGAGCGTCGGCGGGACCTTCCGGGCCGACGGCCGCGGAGCGCGTATCCCCCAGCTGGCCATTGAGGAACAGCGTTGCTACGGACGGGCCTTCCGTGCGATCCAGGAGTTCGAGGAGTGCATGGGGGCCGTGGCGGGGCTGAGCCGGAAAGCCGCTGCGCTGGCACGTGATTGCCTTGGGAACGGTGCACTGGCGCCGACCGCCGACGACCATTCCTGAGGCAGCCGGGCGCCACCCGTGTGGCGAGGCAGGGCTTACCGGCCGGTCGGCTCCGGCACGAAGGAGCTCGGCCGACCGCTCCAGGACACCTGCAGTGCCTCGCGCCCGGGTGACCGCGACGAACAGCAGACACCGCTCACGCAGCAGGTCGGAGTCGTGCTGGAGCGCATCCACCTCGGCGGGTGTGACCTCGCGGGCGAAGGGCAGGGCGCTGGCCGTCACCCCGAGGACCGCCACACAACGGAACTCCAGACCCTTCATGGAGTGCATGGTCACCAACCGGACCCCATCCGCGTCGGCCCGCGGGTTGTCCCGGACGCGGACCACTGGAACCCCGGCGGCCGACAGCCTGTCGTACGCCTTGTCGAGCTGCAGGTTGAAGCGGGCGCAGACACCGATCTCGGAGGGGGCGGACACCCTGCGCGACCCACTCCTCCATCCGGTCGACGAGTGTCGAGATCTCCGCCTGCTCGCTGCCGTGGCTCTGGACGCGGGGCCGGCGGCCGTGCAGCAGTGAGCGGTAGCCCGCCAGGCTGTCCGTTCCCTCGCCGCCCAGAGCGGTGACCGACACCGGGGCGAGGATGCCGGTCGACCATGTCAGGATCTCTTCCGTGCTCCGGTAGTTGATGCGCAGCCGACTCGTACGCCCGGTCACCGAGATGCCCAGGGAACCGAGGGAGACCTTCGAGTCGTAGATCCGCTGGTGCGGGTCGCCGGTGATGAACAGATCGTCGGCTCCAGGAGCGACCGCGCCGCGCAGGACCCGCCACTGGGCGGGGTGAAGATCCTGTGCCTCGTCGACCACGACGTGGTCGTAGCGGAAGCCGGTCGTCGCCGGGATCTGGGCAGCCTTCGTGCAGACCTGGAGGTGCGTCGTCTGGGCGGAGCCGCGCAGCAACGACTCGAACAGCACGACGGCGGGCCAGAGCCGCTCTCGTTGAGCAGCGGACAGCGAACTGCCGCGCCCGCGGCGGTTCGCGGTGCGGTAGCTGTCCGGATCGCGGATGTCCTGAGCAAGGACGACGTGCCGGTACTCCTGCGCGAGGAACTGCTCCGTCCAGATCAGGCCGAGCCGCTTTGCGACACGCTGCCACAGCTGCAGCTCCTGCTGGTCGCCGACGGGGGAAGGCGCCCCGCCGCCGAGAACTCCCCACCCTGGACGTGCACTCCGCCGTCGATCATAGGGGCAGGCCAGCGGACATCTGCCGGGTTACGGCCGAGATGTCCGCCAGCAGCCCCGCGGGACCCTGGTCGAGGTCCAGCGCGTGCTGGTGGATGACGATGCCGGCGTGCCGCACCCGGTGGGCAGCGTGCGGGGCATTGCCCTTCGCGTAAATGAGGTGCCCGTCGGGGAGCCCGAGCGCCGTGCAGTAGGCGAGCATCTGGTACAGATCCGTGTCCGGGTATCCGTCCCGCTTCTGCGCCTTGTATTTGGCATCGGCCACCGCCAGTGGGGAGGTGCCCGGCCCGTAGAGCACGAAGTCCGGCCGCATCCGGATCGCGGCGGCCTCATCGAGGTGGTGGGAGTCCTGGAGCCGCCCTGTCAAGGTGGTTCCACGCAGGGCCTCGCGCAGGGCGACGGTCACGAAGTCCTCGAAGAGCTTGTTCATGTCGAACAGGAATCCGTCGATGCGTACGGCGCCGACCGTGTGTTCCGCTGAGGCGCCGTCCAGGACGATCCCGGACAGATGGAGCGCCTGGTGGTAGCGGGCGTTGAGCCGGGTGGGGTGCCAGGCCGGACGCGGCTGGCCGCGGACCAGGGGTGTGACATCGACGAGCCGGGCACGCTGGTGGAGCAGCCTTCGGCGCACCTCGCGGGGTACGCCAGGCAGCCGCAGGAGCCGCTCCACAGCCGCCCGCAGGATGCGGTTCTCCGCGATGTCGGTGGTGAACTCGTCGTACGTCACCTCGACGGGCAGCATTGCCCCGAACCGGCGCCGTATCTGCTCGGCCTCCCGCAGTCGACCGCGCACGACGAGAGAGCTCTCTTCGGTCGTCCGGTATCCCTGCAACAGCCCTTGCCGCAGCGACCGGTCGATCTGCCGCTCTACGGAGTGGGCGAGCGCGGGCAGCAGATCGCGGTGCTCGGCCACCTCCACCGGCCCGTCGCGCCAGCCGCCGAGCGGATCGAGACTGTAGCCGAGCACGAAGAAGAGTCGGGCGATGGGCACTTTGGGTGTGATCCGGAGGGTGATCCGCTCGCCGCTGCCCGGTGCCTCGACGGCCACGGCCCCGACCTTGCTGCCGGCCCGCAGCAGCCAGCGTCCCGGGGTGTACGGGTCCGGGGAAGCGTCGACGATCTTCGAGGCGGCCAGTGCGCGTCCCACAACATCGGGCAGCAGGTGACCGGTGGCCTGGGCGTGCTCGACCAGGTCGACGATCGGTGTCGGGGTCACGCCGGCGGCTCCGGCAGTACGTAGTAGAGGGACGCGCGCAGGGCGGCGATTCCGTACCGCTTCTCGATGTCGACGCCCTCGCCGTAGTGGTGCTCCTCCAGCAACGGAAGGATCTTCGTCCGCCAGGTCCGCTCCAGACCGCCGTCCCGGTAGACACCCTTCTTCATCAGGTACGAGGGGCCGATCCGGAAGTCCGGGTCGTCGATACGGGAGTTCAACTCCTCCAGGAGGTCGGCAGGCAAGGAATCCTTGCCCTGGGAGGCGAGCCACCGGCGCAGCAGGCCGCTGGTCGGCTCCGTGCGCGGGGAGAGCTCCACGAAGGCGAAGCGGCGCCGCATGGCCGCGTCCACAAGTGCGATGGACCGGTCGGCCGTGTTCATCGTGCCGATCACGAACAGGTTCGGGGGCAGCGCGAAATCATCGCCGGAGTAGGTCAGGCGTACCGACTTGTTCCGGTACTCGAGGAGGAAGTACAGCTCGCCGAAGACCTTGGCCAGGTTGGCCCGGTTGATCTCGTCGATGATCAGGAAGTGCGGGATATGCCGGTTGCCCTCGCGCGACGCGAGATCGGCCAGCTCTCGCAGAGGCCCGGCCGTCAGCCGGAAGGCCACCTGGCGCGTCTCGGGGTCCTCCTGGGGCCGGAACCCCTCGAAGAAGTCCTCGTAGGCGTACGAGGGGTGGAACTGCACCAGCTTGACCTGCTCGGGACCGCCTCCGAGGAACTCCGCCAGCTGGAGCGCGAGATACGTCTTGCCCGTACCGGGCGGCCCGTACAGCACCAGCTGCCGGTCGTCCCACAGGAGATCGCGCACCTCGCGCAGCCAGTCCGCGTCGTGTACGAGCAGCCGCTCCGCCAGCTCCACCGTCGGGACGGGCAGCTCCAGCTCCCGCCGTGCGGTGATGGAGGGGATCTCCACGCTCGGATCCCGCTCTATGGCCTCGGCCTCGTCGGTCAGCTCCTCATCCGTCCTGCCGAGCCCTTCGAGCAGTCCCTGGACGGCAGTGAGGTCCACGATGTCGTGCTGCACGGACAGCTTCTGCTGGAGCGCCTCGGGCAGCTCGTCGTATTCGTAGCCCGCACCCTGCCACTCGACGGGCCGCCGCAGATTCGACCGCCCGTCTTCGGACTCCGTCTGTTCGACATTGCCTGTGATCTCGCCGACGTGCAGCTGACCACCCGAAATCGTGCACACGGTGTCACCCGGCTTCATGCGCGACAGGAACGCATGAAGCTCCTCCACCAGCTGGAGCTTCTGGTTGTACGTCGCGGTGGACTCGTAGTCCTCGTCCACCAGTCTGCGCAAGTGATCCTTGCTCACTCCCTGCTCCACCCCTTGGCGGAGGCGGGCGGCGGCCAGGGTAACGCGTCCCTCGGGCAGCCAGAGCCGGCGTACGAGGTCCATCCCGGAGACGTTGGATCCGCGGATCAACCAGGCACGGTTGGGGCCGGACCAGACGCCCGTCATGAAGTCCGACAGCGGTGCGCCCTCCTCGGTCCGCCACTCCACCCACCCGTTGCGCGGCGCACCTACGAGCAGCTCGGCGGCGAAGGAAGGTGATCCGCACACCACGTCCTCGGTCAGTTGCAGCCAGCCGGGCCAGCGGAGGGATGTCGCGAGCACGCCCTTGGCCTTCAGTTCCTCCCGCCGGATGAACTGTCCGCTGAAATGCTTCGCGAACGACGGCATGGTGTGAGCGCGAGCTGGGGATCCGGCACGCAGGAGAAACTTGCGGCTGCCGTTCGTCCCGGTCTCGGCGAGCAACACCCCCCTGGCACGTGGGATCTCACCCCCGTTGGGGAGCCGCAACTGGAACTCCGGCTGGTCTTCGGTCATCGGTGCCCTCGCTCGCCTGGGAGACGGATCATGCACGGGAAGGGTAGGGGGCGGCTCTGACACGCGGACGGGGGCGGTGGCTTCGTCCTACCCGGTTCCGATGACCCCTGCCACCCGGAACCGGCCCCGACCTGTCCCGCCCGGGCCTCGTCATCGTCCACCGAGCGAGCGCCAAGGGACTGAGCTTCGAGGCCGTGGCCGTCCCTGCTATGGAAGTGGATGAGGCGTGGACCCTACCTCGACGGATCTGCGCACGACGTATCACGTGCTGTCCACCCACGCCCGTCACGAGCTCCACCTGGGGTTCGCGGGAGGGGAGGAGTCGGGGATCTTGGCAGGTACTCCTCATGACGTCCTGGTCCGTGGGTGAATGGCTGTGGCCGAACCTTTTCCTCATGACGCACCGCGTGGGGGTGTTTGGGCTCTGCCCCTGGTCACCAATTGCCTTTGCCTTGTGCCGCGACCAGTGGGGCGGGCTCTGCCCGTGCGGCGGGAGCTGGCAGGCAGGTTCGGGCGTGGTGCGTGGGGTGTGTGGTTCGTTGACGTGGCCGGGCGGCGGCGGGATGTGGTTGTGGGTTGGGCGGGGTGGTCGGCGCGTTCCTTAGGATGCGGAGGTGGACGAACTGGGGAGGGGGCCTCGTGGCGGCTGGTGATATCCGTGGGGTGCCGGAGCGGGAGTTTCGGCAGGATCGTGCGGACTGGTTGGGGGGTCGGGTCGAGCTCCTTGCTGGTGTGCTCGAGGACGTCGGGCCCCTCCTGTACAAGTTGCTTCCGGCCGATTTCGGTGAGGAACGGCTGGTGGCGGCGGTGACCGTCGCGCGGTTGGCGGCGGACGAGGCGCGGGCCCAGTCGGTCGCCGAGAGTGTCGGCTGGCTGGAGCGGCTGATTCCCGGTGGGGAGTTCGAGGACCTGGAGGGGCCGGTGCGCGAGCTCCGATCCGCCCTCGCGTCCTACGGGGAGCCCGCGCTCTGGTCGTGGAACGCGCCCCACTGGGAGTCGATGCTGCTGTGGCAGTGGCGCCGCGGCCGGCCCCGTTCGGGTGACCCGGTACGGGACGTGGCGGGGTGGCGGGCGCGCTGGGCGGCGGACATCCCGGGAGACGGGGATGCCGACGAACCGGAGCGGGCACCGCGTCGGCACGGGCGGGAGCTGGTCACGCCCGCTGCCTTCTTCGCCGGTGAGCCGGAACCGCTGGGGCTCCTGGCCCGGGCCGTTCTGGCCGGCCCCGAGGTGGCCGAGGCGGTGCAGGACGTCGTACTGCTGCACGGGGAGCACCTGCAGGGGGCCGGCCACCTGGAGTGGCTGACCGAGCAGCAGGTCCGGATCGAACGTCTCGACGCCTGGCGGCGGGAGCAGCAGGCAACCGGATCCGAGGCGACGCGGGCCTTCCTCGGCGAGCTGTCCGAGGCCGGCAAGCGGTACATGTCACTCGTGTTCCAACCGGTGGTCGACGCACTGTCGGGGTGCGAGCGCGCCCTCCTCGCGGACAGCAGGAGCGGGGCGAGCAGGTCCGCGACGGACTACCTGAGCGCATTCCTCGACGCACAGCAGCAGCCGGACGGGGAGGCTTGGGAGGACCGCCGTTTGAGCGCGGGGGTTCAGCGCCTGGCGGAGGAGAACACCGGGCGGGGTGTCGTGACGTGGCGCGGGATGTCCGGCTCGGTACCCGTCTGGTACCACGTCGTCGGCTCCAGGGAGGAGCGGGCCGCGGCCCTGGCCTACTCGGGGCAGCCGGCGCCCTCGGTCGTACGGGTCGAGGCGGGTTCGCAGCCGGCGGGCGAGTTCGCGGGGCTCCTCGACGAACCCTGGGCCGAAGACGCCGAGTGGTACCCGGAACCCGGGATCGGGATCCGGTACGACGGGCAGAGCCCGGGGGACCTCTGCGAGTTGCTGGCCCTGTGCCGGCTCGGGCACGCGAGGCTGGAATTCCTGGTCCCGCAGGCCGAGGGGCGCTTCAAGCGGCTCCGTACCCTCCGCGCCCGGATCCGCACGGACGATGCGGCCTCCTGGCGGCGCTGGGCGTTGGAACGCCTGGCGGACATCGTCCCCGATCCGGAAGACCTCGCCGACGCCCTTGCCGAGGAGCAGGGCATGGGCGGCGGGGACGACCTCGACAACGACTTCGGCCTCGACAACGAAGGGAAGGGCCAGGGTCCGGGGAACGACCGGCCGCGGCCCGACGGTACCGGCCCCTCGCCGGAGCCCCCGGCGGCCGGGCCCACCGCGGCTCGGCGCTCGGCCGGCGCCGGACTGCCCGCCGCGCTGCTCGAAAAGGTCAGGGCGCTCCTGCGGAAGGCGGAGAGCCAGGCCGTCGGCGAAGAGGAAGCTCGCGCCTATCTGGACAAGGCCACCGAGCTCATGGCCAAGTACGGCATCGAGCAGGCGATGCTCGACGACCAGACCGAACGGGGCGGTCCGGTGGACCGGGTCGTCGATCTGCACCCGCCCTACGTCAAGGAAGTGAGACGTCTGCTGGCCTGGATCAGCAGCGAGATGCGGTGCCGGTCGGTGTATCCCGGGGGGAAGAACAACAAGCACCGCGTGCACCTCTTCGGCTTCGAGGCGGACATCCAGGCCTCCGAGGTGCTCTTCTCGAGTCTCCGGCTGCAGATGCTGGACGGGGCGGACCGCGCCGAGCGTCTGCACCGCCCTGCGGGCGAAGACGCCCGCGCGTACAAGCGTTCCTGGATGCTCGGGTTCATCCGCGAGGTCGCGGCACGGGTTGGTGCGGCCCAGCAGGTGGCGCGGACGGCTGCCGAGCGGCAGGCGGGACCCGAGGGCGGGGAGGAACCCGCGAGCGGCCGCAGCGTCGCCTTGGTGCTCGCCGACCGGACGCAGGTGGTCGAGTCGCGCCTTTCGGCCCAGTACCCGACGTTGAAGAAGGCGACTCCGACCACGTTCAAGGGCACCGGCTACCACCAGGGTCTCGTCGACGGTCGCTACGCGGACATCGGTACGCGGGCGTTCGCGGACGTGGACGGGATCGCGTAGACCGGCCTGATCGCGGGTGTGGGCCGGGAGGAGAACCGGCCCACACACACTGTCACGCACCGGGTGCGCCGTCCGCGCCGCCCGCGGTGCCGGTACCCGAACCGTATGCGTGTCCGGGGCCCTGCGCGCGGCTTGTCGTTCGTGTTTCGCCGCGGTAGCCGGGGACCCTGCCGAGCCCCCGTGCGCGCTGCCTGGGCGTCAGACGGGGAGGCCCGTGGGTTCCTTGATGCGTTTCATGATGATCTGGGAGTTGACCTCGGTGATCCCGGAGAGGGCCGTCAGCTGTTCGATCCACAGACGTTCGTACGCGCGCAGGTCCGCCACCGCGATCCGCAGCAGGCAGCCGGGGCTGCCGAAGAGGCGGTACGCCTCGATCACGTCCGGGATGTCCTGGAGGGCCGCCTCGAAGGCCTCGACCGCCTCGCGGTCGCGGCGCACCTCCACCGAGACGAGCACCTCGAACCCACGGCCCACCGCCTCGGGGGAGATCACCGCGCGGTAGCCCTGGATCACGCCGTCCTGTTCGAGCTGGCGCACGCGGCGCATGCAGGGGGAGGGGGTCAGGCCCACCCGCTGGGCGAGCTCCTGGTTGCTGAGGCGTCCGTCGGCCTGGAGCTCGCGCAAGATATCTCGGTCAATGGCATCCATCACGCAATTATCACGCACCGTGTGTGACAGGAGGGGTGAAAGAAGCAATCGCCTTGCGCGTAGATCTCTCTATCATTGCTGGTTGCAGTACATCTGTACGAGCCACGCACGCGTGAGGGAAGGACGGCCACGGCCATGGGACGGATCGTCGTCATCAGCACCGGCGGGACGATAGCCAGCCGCTGGCAGGGCTCCGGTTTCGCCGCGGACGCCGACGGGAGCGAGGTCGTCGCCACCGCGCCGCTCCCCGAGGGCGTCACCGTCGAGCTCGTGGACCTGTTCAGCGTGAACAGCCCCCGGCTCACCACCGCCCACCAGCTCACCCTGCTGCGCACCGTGCACGAGGTGCTCGCCGACCCGGGGGTCGACGGGATCGTCGTCACGCACGGCACCGACACCCTGGAGGAGTCGGCGTTCCTCGTCGACCTCCACCACCACGACGAGCGGTCCGTGGTCTTCACCGGCTCGCAGCGCCCCATGGGCACCGCCGACGGGGACGGCCCCGGGAACCTGTACGACGCGCTCCTGACCGCCGCGACCACGCGCGGGCTCGGCGTGCTGATCGCCTTCGCGGGCCGGCTGCACGCGGCCCGGGGCACCGTGAAGACGCAGGCCGTGGCCCTGGACGCGTTCGCCGACCCCTCGGCCGAGCTGTTCGGGAAGGTCGGCTTCGGGAAGGTCACCGCGCTGCGTCCGCCGCAGCGGTCCGTCCCGCTGCCGCTGCCCGCGATGCCGGAGGTGCCGCCGCGGGTCGACATGGTCATGCACCACGCCGACGGCGACCCGGTCCTGCTGAACGCGGCCGTCGACGCCGGGGCGCAGGGGATCGTCCTGGTCGGGACCGGCGCGGGCAACGCGACGCCGGAGATCGTCCACGCGGTGAAGGCCGCCATCGGGCGCGGGGTGCTGGTCGCGCTGACCACGCGGGTCGCGGCCGGGCCGGTCACCGAGATCTACACGCACGGCGGGGCCGTGGACCTGGTCGCCGCGGGCGCCGTGCCGACCGGGACGCTGCGGGCGGGGCAGGCGCGGATCGCGGTCCTGTCCGCGCTGCTGGGCAGTGGGGATCCCGTGGAGCGGACCGGGCTGCTGCGGCAGGCGCTGGGCTCCGCCGGTTCGGTGCTGGTCGGGGCGTAGCCCTTGCCCTTGCCGGGCCGGGGCCGGGCCTTCGGGGCTCCGCCCCGGACCCCGCGCCTCAAGCGCCGGCGGGGCTGGATTCGGCCCCGCGCATGTCTCGAACGCCGGCGGGGCTGGGATGTGGCCCCGTGCCGCCTCAAACGCCGGCGGGGCTGAAGGGGCGCCCGGGTCAGGGGCGGGTGAAGGCCGCGAGGATGCGGTCCGCCGCCGAGGTGGCTGTGACCGTGCCTTCGCGGACCGCCGCTTCCAGGGCCGGCGCCAGTTCCCGTACGGACGGGTCCGCGCGCAGCCGCGCCAGCAGTTCGTCGCGGACCATCGACCAGGTCCACTCCACCTGCTGGGCCGCCCGCTTCGCCGCCAGCCGGCCCCCCGCCTCCAGCAGCGTGCGGTGCTGTTCGAGGCGGTTCCACACCTCGTCCAGGCCCGTCGACTCACGGGCGCTGCAGGTCAGGACCGGCGGTGTCCACGCGGCGTCGGCCGGGTGCATGAGGCGCAGCGCGCCCGACAGTTCGCGGGCGGCGGACTTCGCCTCGCGTTCGTGCGGGCCGTCCGCCTTGTTGACGGCGAGGACGTCGGCCAGTTCGAGGACGCCCTTCTTGATGCCCTGGAGCTGGTCGCCCGTACGGGCCAGGGAGAGGAGGAGGAAGGAGTCCACCATGCCGGCGACCGCGGTCTCCGACTGACCCACGCCGACCGTTTCGACGAGGACCACGTCGTAGCCCGCCGCCTCCATCACGATCATCGACTCGCGGGTGGCCTTGGCGACCCCGCCCAGCGTGCCCGCCGAGGGGGAGGGCCGGACGAAGGCGGCCGGGTCCACGGCCAGGCGTTCCATCCGGGTCTTGTCGCCGAGGATCGAGCCGCCCGTACGGGTGGAGGAGGGGTCCACGGCCAGGACCGCCACCCGGTGGCCCAGCGTCGTGAGCATCGTGCCGAACGCGTCGATGAAGGTGGACTTGCCCACCCCCGGCACCCCGCTGATGCCGATCCGGCGGGCGCGCCCCGAGTGCGGCAGCAGCTCCGTCAGGAGCTTCTGCGCCAGCGCCCGGTGGGCGGGCAGGGTGGACTCGACGAGCGTGATCGCGCGCGCGACGAACGCGCGCTTCCCGTCGAGGACCCCCTTCGCGTAGGCCTCGATGTCGATCTTCGGCATCGATGCCCGCCTACAGCTCGTGCCCGAGGTCCGCGGCCAGCCGCGTCACCAGGTCGTGGGCCGCGTCCGGGATGACCGTGCCGGGCGGGAAGACCGCCGTCGCGCCCATCTCCAGGAGGGTGGGCACGTCCGCGGGCGGGATGACCCCGCCGACGACGATCATGATGTCCTCGCGGCCCTCCTCCGCCAGCTGCTCGCGCAGCGCCGGTACCAGGGTCAGGTGACCGGCCGCCAGCGACGAGACGCCCACCACGTGGACGTCCGCCTCGACGGCCTGGCGGGCCACCTCCGCCGGGGTCTGGAACAGCGGGCCGACGTCCACGTCGAAGCCCAGGTCGGCGAAGGCCGTGGCGATCACCTTCTGGCCGCGGTCGTGGCCGTCCTGGCCCATTTTGGCGACGAGGATGCGCGGACGCCGTCCCTCCGCCTCCTCGAACCGGTCGACGAGCGCACGGGTGCGCTCCACGGACGGGGACTCGCCTGCTTCCATGCGGTACACACCCGAGATCGTACGGATCTGGCTGGCGTGGCGCCCGTAGACCTTCTCCAGGGCGTCGGAGATCTCGCCCACGGTCGCCTTGGCGCGCGCCGCGTCCACCGCGAGGGCCAGCAGGTTGCCCTCGCCGCTGCCCGCCGCGTTCGTCAGCGCCCGCAGGGTGTCCTGGGTGACGGCCTCGTCGCGCTCCTCGCGCAGCCGCCGCAGCTTGGCGATCTGCTGGGAGCGCACGGAGGAGTTGTCGACCTTGAGGACGTCGATCTGCTCGTCGGTCTCCACCCGGTACTTGTTGACGCCGATCACCGGCTGCCGGCCGGAGTCGATCCGGGCCTGCGTGCGGGCCGCGGCCTCCTCCACGCGCAGCTTCGGGATGCCCGCGTCGATGGCCTGCGCCATGCCGCCGGCCGCCTCGACTTCCTGGATGTGCTGCCAGGCCCGCCGCGCCAGGTCGTACGTCAGCTTCTCGACGTACGCGCTGCCGCCCCACGGGTCGATGGACCGGCAGGTCCCCGACTCCTGCTGGAGCAGCAGCTGCGTGTTGCGGGCGATGCGCGCCGAGAAGTCCGTCGGCAGCGCGAGCGCCTCGTCGAGGGCGTTGGTGTGCAGCGACTGGGTGTGCCCCTGGGTAGCGGCCATCGCCTCGATGCACGTGCGCGTCACGTTGTTGAAGACGTCCTGCGCGGTCAGCGACCAGCCCGAGGTCTGCGAATGGGTGCGCAGCGACAGCGACTTGGCGTTCTTCGGGTCGAACTGCTTGACCAGGCGCGCCCACAGCAGGCGGGCGGCGCGCAGCTTCGCGACCTCCATGAAGAAGTTCATGCCGATCGCCCAGAAGAACGACAGGCGCGGCGCGAACGCGTCCACGTCCAGCCCGACGGCCTGCCCGGCCCGCAGGTACTCGACGCCGTCGGCGAGGGTGTAGGCCAGCTCCAGGTCGGCCGTGGCTCCGGCCTCCTGGATGTGGTAGCCCGAGATGGAGATCGAGTTGTACCGCGGCATCTTCTGCGAGGTGAACGCGAAGATGTCGGAGATGATCCGCATCGAGGGCTTGGGCGGGTAGATGTAGGTGTTGCGGACCATGAACTCTTTGAGGATGTCGTTCTGGATGGTCCCGGCGAGCTTGTCGGGGGAGACGCCCTGCTCCTCCGCCGCCACGATGTACAGCGCGAGGACGGGCAGCACCGCCCCGTTCATCGTCATCGACACCGACATCTTGTCCAGTGGGATCCCGTCGAACAGCTGCCGCATGTCGTAGATCGAGTCGATCGCCACGCCCGCCATGCCGACGTCGCCGGTCACGCGCGGGTGGTCGCTGTCGTAGCCGCGGTGGGTCGGCAGGTCGAAGGCGACGGAGAGGCCCTTCTGGCCGGAGGCCAGGTTGCGCCGGTAGAAGGCGTTCGACTCCTCGGCCGTGGAGAAGCCGGCGTACTGCCGGATCGTCCAGGGCTGGTTCACGTACATCGTCGGGTACGGGCCGCGCAGGTACGGGGCCACACCCGGGTAGGTCCGCAGGAAGTCCAGGCCCTCCAGGTCGCGCCCGGTGTACAGCAGCTGCACGCCGATGCCCTCGGGCGTCTCCCACAGCAGGTCACCGGGGGCGGTGCCGGTGGACTCCTTCACGGAGGCGCGCCACTGGTCCTCGGAGCCGGCGGCGGGGCCGGCGCCGTCCAGCGCCAGCTCGGAGAAATCGGGGATGCCGCTCACGACGTGACTCCCATCCGGTCGAGTACGCAGGACAGCACGGCGACCGCGTCGCAGCCGGCGAAGACGTACGCGTCCACCGCTTCCGCGGCGGTACCGGGCTTCCCGGCGAGGAACACCGTCGTGGCGCCCGCCTCGCGCAGGGCGGCGGCCACCGCCTCGGCCTGCTCCTCGTACAGTACGTCGCTGGAGCAGATCACGGCGGTGCCGTCCGCGCCGCTCGCGGAGTACGCCGCCGCGGCCGTCTGCGGGGTCACCGACACCGGATCGTGCACCGGCTCGATGCCGCCCGCCTGGAACAGGTTCGAGGCGAAGGTGGCCCGCGCGGTGTGCGCGGCGGCCGGGCCGAGCGCGGCGAGGAAGATCCGCGGCCGGGCGCCGGTCGCGGCCAGGTGGGCGTCGCTGCGGGCGCGCAGCGCCTCGTACGCCTCGTCGCGGCGGACCCGGGGCAGGCCGCCGGCGGGCCCCGGGGGCGCGGGCTCGCGCACGACCGGCTTCTCCGACAGCAGGGGGAACTCGCTGACGCCGGTGATCGGCTCGCGGCGCTTGGCCAGCTTCTTGGACCGCTCGGCCCAGGTGGCGGCGATCCGGTCGGCGACCAGGCCGGAGCGCAGGGCGGCGGCCTGGCCGCCGGCCTTCTCCACGGTCTGGAAGAACTCCCACGCGGCGTGGGCCAGTTCGTCGGTGAGGCGCTCCACGTAGTAGGAGCCGCCGGCCGGGTCGATGACGCGGGCCAGGTGTGATTCCTCCAGCAGGATGCTGGAGGTGTTGCGGGCGATACGGCGCGCGAACGCGTCCGGCAGGCCCAGCTCGTGGTCGAAGGGGAGCACGGTGACCGCGTCCGCGCCGCCGACGCCCGCCGCCATGCAGGCGACGGTGGTGCGCAGCATGTTCACCCAGGGGTCGCGGCGGGTCATCATCACCGGCGAGGTCACGGCGTGCTGGCGCTGGGCGCCCGCCTCCGCGGCCCCGCAGGCCTCGGCGACCCGGGCCCAGAGGCGGCGGGCGGCGCGCAGCTTGGCGATGGTGAGGAACTGGTCCGCGGTGGCGGCGTAGCGGAACTCCAGCTGGCCGAGGGCCGCTTCGGTGTCCAGCCCGCCGTCGGTGAGGGCGCGCAGGTAGGCGACCCCGGTCGCCAGGGAGAGCCCCAGCTCCTCGGCGGCGCTGCCACCCGCCTCGTGGTACGGCAGCGCGTCCACGGTCAGGGCGCGCACGTGGGGGTAGCCGGCGGCCTCCCTGGCGAGCTCGACGGCGTCGGCGAGGTCGAGCTCCTCACCCGTACGGGCCTCGTGGCCCAGCGGGTCGGCGCCCAGGCTCGCGCGGGCGGCCGCGGGGGCCACCTCGCGTGCGGCGTACAGGTCCAGCAGGGCGCGGGCGGCCCGGGCGTAGCCGGCGCCGGCGTCGAGGGAGACGGGCGCGAGGTCGAGGTAGACCCCCTCCAGGGCGCGGGGGAGCGCCTCGGCGGGCAGGCCGCCGTCACCGAGGGTGAGCCAGAGGGAGGTGACCCCGTTCTCCAGGTCGGCGAGGACCGCCTCGTTCACCCGTACGGGGTCGGCGCCCTGGTGCCGCTGGCGCACGTCCCAGCCGTTCGCGGCGTTCCCCTCGGCCCTGCCTCCCCGTACGAAGGGGGCGAAGCCGGGGAAGCCGGTGTCGGGCGCGGTTTCGGGCGCGGTGTACAGCGGGCGGGTGGTGAGCCCGTCCTGGAGCGTGGTGGACAACGCGTCTTCCGCTGCCTCGCCGGAAACTTCCTTGCCCGACTTGCGCAGCACGCCTTCTACCAGGCGCTGCCACTGCTCATGCGTCGCGTCAGGGAATTCGGCGGCCAAGGAGAGCCCGTCATCAGGCAGGACCGTCATGGCTCGAATGCTAGGGGGGCGCCCAGGGAACAACCAGGACCACCCGATGTGATCTCCCCCTCTCATGTGAGGTGGGAGGGGTCACGAAAGAGCGGACCGAGCAGGACGGTCGCCGCCGCCCCCGGGAGCACGGCGGGACCGGCGTGGGGCGGGACGATCCGCCCGGGGTCTCCGGGGGCGCGGGCGAGGGACGCGGCCGCGTCGCGGATCTCGTCGAGATACCCGTCGTGCAGCACGCTCGACAGCTCGGTCACCACCATGACGGCCGGGTTGAACACGTCGAGGAGCAGGGCGGCGGCCCGGCCGACGTCGCGGGCGCGCTCGCGCAGCAGCCGGTCGGCGCGCGGGTCGCCGGTCGCGGCCGCGTCCACGAGCATCGGGACGGACGGGTCGGGGACGATCCCGCGGCGCACGGCCTCGGCGCCGAGTGCCGTGTCGGAGGCGGTCGCCTGGAGACAGCCCGTACGGCCGCACGCGCAGGGGGCGACCGAACCGGGCACCGGGAGGTGCGCGACGTCGCCCGCGGCCGCGCCCGGACCCTGGTGCACGGTGCCCTCGATGCCGAAGGCGGCGTCGACGACGTTGCCGATGAAGAGGTGGACGAGGCTGCGGCGGGCCTCCGGGCGGCCGAAGAGGATCTCGGCGTGGGCGACGGCGCGGGCGTGGTTGTCGACGGACACGGGCAGGCCCAGCGCCCGGGACAACTCGGCCGCGAGCGGCCGGTCCCGCCAGCCCAGGGCCTCGTGGCGGACGACCACCCCGGCGCCGGGCCCGCCCGCCCCGTCCGGGCGGCCCGGGCGGACCCAGCCGCCGAGGGCCGCGCCGACCCCGAGGAGCGGCCGGCCGGTGTCGCACTCGCGCAGGAACCGGCAGCCGGGCGGCGATCTCCCGGCCGAGATCGGGGGAGCGCGGGTCCCGGTGGGGGAAGGACCGCCGGGCCAGCAGGCGGCCGCGCAGGTCGACGAGGCTGAAGGTGGACTGGGGCACCCCGGTGTGCAGCCCGGCGGCGACGGGCCCGCCGACGGCCCCGGTGTGCAGGTCGAGCGGGATCCGCGGCCGCCCCACGCCGTCGGCGGGACCGGGCAACTCCCGCAGCAGCCCGGCGCGGAGCAGCCCGGTGGTCTGCCGGGACACGGCGGCGGGGCTGAGCCCGGACAGCCCGGCGATGCCGCTGCGCGCGACCGGCCCGTGGTCCAGGACCGTCCGCAGCACGGTGGAGGCGTTGGCGGCGGCCCGGCTGTCACCTGCCATACGGGTCACGGGGGTCTCCTCGGGGGGCGCGGGCGTCCCCTGATGATGCCGGAGCCCGCCAAAGCGCCACGGCGCATCGGCGGGCGGGGGCGGGGGCGGGGGCGGTGCGGTGCCGGACCGGGCCGGTGGCGGGGCGCCGGCCCCCGCCAGAGCGTCCCCCTCCGAGACCGCGCCCCGCCCAGGCCGTGCTCGGGCCGACCCCGAGCCGGGCGGGTGGGGCGGCGCGGGGTCGGAGGGGGGTGGCCGGGGCCCGGTACGGGCGTGCGCAGGGGCGTGCGGCGCGCCCGCGCCAGCTACCGCGCCCCGTCTACGCCGTACTCGGGCCGCCCGGGTCGTCCGCGACGCCCCGTCTTTGGCGTACTCGGCCCGCCCCGGGTCGTCGCCGTCGCCCCCCCAAGCCGTGGCCGTCCCGCCTACGCCGTGCCCGCCCTGCCAGCGCCGTGCCCGAGCTGCCGCGCGCCGCCGCGCGCCTGGGCGGGGGTGGTGCGATGCGGGGGCGCGCCGCGGACTCTTCCGCACCGAGTACACCGGCCGCACCCTGCGCGAGAACTACGGACTGCCGCGCCCGGCCAACCGCCACGCGCGGGCAGGCGCATGACGGACCGCGCCCCCTGAGCCGTGGCGGGGCGGGTGCGGGGGTACGGTCCGCCGGGCAGCAGCCTCCGGCGGACCGCACCCGTACGCCCCGCGGTGCGGGCGCGCGCCGTCCCGTCCCGCCCCGGGCCGGGTGCCGGTCAGAGCGTGAGGACGATCTTGCCGCGGGTGCGGCCCGCGGCGCTCAGCTCCCAGGCCCGCGCCGCCTCCGCGAGCGGCAGGGCGTGCTCGACGTTGACCGTGAGCCGGCCCGTGTCGGCGAGCCCGGCCAGGAAGGTGAGGTCGGCGTGGTCCGGGCGCACCCACAGCTGGTGCGCGCCCTTGGCGGCGGCCTCGTAGTCGGCAATGGACACCACCCGGTGGCGCTCCTTGACCAGCGACTGGAGCACCTCGATCACGCCGTCCCCGTAGAAGTCGAGGCCCGCGTCGACGCCCTCGGGGGCCAGCGCGCGGACGCGGTCGGCCAGGCCCTCCCCGTACAGGACGGGCTCGGCGCCGAGCGAGCGCAGGTAGTCGTGGTTGTGCGCGCCGGCCGTGCCGATGACGCGCAGGCCGAGGGCGACCGCGATCTGCACGCCGAAGGAGCCGGTGCCGCCGGCCGCGGAGTGGATGAGCACGGTCTCGCCGGCCCGGAGGCCCGCGCGGGTCAGTGACTGGTAGGCGGTGAGCCCGGCCAGCGGAATGGCGGCGGCCTGCTCGAAGCTCAGTTCGCGGGGCTTGTGGGCGAGCGTGCGGACGGGGGCGGAGACCAGTTCGGCGTAGGTGCCGAGCTCGACCCACTCCTTGCGGACGTAGCCGTAGACCTCGTCGCCCACGGCGTAGTCGAAGGTGTCGGCGCCGACGGCCTCGACGGTCCCCGCGACGTCCCAGCCGGGTATGACGGGGTGGCGGACCTCGAGGATCGGGTCGAGGTATCCGGCGGCGAGCTTCCAGTCGACCGGGTTGACCCCGGCGGCCTTGACGCGGACGAGGACCTCGCCCGGTCCGACCTTGGGCTCGGGTACGTCAACGAGCTGCAGTTCCGCGGGAGTTCCATATGAGCTGTACGTGATGGCCTTCATGATCACCGACAACAGGGCGCCCTCGGCGGGTTATTCCCCGCGGTGGCTCAGGCCCCCGCGGCGGCTCAGGCGGGCAGGGTGTTGCGGTGCGAGCGCCGCCGCGCCGCGCTGAAGAGGGCCTGGATCTGCGCGCCCGACTGCTCGACGTGGTCCAGCGGGGAGGGGAAGGCCAGCCGCACGTCGTGGTGGCGGCGCCGCTCCTCCAGCCGCAGGGTGATCCCGTACCGGTCCATGGCCACGGGCAGCGCGCGCAGGACGGCGGCGGTGGGCAGCGGCTCGACCAGGCGCAGGAGCAGCGTGACGAGGTCGGGGTGGTCGTCGAGGAGATGCGTGAGCATGCCGGCCTCGTACGGGGCCAGGGGGTCTGGGCAGGCCTCGTCGAGCTCTTCGAGGTTGACGTGGGAGAAGCCGTCCGCGGTCTCCAGGATGGCCTGGCCGTACTCCATGCAGGTGCTGTCCCCGGTGCTCGCCTCCGCGTACGGGGTGAGCAGCCGGCCGAGGACGGTGACCCGGGCGCGCACCCGGTCGCGTACGGGGGTGGGCGCGATGTCGGTGAACTCCAGCCTGATCGCGGGCCGCTCGTCGTGCAGGGCGGCGAGCGGGCTGCCCGCCGCGGGCGCCGCGGGGTGCAGGTGCAGCCGGCCCAGGACGTCCGTGCCGTCGAGGTGGCGCACCTCGGTCCGGAGGCCGTCGGCCACCACGGTCATGGAGTGGGCGGCGGCCAGGACGGACCGGACCCGTTCGGCGTCGGTGGGCCGGGCGGCGGGCGCGGACTGGGCGGCCGGGTGGGCGGGGTCACCGGACATGCGCATGCGGATCTTCTCCATCGTCCCGAGTGGGTTAGGTATGCCTAACCTAACCTAACCTATCCGTCCGGGTGGGGTACCCGCACGGTTCGTGTCGCTGTTGGGCTGAACGAGTGAAACGCGAGAGGATGGGGGGATGCACATGAAGCGCAGGGCCGAGGCGGTCCGGTGAGCAGGTATGACGTCACCGACGAACAGTGGGAGGGGCTCGCGCAGGTGGTCCCCCTGCGCAGTCGCAACGAGTGGCCCTCGCGGGTGGACCACCGCGCGATCCCCACGGCGCCCGGGGCCTCCGCGGCCGAGCAGCGCCGCTTCGTGGTGATCCGGGTCCAGATCTTCGCGGACGCGCGGGAGGTGGCCGAGTACCTGATCGCGCAGATCCCGGTGCTGCTCGACCTCACCGGCGCCGACAGCGAAGTGGCCAAGCGGATCCTGGACTTCAGCAGTGGCGTGGTCTTCGGGCTGGGCAGCGGCATGCACCGGGTCGACCGGAATGTCTTCCTGCTGGCCCCGGTCGGGACCGAGGTCGAGGGGATCGCGGCCGCCGCCGTCCCCCGATCGTAGGAAGACCGCCGCGGCGGAACGGTTCGCCGGGCCCTCGGGGGGTCCGGCGGCCCGTACCGTCCGGCGCATGGACGCCACCGCCGCCGCTCCCGATGCCGCCACCCCGTACGGGGAACCGGATCCCGCATCCGCCGCTGTCGCCGCCGCGCTCGCCGCCGCGTTAGCCGACGCGCCTGCCGCGCCCGCTGACGCCGCCTTGGCCGCGCCCGTGCAGGCGCCCGCGGCCGTGCGGGCGCCCGCGACCGCGCAGGCACCCGCGACCGTGCCCGCGGGGCCCGCGACCGTGCCCGCCGTGCCCGCCGTGCCCGCAGCGCGCACCGCGCCCGCCGGGCCGCCCCGTGCGGGGCGGGACCCCGACGACGCCGATCCGGTGGTGCCCGCGCAGGCCGGTGCGGGGGGCGTGGGGCGGGCGCCGGGCGCCCGGCACCGGCCCGTCCTCACCGAGTTGCGGCTCTCCGCCTTCGGCTCGCACCGGGCGGCCGCCTTCCCCCTGGGGCCCGTCACCCTCTTCGCCGGACCGAGCGGCAGCGGCAAGTCCCAGGTGCTGGCGGCCTACACGGCCCTCGCCGTGCTGGCCTCCGGTGCCACGCTGGAGGAGGCCTTCCCGGACCCGGCCGCCCGCATCCCCGACCGGGCCGCCCCCGACGCCGAGCGCCGCCGGGGGTTCCGCATCGGCTGCACGGTGGACGGCCCCGCCGGGCCGGTCCGGCTCGACCTCGCCGTCCAGGCCGAGCCGACGCTGCGGATCGTCGGCGAACGGCTCTCGCAGGACGGGCAGATCCTGCTCGGCACCGCCCTGCGCGACCCCGGCCGGCGCTCCGTGCAGGCGGCCTGGCTCACCGGCGGCGCGATCGGCGTCACCCGGGCCCCGCTCCCCGACGACCGGCTCGGCACCGCCCTGCTCCCGCTCCGCGTCGCCGGTGCCACGGCCGGCCAGCGGCAGGTGCTGGCCGCCGCCGAGCAGGTGGTGGTGGCCCTGCGCTCGGTGTTCCCGTGCGACCCCCGGCCGGACCGGATGCGCGCCCCCGTACGGCCGGGGGAGGGCCGGTTGTCGGAGGACTGCGCCAACCTGGCCGACGTACTGCGCCGGACCCGCCACGAGTGCGGCACCCGCCACGCGCTGCTGACCACGGCGGCCCGTACCGGCTGCGCGGGACCCGTGGCCGGCCTGGACGTCCGGGACCGGGCCGACGGCCTGCTCGCCGCCGTACTGGACCGGGGCCCGGGCCGGCCCGCCACCGAGCTCGCCCGGCTCGGTTCGGGCGAGCTCCGGTTCCTCGCCCTGGCGCTCGTCCTGCTGACCGGACCGGGGGTGCTGGCGGTGGATCCGGCGGCCGAACTGCCCTCCGCACGGCAGGTCCTGACGGTGCTCGCCGACGGTCTCGACCGCGGCCTGGACCGGCGCCAGGGCGACGAGCTGCTGCGCCTGGCGCTGCTGTCCTGCGGCCGCGGCCACCTGCGGCTGACCGCGGCCGTCGGGGAGGGGACCGCGGAGGCGGCCCGTGGGCTCACGGGCGTCGCGGTGGTAGACCTGACCCCATGAACGACACGGACACGCACGGGCCCCGGGACGACGAACGGCTGTACCGGCTCCAGCGACGGCTCGCCGCGTTCGCGGAGGCCCGGGACTGGGTCCCGTACCACACGCCGAAGAACCTGGCCGTGGCGCTGAGCGTGGAAGCGGCCGAACTCGTCGAGATCTTCCAGTGGCTGACGCCGGAGCAGTCCGAGAAGGTCATGGAGAAGCCGGAGAGCGCGCACCGGGTGGCCGACGAGGTGGCCGACGTGCTCGCGTATCTCCTGCAGTTCTGTGAGGTCCTCGGGGTGGATGTGCTGGATGCGCTCGCCGCGAAGATCGAGCGGAACGAGCTCCGCTTCCCGGCGAGGGGTACGCAGACCCCAAATCGTCACTCTTCGGAGTGATGGCCCCGTCCACAATCACGTTTGTGTCCACATTTTCCGAATACCCCTGGCTTTACTGGCCCGTTGCCCTCACTCTGGGTAGTGATGGGAATGGCGGGATGTCGTGCGGACGGGGGACGGCATATGGATGCGGTACGGCTCATCGCGGCCGGCCGGCACGCGCTGGCACAGAGCGGGGCTGCGTGGGACATCGTGGGCGAGGCCTGGCAGGCACAGGCACTCGCGCAGGGCATAGGCGGCTATCTGGCGGTCACCGGACCGCCGGAGATGAGAGCGGAGGCACGGGGACTGGGTGAAGCGGGAGGCAGAGGCTGCGGGGTGCTCGACCGGGCCGCCCTGCGCGGTGAGGGCAGCGCCCCGGAACAGCCGCCGCGGGCGGCGCAGCTGGCCGGGGTGGCGGATGTCCGGCAGGCGCTGCTCGGGCTCCAGGCGCTGCTGGGAGAAGTGGGCATAGCCCTGGTCGGGGTGGCCTGCGGGACGGACGACGAGACCCTGTACTGGCAGTGCATCGAGTCGATCGACGCGGCCGACGAGTCGAGCGACCGGGTCCGGGCGATCCTGCGCCGGATGACGGTCCGGGAGCGGGGCTCCGCCTCCGGGGTGGTCTGAGGCCACCGGTCGGTGTCACGGGCCGGGTCCCGTCGCGGGCGACGGGACCCGCACGGTCAGGACGACCGCTGGGCGGTGCCCGGGCCTTCCGGGACGCGGTCCGCGGAGGACTGGAGGTCTGCGTCGAGCTGCGTGAGGTCGGAGTTCAGCGCCGCCATCAACTCTTCCATCTGCTGCAGCAGGCCTTTGGACGCCCCGCCCTGGGCGGGTACCGCGGACTCCTGGCCCGCCTGGTCGTCGGCAGCCCATCCGGTCTGTCCTGTGTGTCGGGCGTTCTCCGGCACGGCCTCGTGGGACATGGCGGCCTCCTCGGCCCTGGCCCCTCCGGGAAGGAAGGGGGCGGCGGACGCACCGGCGTGAAGCCGCCGGCGCGCGGGCCGGGCGGTCCGGCTCCGTCCCAGCAACGATCCCCGTTTGGCCCGGTCACTGGCGCGGTCGGCGGTCGGCCGTCCGGTTGACGCAGATTCACCCGGCCGGGGCGGGACGGGCAGGATGGCGGGCATTGATCTTCGCGTTTTCACCGCGGTGTCGCGTTCTTCGCCCTGATCGCCGGCCTGGCGCACCAGGAGAGCAAGAACAAGAGCAAGTTCATTCGGGACGCCTTCGCCGTTCTCCGCGCCAGAGACGCCGCAAGGGCGGCACCGGGGACAGGGCGGGGTGCGAGTGGTCCCCCCGTGGTGCTCCGGATCCTCCGTGATCCGCGCCTGGCCGGCTTCGCCATCGGACCTGTGGATCAGAAGACGAAGCGACGCACCATCCTCCGAGACGAGGAGGGGCAGCCCGTCATGGCGCACGAGGGCTTCATCACGCCGAAGCGCTGGTATGACATCCAGCAGACCCTTGACGGACGCAAGCAGGAGCGACGCATGGACCGGACCGGGGAAATGACGCTGCCCGGCTTGTGGGGGCTGCTTGCGGTGCGGGCGCTGCACGTCGGGGCTGACGGTCTCGCGTGCTGGTGTCGGCACCTACGTGTGCAACCTCCGGCGCGCGACAAGGGGACGAGCCCAAGCACGTGCTCCGCATCCAGATGGACCACGCTGACGGCATCGTGGCGCAGCGCGTGTGGGCCCGGCTGGGCGCCATGGACCCGACCGACCCGGATGACGTCGAGTGGCTCTCAATCGCCGCTGAGCGCTTTGCCGTGCAGGTTGACGAGGGCGTCACCCACCCTGGCGCCATAGAGGTGGGCCGGTCATGAGGGTCGGCAGGAATCGGCGCGCACCCGTTGACGTCAGGTCGGCCCTGACGGCGGGTGGCTGGCCCCCGTAGCTCAGTTGGAAGAGCATCGCGCCGGTCGTCCCACGACGACGATCGTCATGACCCGGTCCTGAGACCCTCCTTGTGAACATGGACCGCTGGACGGGCGTGCGCTGGCGCGATGTCAGCTTCGGCCCGGCGGCCCCCAAGGCCTCGGATCGCCGGTGGCCGGGGCTTTCGCATGCCCGCACCCTGGAGCAGACTGGACGGATAGTCGGTTCCGCAGGTCAGGTAGGTGGTAAGCGATGGGTAGCGACGTAGCCGGTTCTTCCGCTCCGACCACTGTCTGCGCATGGGCTCGGCGGACGGCCTTCCGGGCCCCACCGACGCCTGGATCACCCTCGCGGGTCTGGCCCGCGAGACCAAGCGGATCCGGCTGGGCACGCTCATGACGGCCGGCACCTTCCGGCTGCCCGGCGTGCTCGCCATCCAGGTGGCCCAGGTCGACCAGATGTCCGGCGGGCGCGTCGAACTGGGCCTGGGCGCGGGCTGGTGCGAAGACGAGCACAAGGCCTACGGCATCCCCCTCCCGGCGGAGCGGATGGCTCGGCCGGAGGAGCAGCTGGCCATCGTCACCGGCCTGTGGGCCACCCCGCCCGGCTCCGCCTTCGACTACGCGGGCAGCCACTACCAGGTGGAGAACTCTCCGGCACTCCCCAAGCCCGCCCAGGCCAAGGTGCCCGTCCTGATCGCCGCCGCCATCGGCCGCGACGTGGAGGACCTCCGGGCCAACGGGCTGACCGGTTCCCCCGCCGAGGTCGTGGAGAAGACCGGGGCGTACGGGGAGACCGGCTCCTCCCGCGTCTACCTCCAGCTACTCGACCTCGACGACCTGGACCACCTGGAGCTGATCTCGGCCCGAGTCCTGTCCCAGCTGGGCTGACGGGGGTCCACACCGATGACGCGCGCGTCCGGCCCGCTCGCCGGAGCCCTGGCCCGGCGGACGGTGGTCCTGGACGGCGGGCTGAGCAACCAGCTCGCCGCCCAGGGCTGTGACCTGTCCGGCGGCCTGTGGACGGCCCGGGTCCTCGCCGAGGAGCCGGAGCAGGTCGAGGCCGCCCACACCGCCTACGCGCGGGCCGGCGCGCAGGTGCTGACCACCGCGAGCTACCAGGTCGGCTACGAGGCCTTCGCCGCCCGCGGCCACGACCGGCGGGCGACCACCGCCCTGCTGCACCGCAGCGTCGCCCTCGCCGCCCGCGCGGCCGAGGCCGCCGACCACGAGGTGTGGGTGGCCGCATCGGTCGGACCGTACGGGGCGGTGCTCGCGGACGGCTCCGAGTACCGCGGGCGGTACGGCCTGACGGTGCGGGAGCTCGTCGCCTTCCACCGGCCCCGGGTCGAGGCCCTGCTCGCCGCGGGCCCCGACGTCCTCGCCCTGGAGACCGTGCCCGATCCCGACGAGGCCGAGGCCCTGCTCACGGTCCTCGCCGAGACCGGAGCGTCGGCCTGGCTGAGCTACACGGTCGCCGGCGGCCGCACCCGCTCCGGCACACCCCTCACGGAGGCCTTCGCGCTCGCCGCGCGGGCGCCGCAGGTCATCGCCCTCGGCGTCAACTGCTGCGACCCGGCCGACGTCCTGCCCGCACTGGAAACGGCGGCGGCCGCCACCGCCAAGCCGCTGCTGGCCTACCCCAACGACGGCTCCGTCTGGGACGCTGCCACCGGCACCTGGAACCCGCCGCCCGCCCGCGCCCCCTGGCCCACCGCCGCCTGGCACCGCGCGGGCGCCCGCCTCATCGGCGGCTGCTGCCGCATCGGCCCCGCCGGCATCACCGCCCTGGCCCGCGGCCCGCACGCCGCCTGACGGTCACGGCCACCCGCCGTCACACGGCGCGGGAGGCGGCGGCGCGGTGTTGCGCAGGACGGATAAATCCCTGGTCGGCGGGCGGGGGCGCGGTCAATACTCGGTCGTGTGTTCCTGACGATCTCCACCACCGGCTCCCTCGAACGTCCCGCCACCGACCTGGGCTACCTGCTGCACAAGCATCCCGGCAAGGCGCAGGAGTTCTCCACCTCCCACGGCACCGCCCACGTGTTCTACCCCGAGGCCACGGCCGAACGGTGCACGGCGGCCCTGCTGCTGGAGGTGGATCCCGTCGCGCTCGTGCGCCGCGGCCAGGGCAAGGGCCGGGGCGGGGCGCCCGACGCCGCGCTGGCGCAGTACGTCAACGACCGTCCGTACGCCGCGTCCTCGCTGCTCGCCGTCGCGCTCAGCGGGGTGTTCCGCAGCGCGCTGGGCGGCCAGTGCACCGCCCGCCCGGAGCTGCCGGGGCAGGCGCGTCCGCTGCGGGTCGAGATCCCGGTGCTGCCCGCGCGCGGCGGCGCCGAGCTCGTGCACCGGCTGTTCGGGCCGCTCGGCTGGGACCTCGTACAGGCGCAGCCCCTTCCGCTCGACGAGCGGTTCCCCGAGTGGGGCGACTCCCGGTACGTACGGCTCGTGCTGGAGGGGGAGCTGAGGCTCGCGGACGCCCTGCGGCAGCTCTACGTCCTGCTGCCGGTCCTGGACGACGCCAAGCACTACTGGATCTCCCAGGACGAGGTCGACAAGCTGCTGCGCGCCGGGGAGGGCTGGCTCGCCGCCCACCCCGAGAACGGCCTGATCAGCTCGCGCTACCTGGCGCGGCACAAGGGCCTGACCCGAGACGCCCTCCAGCGCCTGGAGCTGGTCCGGCTCGCCGAGTCCGACGGCAGCGAGGTCGAGGAGCTCGACAACGCCGTCGACGAGGACCGGGACACCGAGGAGCGGCCCGTTCCGCTCGCCGTGCAGCGCCGCGAGGCCATCCTCGCCGCGCTGCGCGGCGCCGGCGCCCAGCGGGTGCTGGACCTCGGCTGCGGGCAGGGACAGCTGGTCCAGGCCCTGCTCAAGGATCCGGCGTACACCGAGATCGTCGGGGTGGACGTGTCCATGCGGGCGCTGCACCTCGCCGCCAAGCGGCTGCGGCTGGAGCGGATGGGGGAGCGGCAGAGCTCCCGCGTCCGGCTGGTCCAGGGCTCGCTCGCGTACACCGACAAGCGGCTGGCCGGCTACGACGCGGCCGTGCTCAGCGAGGTCATCGAGCACCTGGACCTGCCCCGGCTGCCCGCCCTGGAGTACGCCGTCTTCGGCTCGGCCCGGCCGCGCACGGTCCTCGTCACCACCCCGAACGTCGAGTACAACGTCCGCTGGGAGACCCTGCCCGCCGGGCACGTCCGGCACGGCGACCACCGCTTCGAGTGGACCCGGGAGGAGTTCCGGGCCTGGGCGCACGAGGTCGCGGCCCGGCACGGGTACGGGGTCGAGTTCGTCCCCGTCGGGGACGACGACCCCGAGGTGGGACCGCCGACCCAGATGGGCGTCTTCACCCGGGCCGACACCGACACCGACACCGACATCAACCCGGGCGCCGACACCACCACCGACACCACCGACACCCCGAAGGAGGGCGAGGCAGCATGACCACCACCACGACCACCGCCGCGGAGACCGACCGGCACCGCGTCCTTCCCGTCACCGACCTGTCCCTCGTCGTCCTGATCGGGGCCACGGGATCGGGCAAGTCCACCTTCGCCCGCAACCACTTCAAGGCCACCGAGGTCATCTCCTCCGACTACTGCCGGGGCCTGGTCGCGGACGACGAGAACGACCAGAGCGCCAGCAAGGACGCCTTCGAGGTCCTGCACTACATCGCCGGCAAGCGCCTCGCCGCCGGCCGCCTCACCGTCGTGGACGCCACCAGCGTCCAGGCCGACGCCCGCCGGCAGCTGGTCCAGCTCGCCCGCGAGCACGACGTGCTGCCCATCGCCATCGTCCTCGACCTGCCCGAGCAGGTCTGCGCCGAGCGCAACGCGGCCCGCCCCGACCGGGCCGGCCTGCCCCGCGCCGTCATCCAGCGCCACCGCCGGGACCTGCGCCGCTCGCTGCGCGGCCTGGAGCGCGAGGGCTTCCGCAAGGTGCACGTGCTGCGCACCGTCGAGGAGGCCGAGAGCGCCGAAGTCGTTCTGGAGAAGCGGTTCAACGACCTCACACACCTCAGCGGCCCCTTCGACATCGTCGGTGACATCCACGGCTGCTCCTCCGAGCTGGAGACCCTGCTCGCCAAGCTGGGCTACGAGGACGGCGTCCACCCCGCGGGCCGTACCGCCGTCTTCGTCGGCGACCTCATCGACCGCGGACCCGACAGCCCGGGCGTCCTGCGCCGCGTCATGGGCATGGTCCGCTCCGGCAACGCCCTGTGCGTGCCGGGGAACCACGAGAACAAGCTCGGCCGGTACCTCAAGGGCTCCGAGGTCCAGCGGACCCACGGCCTGGCCGAGACGATCGAGCAGCTGGAAGGCGAGTCCGAGGAGTTCGTCGGGGAGGTGCGGGAGTTCATCCGCGGCCTCGTCAGCCACTACGTGCTCGACGGCGGCAGGCTGGTCGTCTGCCACGCCGGCCTGCCCGAGAAGTACCACGGCCGCACCTCCGGCCGGGTCCGCTCGCACGCGCTGTACGGGGAGACCACCGGCGAGACCGACGAGTTCGGTCTGCCCGTGCGCTACCCGTGGGCCGAGGACTACCGCGGCAAGGCCGCCGTCGTCTACGGCCACACCCCGGTCCCGGACACCACGTGGATCAACAACACCATCTGCCTCGACACCGGCGCCGTGTTCGGCGGGCGGATGACCGCCCTGCGCTGGCCCGAGCGCGAACTGGTCGACGTACCGGCCGAGAAGGTCTGGTACGAGCCGGTCAGGCCGCTCGCCGCCGAGGTGCCGGGTGGGCACGACGGGCGGCCGCTGGACCTCGCCGACGTCCACGGGCGCCGGATCGTGGAGACCCGGCACCTGGGCAACGTCACCGTCCGCGAGGAGAACGCGGCCGCAGCCCTGGAGGTCATGAGCCGCTTCGCGGTGGACCCCCGGCTGGTGCCGTATCTGCCGCCGACCATGGCGCCGACGGCGACCTCCCGCGAGGACGGCTACCTGGAGCACCCGGCGGAGGCCTTCGCGCAGTACCGCAAGGACGGCATCGTCCAGGTGGTGTGCGAGGAGAAGCACATGGGCTCCCGGGCCACCGTCCTGGTCTGCCGGGACGCCGCCGCCGCCCGCGAGCGCTTCGGCGTGGACGGGCCGACCGGATCCGTCTACACCCGTACCGGGCGGGCCTTCTTCCACGACCCCGAGGTCACCGAGGAGGTCCTCGGCCGGATCCGCTCGGCGATTACAGAGGCCGGCCTCTGGGAGGAGCTGACCGAGCCCGACAGCGCCTCCGGCGCGGGCGACTGGCTGCTCCTCGACGGGGAGCTCCTGCCCTGGTCCCTGAAGTCCGCCGGCCTGCTGCGCCACCAGTACGCCGCCGTGGGCGCGGCCTCCCGCTCCGTCCTCCCCGGGGCGATCGGCGCGCTGGAGGCCGCGGCCGCCCGCGGCGTCGACACCGGAGCACTGCTGGCCCGCCAGCGGGACCGGGCCACCGACGCGGCGGCCTTCACCGAGGCCTACCGACGCTACTGCTGGCCCACGGACGGGCTGGACGGCGTACGGTTCGCGCCGTTCCAGCTGCTGGCCGCGGCCGGGCGCTCGCTGGCGGCCGTGCCCCACGACGAGCAGCTGTTCTGGCTCGACCGGCTCGTCGCCGCCGACGAGGCGGCCGGCACCGGGCTGCTGCGCCGCACCGGCCGGATGCTGGTGGACACCGGCGACGAGGAGTCCGTACGGGCCGGCACCGACTGGTGGCTGGAGCTGACGGCCGCCGGCGGCGAGGGCATGGTCGTCAAGCCGCTCCAGGCCTACGCCCGGGACGGCAAGGGCCGGCTGGTGCAGCCCGGCGTCAAGGTGCGCGGGCGCGAGTACCTGCGGATCATCTACGGTCCGGAGTACACCCGCCCCGACCACCTGGAGCGCCTGCGCGACCGGTCCCTCGGCCACAAGCGGTCGCTCGCCCTGCGCGAGTACGCGCTGGGGCTGGAGGCACTGGACCGGCTGGCCGCGCAGGAGCCGCTGTGGCGGGTCCACGAGGCGGTCTTCGCGGTGCTCGCGCTGGAGTCGGAGCCGGTCGACCCCCGGCTATGACCGCGCCGCCCGGGACCACCGCCGACGGGGCGCCGCTCCGCGAGGCACGTGCCGTAAAGCAAGGACCCCCGTACGGCCGCGAATTAGGTCGTATGGGGGAACTTTCGCGGAGAACTCCGGGAATACCACCGGCGGGATCGTTCATCCAGGGCAGCGGAATGTCCGCGAACCTGGAAGGACGGAACGTCACTTATGAAGATGACCGCGCGCGGAAGCATTGCGGCGCTCATGACCTGTCTGGCCGCGGCCGGCGCGGCCACCCCGGCCGTGGCCGACTCGGTCCCGGTCGGGGTCCCGTTGGAAGCCGTCGAGACGTCCCTCGGAGTGGACGCCCCGCGCGTGGCGACCGGGGTTCCGGTCCCGGTCGTCGGAGCGCCCGACGTCCCCCGCCACCACACGGGTGACCTGCTCCCGACCCCACTCCTCCCGACCGTCCCGATCGGCGCCGAGCTGGGCGACACCCTCGTCGCCTCGCCGGTGCCCAACCTGCTGGGCAAGCCGGAGACGGACGGCGAGGGCTCCCTGGGTGCGCCGGCCACCACCCTGCGCACCCGGACCCCGGGTGCGGTCGTCGGCTCCCCGCTGACGATGCCGGACGGATCCAACTTCGGGCTGCCGAACCTGACGACTCCCAAACTGGGCATCATCGCCCCGGAGTTGACCGGCGCCCCGGCCGCCCTTCTCGGCCTGCGCTGAGACGGCGTGGCGGACGCCACGTGAGAACGCCGCCCGGTCTGGGAACGTGTACCGCATGGGATTCCATGTCGACTCCGAGACCGGGCGGCTGCGCCGCGT
Source organism: Streptomyces sp. NPDC058619 (assembly GCF_042717785.1). Taxonomy (NCBI): domain Bacteria; kingdom Bacillati; phylum Actinomycetota; class Actinomycetes; order Kitasatosporales; family Streptomycetaceae; genus Streptomyces; species Streptomyces sp. NPDC058619. The sequence continues at coordinate 57,753 of NZ_JBHXQN010000019.1, forward strand.
CATCCTCCACCGGCCGGACCTGGAGCTGAAGCGGCTCACACCGGGCAACAAGGACGCGCTCCTCTTCGACGACGTGCTGTGGGTGCGCCGGGCCCGCCAGGAGCACGACGGGTTCGCCGACGTACTGCGCGACCGGGGCGTCGAGGTCCACCTCTTCGGCGACCTGCTGGCCGAGGCGCTGGAGATCCCCGAGGCGAGGCACCTCGTCCTCGACCGGGTCTTCGACGAGAAGGAGTACGGCCCGCTCGCCACCGACCACCTGCGCGCGGCCTACGACGGGCTCAGCTCGACCGAGCTGACGGAGGCCCTGGTCGGCGGGATGACCAAGCGGGAGTTCCTGGAGCGGCACGCCGAGCCGGTGTCGGTGCGCTTCCACGCCATGGAGCCGGACGACTTCCTGCTGGGGCCGCTGCCCAACCACCTGTTCACCCGGGACACCTCGGCCTGGATCTACGACGGGGTGTCGATCAACGCGATGCGCTGGCCCGCCCGCCAGCGCGAGACGGTGCACTTCGAGGCGATCTACCGGCACCACCCGCTCTTCACCTCCTCCGGCGCCTTCCACTACTGGTCGCAGGGGCAGGCGGACTACCCCTCGACGATCGAGGGCGGGGACGTGCTCGTCATCGGCAACGGCGCGGTGCTGATCGGCATGAGCGAGCGGACCACCCCGCAGGCCGTGGAGATGCTGGCGCGCGGCCTGTTCGCCGCCGGCTCGGCGGCCACGATCGTGGCCCTCGACATGCCGAAGCGGCGGGCCTTCATGCACCTGGACACGGTCATGACGATGGTCGACGGAGATACGTTCACTCAGTACGGGGGGCTGGGCATGCTGCGCTCCTACACGATCGAGCCGGGCGCGGAGGCGCACGAGCTGAAGGTGACCGACCATCCGCCGGAGCACATGCACCGGGCCATCGCGGCGGCGCTCGGCCTGGACGCGATCCGGGTGCTGACCGCCACGCAGGACGTGCACTCCGCGCAGCGGGAGCAGTGGGACGACGGGTGCAACGTGCTGGCCGTGGAGCCGGGGGTGGTGGTCGCGTACGAGCGGAACGTGACGACCAACACGCATCTGCGCAAGCAGGGCATCGAGGTGATCGAGATCCCGGGGAGCGAACTGGGCAGGGGCCGGGGCGGGCCGCGCTGCATGAGCTGTCCGGTCGAGAGGGACGCCGTCTGAGGGCCACCCGGGGTATGTATATCAATACGGAGGATCGTATAGACTTCCAGCATCCCCTGTCACCGTGACGCTGGAGCGACGCCATGGCCACCGACCTCGTCGGCCGCAGTTTCCTCAAGGAGCTCGACTTCACCGCCGCCGAGTTCCGCGGCCTCATCGAGCTCGCCGCCGCACTCAAGGCGGCCAAGAGGGCCGGCCGCGAGGAGCGCCTGCTCCAGGGCAGGAACATCGCCCTGATCTTCGAGAAGACCTCCACGCGCACCCGCTGCGCCTTCGAGGTCGCCGCGGCCGACCAGGGTGCCCACACCACCTACCTGGACCCCTCCGGCTCCCAGATGGGCCACAAGGAGTCGATCAAGGACACGGCCCGCGTCCTGGGCCGGATGTTCGACGGGATCGAGTACCGCGGTGACAGCCAGCGGGCCGTCGAGGAGCTGGCCGAGCACTCCGGCGTGCCCGTCTTCAACGGCCTCACCGACGACTGGCACCCCACCCAGATGCTGGCCGACGTCCTGACCATGACCGAGCACAGCGACAAGCCGCTGGAGCGGATCGCCTTCGCCTACCTCGGCGACGCCCGCTTCAACATGGGCAACTCCTACCTCGTCACCGGCGCGCTGCTGGGCATGGACGTCCGCATCGTCGCCCCCGAGGCCTACTGGCCCGCCGCGTCCGTGGTCGCCCGGGCCCGGGAACTCGCCGCCGCCAGCGGGGCGCGGATCACCCTGACCGAGGACGTCGCCGAGGGAATCGCCCAGGCCGACTTCGTCGCGACCGACGTGTGGGTCTCCATGGGCGAGCCCAAGGAGGTCTGGGACGAGCGGATCGCCGACCTGTCCCCGTACGCCGTCACCATGGACGTGCTGCGCGCCACCGGGAACCCGGACGTCAGGTTCCTGCACTGCCTGCCGGCCTTCCACGACCTCGGTACCGAGGTCGGCCGGGGGGTCCTGGAGCGCCACGGGCTCGACTCCCTGGAGGTCACGGACGAGGTGTTCGAGTCGGTGCACTCCGTCGTCTTCGACGAGGCGGAGAACCGGCTGCACACCATCAAGGCCGTGCTCGTCGCCACGCTCGCCGGGCCCTCGGCGAGCCCCGCGTAGTCATGCCCGGCCCCCGGGGCCGGGAGTCCCGTGCCGGGATCCGTCCGTGCCGGGATCCGTCCGTGCCGGGATCCGTCATGCCGTTCCGGGCAGGGGCGGGGCGGGCCGGGCCGCGAGGGTGAACCACACGGCCTTGCCGCGCTCGGTGCGGCGGTGGCCGCAGGCCGAGCTCAGGGTGCGGATCAGCAGAAGTCCCCGGCCGTGCTCCTGCCACGGGTCGGGGTGGTCGTCGTCCGGACGGGCCGCCAGGTCGCCGGGCGGCCGCGGATCGGCGTCGTGGACCTCGACCTGGCAGCCGCCCGCCAGCAGTTCCACGACCAGCTCGATCGGGGCCCCGGCCGCGGTGTGCTCCACGGCGTTGGCCACCAGCTCCGCGGTGAGCAGCTCCGCCGTGCCGCTGTCGGCGGCGGGCGCCTCGACGTCCGCCAGCGCGGTGCGGACGAGGGTGCGGGCGAGGGGTACGGCCGCCGGCGTGTGGGGCAGGGCGATCCGCCATGCGGAGGGGTCGGGCACGGCAGGTCCGTCCGTTCCGTGGGGTCGGGGCACGTGGGGGGAGGGGGCCCGCTCCCCACGAAGAGATGGGCCCGCTTTCAACGATACGGAGTCGAAATGCCGAGGTGTAGGGCACCCCGGCGGAAGCGCCGGGGACCACCGTCACCAGCCGGGCTGGACCTCCGGCGCCGCGCGGCGACCCCGCTCCCGCGCCGTCTCCACGCCGCGGTGTCACGCTGCTGCGCTGCTCCGTCCCCGCTGCCCCGTCCCCACCGCCCCGTCACCGCTATCGCGTTTCCGTGACGGCAGTCACGATGCGGTGATACCGTCGTCCGTGTGAGCCCCTTCACCGGTTCCACGACAGCGACCGAACGGTGGCGCCACCTCCGGGTGGCCCGGCAGGACGGCGTGGCCACCGTCACCTTCGACCGCCCCGAGAAGCTCAACGCCCTCACCTTCGGTGCCTACGCCGACCTCCGGGACCTGCTGGCCGAGCTCTCCCGCGAGCGTTCCGTCCGCGCGCTGGTGCTCGGCGGCGAGGGCCGCGGCTTCTGCTCCGGCGGGGACGTGGACGAGATCATCGGCGCGACCCTCGCCATGGACACCGCCCAGCTCCTCGACTTCAACCGGATGACCGGCCAGGTGGTCCGCGCCATCCGCGAGTGCCCCTTCCCGGTGATCGCCGCCGTCCACGGGGTCGCCGCCGGAGCGGGAGCCGTCCTCGCCCTCGCCGCCGACTTCCGCATCGCCGACCCCACCGCCCGCTTCGCGTTCCTCTTCACCCGCGTCGGCCTGTCCGGCGGCGACATGGGCGCCGCCTACCTGCTGCCCCGCGTCGTCGGCCTCGGCCACGCCACCCGGCTGCTGATGCTCGGAGAGCCCGTACGCGCCCCCGAGGCCGAGCGGATCGGCCTGCTGAGCGAGCTCACCGAGGAGGGGAAGGCCCACGTACGGGCCGCGGAGCTGGCCGCCCACCTGGCCGCCGGACCCGCCCTCGCCTACGCGCAGACCAAGGCGCTGCTCACCGCCGAGCTCGACATGCCCCTCGCCGCGTCCGTGGAGCTGGACGCCACCACCCAGGCCCTGCTGATGAACGGCCAGGACTACGCGGAGTTCCACGCGGCCTTCACCGGGAAGCGGCCGCCGCACTGGAAGGGCAGGTAGCCGGATGTCCGCGCACGCCCTGCGGGTGGCCGTCGTCGGCGGGGGACCGGGAGGGCTCTACGCCGCCGCGCTGCTGGCCCGGCAGGGCCACGCCGTCGAGGTCTGGGAACGGGGCGCGCCCGAGGACGCCTTCGGCTTCGGCGTGGTGCTCTCCGACGAGACCCTGGGCGGCATCGAGCAGGCCGACACGGTGGTCTACGCGGCCCTGAGCGCCGAGTTCGTGCGCTGGGACGACGTGGACGTCGTGCACCGGGGACGGATCCTCACCTCCGGCGGCCACGGCTTCGCCGCCCTCGGACGCCGCCGGCTCCTGGAGATCCTGCACGAGCGCTGCGCCGGTCTCGGCGTCCGGCTCCGCTTCCGTACGCAGGCCCCGGACCCGGCGGCGCTCTCCGCCGCGTACGACCTGGTGGTCGGGGCGGACGGGGTGCACAGCGCGATCCGCGAGCACGGGGCCGCGCACTTCGGGCCGACCGTGACCGCCGGACGCTGCCGGTACATCTGGCTCGCCGCCGACTTCGCCCTCGACGCCTTCCGCTTCGAGATCGCGGAGACCGAACACGGCGTCATGCAGCTGCACGCCTACCCGTACGCCCGCCCGTCGGCCCCCGACGACGGCGGCACCCCGGGCCTGTCGGCCGGACCGCAGGGCCCGCTCGGCGCCTCCACCGTGATCGTGGAGATGCGCGAGGAGGTGTGGCGCGCGGCGGGCTTCGACCTCTGCGACGAGGCCGAGTCGGCCGCGCGCTGCGCCAAGATCTTCAGCGAGGCTCTGCGGGGACGGCCGCTGTACGGCAACCGGTCGGCGTGGACCCGGTTCCGTACGGTCGTCAACACCCGCTGGTCGCACGGCAACACGGCCCTGCTCGGCGACGCGGCGCACACCGCGCACTTCTCCATCGGCTCCGGCACCAAGCTCGCGGTGGAGGACGCCGTCGCCCTCGCCGGAGCCGTCGCCGAAGCGGTCGCTGCCGCCGGCGACGCCGGCGACGCCGACGCCGTGGTGGACGTACCCGCCGCGCTCGCGGCGTACGAGGCGGCGCGGCGCCCGGCGGTGGCCAGCACCCAGCGCGCGGCGGCGGCCAGCATGCGCTGGTTCGAGGAGATCGCCGGCTGCACCGGCCAGCCCGCCCGCCAGTTCGCCTTCAACCTGCTCACCCGCAGCCGCCGGGTCACCCACGACAACCTGCGGCTGCGCGACGAGCGCTTCACGCGCTCCGTGGAACGCGACTTCGGCTGCCCCGACGAGGAGGCCGGGCACGGGCGGACGCCCCCGATGTTCACCCCGTTCACCCTGCGCGGGCTGACCCTGCGCAACCGGGTGGTCGTCTCCCCGATGGACGTGTACGCGTCCCGGGACGGCGTGCCCGGGGACTTCCACCTCGTGCACCTGGGCGCGCGGGCGCTCGGCGGCGCCGGTCTGGTGATGACGGAGATGGTCTGCGTCAGCGCCGAAGGCCGGATCACCCCCGGCTGCGCCGGGCTGTACACGCGGGAACAGGCCGACGCCTGGAAGCGGATCGCCGCATTCGTCCACACCTCCGCGCCCGGCACCGCGCTCGGCGTCCAGCTCGGCCACTCCGGCCGCAAGGGCTCGACCCGGGTGATGTGGGAGGGCATGGACGATCCGCTCCCGGAGGGCAACTGGCCGCTGGCGGCCGCCTCCGCCCTGCCCTACCGGCCCGGCGTATCGGCCGTCCCCCGCGCCCTGGACGCCGCCGGACTCTCCTCGATCCGCACCGAGTTCGCGGCGGCGGCCGTCCGGGCCGCGGACTGCGGCTTCGACCTGCTCGAACTGCACTGCGCCCACGGCTACCTGCTCTCCGGGTTCCTCTCGCCGCTGACCAACCACCGCACGGACGCCTACGGCGGTTCCCTGGAGAACCGGCTGCGCTTCCCCCTGGAGGTCTTCGACGCGGTCCGCGCCGTCTGGCCCGCGGACCGCCCGATGACGGTCCGCCTCTCGGCCACCGACTGGGCCCCGGGCGGCACCACCGCCGAGGACGCGGTACGGATCGCGGCCGCGTTCGCCGAACACGGCGCGGACGCCGTCGACGTGTCGACCGGCCAGGTGGTCGCGGACGAGAGCCCCGAGTACGGGCGCTCGTACCAGACCCCGTACGCCGACCGGATCCGCAACGCGCTGGGCGTCCCCGTCATCGCGGTCGGCGCCATCTCCTCCTGGGACGACGTGAACTCCCTGCTCCTGGCCGGGCGCGCCGACCTCTGCGCGCTGGGCCGCCCCCACCTGTACGACCCGCACTGGACCCTGCACGCGGCCGCCGAGCAGCGCTACGAGGGCCCTGCCGCCCCCTGGCCCGCCCCCTACCGCGCGGGCAGCCGGCCCCCGCCCACCGGGCGCGGCTGAACCGGCGCGGGCGGGCCGGGGAGGCGGCGGCGGGGGCGTCAGGCCGCCACGACCACCGCGCGGTCCTCGACCGGGGCGTAGCCCAGGCGCAGGTAGACGCCGTTGCTCGTGGGGTTGGCCAGGTCGGTGAAGAGCAGGACCTCGGCGGCGCCGGCCGCGTACGCCGCCTCGCTCACGGCGTGGGTGACCCCGGCGGCGTACCCCCGGCCCCGGGCCTCCGGCAGCGTGTAGACCGGCCCGACCCGGGAGGTCCCGCCGATCGGCCGCGAGAACGAGGCCAGCGCGACCGGGGCGCCCGCGCGCTCCCAGAGCCGGATGCCGCCGTACGCGATCCGCTCGCGCAGCGCTGCCTCGGAGGTGGTGCCCGGCGCCCCCACCTCCCGGTCGAACGCGGTGGTCCACTCCAGCAGCAGCGGCAGATCGGACTCCTCGGCGGTCCGGGACCGCCCGGTCGGGGCGGGATCCGGGGCGATCAGCCCGGCCAGCCGGTACAGGCGGTTCTCCCCGGCGACGCGGGCCGCGCGCCCCCAGGCCCCGGCGAGCGCGTCCGCGTCGGGCCGCCGGGCGTTGAACCCGCTGATCCCAGCGAGCAGCGGCTCGGTGGCCAGGGCGCCGGCCAGCGCCCGGACCGCCTCGGCGGGCAGCGCCCCGAGCAGCAGCGGGTGGGGCGGCGTGCACAGCAGGCCCGCGGCGACGGTTCCGTCGGGGCCGGTCCACCAGCCGAAGAGCGGGTCGGCGCGGCCGTAGGCGTGCGGACCGCGCCGCTTCAGCGCGTCGGCGGTGGTCAGCAGCAGGGAGTTCGGCACGGGACGCGCGGTCAGGGCGGGGCCCGCCGCGGTCAGATAGGCCGTCAGGTCAGAGGTGAAGGTCCAGGTCATGAACCATCGTCACCCGCCGGCGCGGTCCGCCGCACCGTGATTTTGCGCCTCCGCACCCGGCCCGGTCGGGCCGGTCGGCGGGCCGGCGAGGTCCGGGGAGGTCCGGCGAGGTCCGGGGAGGAGGAGGTCCGGCGGGCTTCGGCGAGGAGGAGGTCCGGCGACTGACCGGCCCCCGCCCCTCACGGCCCGGCGAACCGCCCGCCGGAGTCCCGCAGCCGCGCGTGCAGTTCCGCGAAGACGGCCGCCGCCCGGTCGCCCGGCCAGTCCGCCGGGAGCAGCTCGCGGGGGAGCCCGGGGTCGGCGTACGGGAGGTGGCGCCAGGTGTCCAGGGCGAGGAGGTAGCCGCGGTAGGCCTCCTCCGGGGTCGGCTCCGGACCCGACTGCAGGGCGCGCAGCGCGGGCTCGTGCAGGTCGAGGAACTCCTCGTGCTGTTTGGCCAGGGCCGCCAGGTCCCACCAGCGGGCCACCGCCTCGGCGGTCGGCGCGAAGCCGAGGTGCGCCCCGCGGAACAGCTCCACGTACGGGGTCAGGCCCAGCCGGTCCAGGGTGTGGCCGGTCTCCTCCGCGAGTCCGGCCGGGGCGATCCACACCCCCGGCGCCACCGTCCCGAAGCCGAGCCGGGCCAGCCGCGAGCGCAGCAGGTGCCGTTTGTGCCGCTCCTGCTCCGGTACGGAGAAAACCGCCACCAGCCACTCGTCGGAGGGCGGCGGGCTGCCGTAGATCCGCCGGTCGCCGTCGTCCAGCAGCTGCCGCGCCTCGGCGGACAGCTCGTACGCCGCCGAGCCGTCCGCGGCGCGCGCGGGCAGCAGGAGGCCGCGCCGCTTCAGCCGGGACACCGACGAGCGGACCGACGGGGCGTCCACGCCGGCCGCGCCCAGCAGGCGGATCAGCGCGGACACCGGGACCGGGCCCTCGAAGGCCCGCCCGTAGGCACCGTAGAACGTGACGATCAGGGATCGCGGGGTGTGCTGCTCGACCACGGGTTCACTCTAGATCGCGCAGCCGGAAGCGTTGCAGCTTCCCCGTCGCCGTCCGCGGCAGCGCGGGCAGGAAGACGAAGACCCGCGGGCACTTGTGCGGGGCCAGCTCGGCCCGCATGAACGTCCGCAGCGCCTCCGCGGACAGCACCGCGCCCGGGCGGGCGACGGCGTACGCCACCACGATCTGGCCGCGCCGCTCGTCGGGACGGCCGACCACCGCCGCCTCCGCCACGTCCGGGTGGCGCAGAAGGGCCTCCTCGACCTCCGGTCCGGCGATGTTGTAACCCGAAGAGATGATCATGTCGTCGGCGCGGGCGACGTACCGGAAGTAGCCCTCCGCGTCGCGCACGTAGGTGTCACCGGTCAGGTTCCACCCGCCCTGGACGTAGTCCGCCTGCCGCGGGTCGGCGAGGTAGCGGCAGCCCACCGGGCCCCGTACGGCCAGCAGCCCGGGCTCGTTGTCGGCGACCGGCCGCCCGGAGCGGTCCACCACCCGGGCCTGCCAGCCCGGTACCACCCGGCCGGTGGTACCGGGGCGGATGTCCTCGTCGGCGGCCGAGATGAAGATGTGCAGCAGCTCGGTCGCCCCGATGCCGTTGATGATCCGCAGCCCGGTCCGCTCCAGCCAGGCCTGCCAGGTCGCGGCGGGCAGGTTCTCCCCGGCCGACACGCAGCGGCGCAGCGCGGACAGGTCGTGCGCGCCCACGTCGTACGGCCCCAGCGCGTCCAGCATCGCCCGGTAGGCGGTGGGGGCGGTGAACAGGACCGTCACCCGGTGTTCGGCGAGCGCGGGCAGCAGGTGCCGCGGCCCCGCCTCCTCCAGCAGCAGCGCGCAGGCGCCCGCGCGCAGCGGGAAGACGACCAGCCCGCCGAGGCCGAAGGTGAACCCGAGCGGCGGACTGCCCGCGAACACGTCGTCCGGCCGGGGGCGCAGCACGCTGCGGGAGAAGGTGTCGGCCACTGAGAGCACGTCGCGGTGGAAGTGCATGCAGCCCTTGGGACGCCCGGTGGTGCCGGAGGTGAACGCGATCAGGGCGACGTCGTCGGCGGAGGTCTCCACGGCGGCGAAGGGCGCCCCCTCGTACCGCTCGGCGCGGCGCAGCAGGTCGTCCGGGCCGTCGCCCCCGTACGGGGTGATCCGCAGCCCCGGCACGTCGGCCCTGGCCAGGTCCTCCATGACGTCGGCGTGGCACAGGGCGTGCCCCACCCGGGCCAGCGCGCAGACCGTGGCCAGCTCCTGCGCCCGCTGCTGGGGCAGCACGGTGACCGCCACCGCCCCCGCCTTGACCACCGCGAGCCAGCAGGCGGCGAGCCAGGGGCCGGTGGGGCCGCGCAGGAGCACCCGGTTGCCGGGGACGACCCCGAGGTCGGCCGTGAGCACGTGGGCGAGCCGGTCCACGCGCTCGCGCAGTCCGCCGTACGTCCACACCTCCCCGGAGCCGCTGCGGAAGGCCGGGCGGTCGGGGCCGAACCGGGCGATGGTGGTGTCGAGCAGCTCGGCCGCGCAGTTCAGGCGGTCCGGATAGGCCAGCTCGGGCAGCTCGAAGACGAGGTGCGGCCAGCTGCCCGCGGGGGGCAGGTGGTCGCGGGCGAAGGTGTCGGCGTGCGCGGATGGGTTGAGGTCCAAGGCGGGTTCGCCCCCTTGCGACGGTGCGGGGTGGGGTGGAGCCGGCCGTGCGGTCGCCCTCCCGGCCACTGCTGGAAGGTGCTTCAGGAGCGTATCGTGATGGTGACGACAGTCAACAGGACGCGATAGATGCGGGGATGTTCGAATGACCGGATTCGCGCTCGGGGTGGACCAGGAGGAGTGGTGCGCGCACTTGCGCACCCTGTCGGCCGAGCGGCTCGGGCCGCTGGCCGGGAAGGGGGAGCCGGGCCGGGTCAACCGCCCGCTCCTGGCGGAACTGGGGGAGCTGGGCCTGCTGGAGCGGGTGTTCACCTCGGGCGCGCTCGACCTGTGCCTGCTGCGCGAATCCCTCGCGTACGGCTGTACGGAGGCCGAGACGGCGCTGGCCCTGCAAGGGCTCGGCGCCCACCCGGTGCTGCGGGCCGGCAGCAAGGCGCAGCGGGAGCGCTGGCTGCCGGAGGTGCGGGCCGGCCGGGCGGTGGCCGCCTTCGCGCTGAGCGAGCCCGGGGCGGGCTCGGACGCGGCGGCGCTCGCGCTGGCGGCGGTGCCCGACGGGGCGGGCTGGCGGCTCCGCGGCGAGAAGTGCTGGATCTCGAACGCCCCGGAGGCGGATTTCTACACCGTGTTCGCCCGTACGGGTGAGGCGCCGGGCGCGAAGGGGGTGTCGGCGTTCCTGGTCCCCGCGGACCGCCCCGGCCTCGGCGGGGAGGCCCTGGACATGCTGTCCCCGCACCCCATCGGCTCCCTGACCTTCGACGGGGTCCCGGTCGGCCCCGAGGACCTGCTCGGCGTGCCGGGGCAGGGGTTCCGGGTCGCGATGGACACCCTGAACCTGTTCCGGCCCAGCGTCGGGGCGTTCGCGGTGGGCATGGCCCGGGCCGCCCTCGACGCGACGCTCGCGCACACGGCGGCCCGGACCGCCTTCGGCGGGGTGCTGGGCGACCTCCAGGCGGTGGCGCACCGGGTGGCCGAGATGGCCACCCGCACGGAGGCGGCCCGGCTGCTGGTGTACGCGGCGGCCGGCGCCCACGACAGGGGCTCCCCGGACGTGCCGCGCCGGGCGGCGATGGCGAAGCTGCTGGCCACCGAGACGGCCCAGTACGTGGTCGACCACGCGGTGCAGCTGCACGGTGCGGTCGCCCTGCGCCGGGGCCACCTGCTGGAACACCTCTACCGGGAGGTCCGGGCGCCGCGGATCTACGAGGGGGCCAGCGAGGTGCAGCGCACGATCATCGCGAAGGAGCTGTACCGGAACCTCACGGCGGCGCCGCTGCCGGCAGGCGCGCCCGGGGCCCCGTCGGATGGCCTGTTGGGTGGCCCGTCGGGCGACCTGCCGGGAGAGCCGATGCGGGTGCCGTCGGTCGCGCCGACGGTCGAGCCGACGGACGCGCCGTCCGGGGAGGCGGCCGCGCGATGAGCCTGGAGCGGATCAACCCGGCCGAGCTGTCGCCGCCGACGGGCTTCTCGCACGCCGTGGCGGCGACCGGCTCCCGGCTGGTGTTCCTGGCCGGCCAGACCGCGCTCGACGCCTCCGGCACGGTCGTGGGCGAGACCCTGCCGGAGCAGTTCGAGTGCGCCCTGGCCAACCTCCTCGCCGCCCTCGCCGCGGCCGGCGGTGCCCCGGCGGACCTGGCGCGGGTGACGGTGTACGCGACGGACGTGGCGGCGTACCGGACCCACGCGGCCGAACTGGGCCGGGTGTGGCGCCGGTTGGCGGGCCGCGACTACCCGGCGATGGCCCTCGTCGGCGTGGTCCGCCTCTGGGACGAAGAGGCGCTGGTCGAACTCGACGGGGTCGCGGTCCTGCCCTGACGGCGCGGACCGGCGGGCGGACCCGGCCGCCCGGCGCGGCTCCACCCGGCGGCCCGGTCCGGTCCGGCGGTCCGGCCCGGTCCGGTGCTCGGTGCGGCCCGGCTCGGTGGGTCCGGTTCAGCGGGCGGCGTCCAGGAGGCGGCCCATCCACTCCTCGATGCCCGCCACCGTGCGCGGCAGCGCGCCCGACATCAGGCGGGCCCCGTCCGCCGTGACGACCAGGTCGTCCTCGATGCGGACGCCGATGCCGCGCAGCTCCGGCGGGAGGGTCTCGTCGTCCGGCTGGAGGTACAGCCCCGGTTCCACCGTGAGGACCTGGCCCTCCTCCAGCACCCCGTCGAGGTAGGTGTCCGCCCGCGCCTGCGCGCAGTCGTGCACGTCCAGGCCGAGCATGTGGCCGCTGCTGCACAGGGTGTAGCGCCGGTGCAGATCGCCCTCGGCGTGCTTGAGGACGCCCCATTGGGCCAGGCCCTCCGCGATGACCCGCATCCCGGCCCGGTGGAAGTCGCGGAAGCTCGCGCCCGGCCGCAGCGCCGCCATGCCCGCCTCCTGGGCGGCCAGGACCACCTCGTACACCTGCCGCTGGACGGAGGAGAACCGGCCCGACAGCGGGAGGGTGCGGGTGATGTCGGCGGTGTACAGGGTGTCCGTCTCCACGCCCGCGTCCAGGAGCAGCAGTTCGTCGCGGTCGAGCCGGCCGTCGTTGCGGATCCAGTGCAGCACGCAGGCGTGGGCGCCGGAGGCCGCGATGGTGTCGTAGCCGGTGCCGTTGCCCTCCGCCCGGGCGCGCAGGCCGAAGACCCCCTCGATCCACCGCTCCCCGCGCGGGTGCGCCAGGGCGCGCGGCAGTTCCCGTACGACGTCCTCGAAGCCCGCCGTCGTGTGGTCGACCGCCAGCTGGAGCTGTGCGACCTCCCAGGCGTCCTTCACCAGGCGCAACTCCGACAGCGCGGTGGCGAGTTCGGTGTCGGCGGCCGCGGTGCGGCCCGTCGGGGAGCCCAGGGTGTCCAGGTGGGCGCAGCGGATGCCGGTGAGGCGCTCCGCCTCCGCCAGGTCCGCCCGGCGGCCCACCCAGAACTCCCCGTACCTGCGGTCGCGGTAGAACTCCTCGTTCCCGCCGGACCGCGGCGAGCGCGGCCGCAGGTACAGCACGGCCTCGTGGGCGTGCGGGCCCGACGGCTCCATGACCAGGACGTGCCCCGCCTGGTCCTCGCCGGTGAGGCCGGTCAGCCAGGCGTACGCGCTGTGCGGGCGGAAGCGGTGGTCGCAGTCGTTGGAGCGGACCGTGAGCTCGCCGGCCGGGACGATCAGGCGCTCACCCGGGAAGCGCGCCGAGAGCCGGGCGCGGCGGGCCGGGGTGACGTCGTACGCGCGGACGCGTGCGGAGCCGGGCAGCGGGGAGGCGGCCCAGTTCCCCGCCATGAACCGGGACAACTCGACTGACACCGGCAGGTCGTGGCTGCCGGTGTTGAGCCGGGGAGCAGGGCCGGGAGGAGCGTCGGAGGGAGTGCGGGGCGAGGTGCCGGAGGGGGTGTCGGTCACGGGTGCTCCCTCAAGAAGATGCGAACTGGTGGGCGCACAGGGGTTGTCAGTGCAATTTCACATTACTATGTTACAGCTCACACCGGCGGCACATTAATTCCCGTCAAACGCCGCGTGATGCAGGGCAGTTCCTCCGCGCAGTCCGCGACGCACCACCGCGCCACGTCCCCCACCTCCCCTCCCCACAGGAGTTCTTGGTGTTCCAGCACAGAGCTGTGCGCACGTCCCTCCTCTCCGCCGCCGTGGCGGTCACCCTCCTCGCCACCGCCGGCCAGGCAGTGACCCAGGCCGCCGACCGGACGGTCCCCGCCAACGCGGCGGGTGCCCCGGCGGCCGGCACGTTCTCCTCAGGGCCCCCCGCGGCTCCGGCGCCGAACCCGTTCGACGAGGTCGACCGCTTCGCCGACGCCCGCGACAACACCCCGGCGCCCGCCCCGGCCCCGGGCGGCACGGCGCTCTCCGGCCAGGTCCCCGGCGCCGCCACCGCCGCGCCCGCCGCGTCCGAGCGGACCGAGAAGAGCCGCCGGGCGACCGCGCAGGCGGCGCCCACGACGCGCGGCCTCGCCGTCGCCGTCCCCTGCACCCTCGACGGGATCACGAACCTCACCCCCGAGCAGTTCGCCGACTTCCTCGGCGACCGGGCCGTCCTCGCCGACGGCTGCCTGCGCGGCCTCATCTGGACGTGGGACGCCCGCCTCGCGCCCGTCATGTCCGACGCGCACGTACAGGCCGTCTCCCGGCGGATATCCAGCCTGTCCGCCGCCCACGACGGCTCCAACTCCGCCCATCTGGAGGAGATGTTCACCTACCTGCACGCCGTCGCCTACCACGACTACTCGCGCGGCGAGATCGACGTCACCGACGCGCCGACCGTCGACGCGATGCGCCGGGCGATCGCCGACTTCGGCAACGCCGCCCGCACCTTCGACGTCACCCGCAGCAACGCCAACACCCTGCGCGAGGCCCTCTACGCCGCCAGCGCCCCGGGCCTGCGCCAGCACCAGCTGGGTCTGATCAAGAAGGTCCTGGCCACCATGGACCCGGCCCACCCGGCCACTCACCTCGACGCCGGCTGGGCGGGCGCCGCACTGGCCGCCCTCTCCGTCAACTACCTGGGGGTCTACCCCGGCAACCAGGACGCGGCCTTCCACGCCGCGGTCGCCGCCGACCCCGCCTACCGGGCCGCCTTCAAGGCCTTCGCGGGCTACGTCCACCTCAAGGGCACCGCCAACGCCTGGGTGGTGCGCGACGCGATCGGCGAGTACGGGCGCTTCGGTGAGATCCCGGCCCTGCGGACCCAGGTCACCGCCGACCTGGGCGCCCTGCTGGAGCCCGTCAGGACGGCCTTCGGCAACGGCAGCCAGCCCTGGGCCAAGGTCGTCTCCTGGCTCAACTACTTCCAGGCCTGCAAGCCGTACGGCGTGTGCAAGGAGGACATCGAGCGGCAGATCTTCCCGTACACCTACACCTACGACAACGGCGCCATCAAGGTACGCACCGGCCTGGACCGGGCCACCGTCGACCAGCTCTACTACGCGAGCAAGCAGGTCAAGGCCCAGTACCACCGCGTCCTCGGCACCGACCAGCCGCTGGCCGGCGACCCCAACACGACGCTGAACATCGTGCTGTACGGCTCGCGCGCCGACTACGAGAACTACCACCCGATCCTGACGGGCTACGACACCGACAACGGCGGCATCTACATCGAGAACGGCGCCACCTTCTACACCTACCAGCGGCGCGTCCCGCAGGACTCCTCGCTCACCCTCGAGGAGCTCTTCCGCCACGAGTACACGCACTACCTCAACGGCCGCTTCGCGGTGCCCGGGTTCTTCGGCGAGGGTCCCTGGTACGAGGGTGACCGGACGACCGCCATGGACGAGGGCACGGCCGAGTTCTTCGACGGGGCCACCCGCGACAACGGCATCGCCGTCCGCAAGTCCCTGGTCAAGAGCATCATCGGCGACACGGCCGGCGGCGGCCCGCGGATGACCGTCGAGCAGCTGCTGAACGCCACCTACGAGGGGGACGGGTTCCGCTTCTACAGCTACGCGGGCACCTTCTTCGAGTTCCTCTGGGCCCAGAAGCCCTCGCTGCTGCGCGAGATGTACACCCACCTGCGCAACAACGACGTCGCCGCGTACGACGCCTGGCGCCACCGCGCGGGCGCCGACACCTACCTCCAGCGCGACTACGACCGCTTCCTCGACGCGCAGATCGCCAAGGTCGACCAGCTCTTCGTGCCCAACACCACCTTCACCCCGGTCGAGCAGCTGCGCGACGCGGCGCTCGCCTCCGTGAAGTCCTCGTTCGCCACGGCGACGTACAACACCCCGGACTGCGTGGAGAACGGCGACGCCGGCAAGCGCCGGTTCACCTGTACCGGCCGGATCACCGCGAACCTGAAGAACTGGCGCAGCGACGACCAGAACTTCAAGGACATGTCCGAGACGGTCGACTACTTCATCCTCGACCGGGCGGGCGCGGCCTCCAACAACCTCGCCGACATGAACTGCTCCTTCGGGCCGGTCGAGATCTGGACCAACAAGGTCGCCGGCTCGTCCTCGTACAGCTGTGAGGGCCCCCTCCGCGGCTGATCCTCCGCGGCCGTTCCACTGCGGCTGTTCCAGCGCGGCTGTTCCCACCGGACCGGCCCCGTGCCTATCGGGCACGGGGCCGTGAGGCCGGTCTGGGCAGCCTCTAAAGAATGTGACATATTACTGCCGTGCTCAAGAGACACTCCCTGGACGCCGTCGTCATCGGCGCCGGCGTCGTCGGAGCGGCCTGCGCCTACTACGCGGCACGCGCCGGCCTCTCCGTGGCCGTGGTCGACCGAGGCCCCGTCGCGGGCGGCACCACCGGCGCGGGCGAGGGCAACCTGCTCGTCTCCGACAAGGAGGCCGGCCCCGAGCTCGACCTCGCCCTCCTCTCCGCCGGGCTCTGGCGCGAACTCGCCTCCGTGCTACCCGAACCCGTCGAGTACGAGGCCAAGGGCGGCCTGGTCGTCGCCCCCGACGAGAGGGCCCTGAAGGCGCTCCGCGCCTTCGCCGAGGGGCAGCGCGCCGTCGGGGTCACCGCCCTCGACGTGGACGCCGACGCCCTGCGCGAGCTGGAGCCGCACCTGGCCCCCGGCCTCGCGGGAGGGTTCCACTACCCGCAGGACGCCCAGGTCCAGCCCGCCCAGGCGGCCGCCCGCCTGCTGGCAGCCTCGGGCGCGGAGCTCCACCTCGGCGAGGAGGTCACCGCGGTCCTGCGGGACGCCTCGGGCGCGGTCCGGGGCGTCCGCACGGCCCGGCGCGAGCTCGCCGCCCCCGCGGTGGTCAACGCCGCGGGCACCTGGGGCGGGCACGTCGCCGCCCTCGCCGGGGCGGGCCTGCCCGTACTCCCGCGGCGCGGCTTCGTCCTGGTGACCGAACCGCTGCCGCGGGTGGTCCGGCACAAGGTCTACGCCGCCGA
Organism: Streptomyces sp. NPDC058619; assembly: GCF_042717785.1. Classification (NCBI taxonomy): domain Bacteria; kingdom Bacillati; phylum Actinomycetota; class Actinomycetes; order Kitasatosporales; family Streptomycetaceae; genus Streptomyces; species Streptomyces sp. NPDC058619. Next base: position 74,358 of record NZ_JBHXQN010000019.1, read on the forward strand.
CTACATCGCGGACGTCGCCAGCGGCTCGGCGGCCCTGCAGTCCTCGGCGGTGGTCGAGGGCACCCCGTCGGGCCCGGTGCTGATCGGCGCCACCCGCGAACGCGTCGGCTTCGACCGCATGCTGTCCACCGAGGCCCTGCGCCGCCTCGCCGCCCAGGCGGCCGCGCTGTTCCCCGTACTGGCGGACGTCCGGGTGCTCCGCGCCTACCACGGCTTCCGCCCCTACCTCCCCGACCACCTCCCGGCGATCGGCCCGGACCGCCGCGTTCCCGGCCTGCTGCACGCCTGCGGCCACGAGGGCGCCGGCATCGGCCTGGCACCCGGCACCGGCGCCCTGGTCGCCGCCGCCCTCACGGGCGCCGAACCCCCGCTCCCCTGGGGGCCGTTCCGTCCCGACCGCTTCGACCAGGCCCCGCCGCCCCGCGCCCCGAGGAGGACCCCCTGATGCGCAGCCCCCGCTCACTGGTCGGCGGCGCCCCGGCCGCGGAGCACACCGTCCGCTTCGACGGCCGCGAACTCCCGGCCCAGTCCGGCCAGTCCGTCGCCGCCGTGCTGTGGGCCGCGGGCATCCTCGCCTGGCGGACCACCCGTGAGGGCGGCGCCCCGCGCGGCGCGTTCTGCGGCATCGGGTCCTGCTACGACTGCCTCGTCACCGTCAACGGCCGCCCCAACCAGCGCGCCTGTCTCGTCCCGGCCCGCCCCGGGGACGACGTCACCACCCAGGAGGGCACCGGACATGCCGACCTCGCCGTCTGAGCCCGCCGGAACGGGCGTAGGTGCCGGAGCGGCGGGAACGTCCCGAGCGGCCGGAGCGGCCGGAGTCCCGGAGGCCGTCGCCCCCGTCGACCTCGCCCCCGTCGACCTCGCCGTCGTCGGCGCCGGTCCCGCCGGGCTGGCCGCCGCGGTCACCGCCGCCGGGCTCGGCCTGCGCGTCGCCCTCCTCGACGCGGGGGAGCGGCCGGGCGGCCAGTTCTACCGCCATCCCGCCCCCGGCCTCGGCGCCGCCCGTCCCGAGGCCCTGCACCACGGCTGGGCCGCGTTCGCCGCCCGTGAAGCCGCCCTGCGCGCCTACGCGGCGGCCGGCCGCATCGTCCACCTGCCCGAACACCACGTCTGGACGGTGGTCCCGGACGCCGACGGCTGGCTCCTGCACGCCGTCGCCGGCCACGGCCCGGGGGAGCGCGCCGCGGCCGTCCCGGCGCGGGCCGTCCTGATCGCCACCGGCGCCTACGAGCGCCAGCTGCCCTTCCCCGGCTGGACCCTCCCGGGGGTGGTCGGGGCCGGCGGGGCGCAGGCCATGCTCAAGGCCGGGCTCGTCCTGCCGGGCCGGCGCGTCGTCGTCGCCGGGAGCGGGCCGCTGCTGCTCGCCGTGGCCGGGTCCCTCGCCGCCGCCGGGGCCGAGGTCCCGGTTGTGGTGGAGGCCGCCGCGTACACCGGGTACGCCCGGCGGGCCGGCGCCCTGCTGCGCAACCCCCGCAAACTCGCCGAGGGCGCCGTGTACGGCGGCGCCCTGCTGCGCCACCGAGTCCGCCTCCTGACCCGGTACGCCGTCACCGAGGCCCACGGGACCGACCGGGTCGAGGCGGTGACGGTGGCCCGCCTCGACCGGGACTGGCGGCCGCTGCCGGGCACCGGCCGCCGGATCGCCTGCGACGCGCTCGCGGTGGGCCACGGGCTGGTGCCCCAGCTGGAGCTCGCCACCGGCCTGGGGTGCGCCACGCGCCGCACCTCCGACGGCGCCGTCGCCCTGGAGCTGGACGCCGGCCAGCGCACGTCCGTGCCCGGCATCTGGTCCGCGGGGGAGACCGGCGGCATCGGCGGCGCCGACCTGGCCCTGACCGAGGGGGAGATCGCCGCCCACGCGATCGCCGGACGCCCGGTCCCCGGCGCCCTGGTCCGCCGCCGCGCGCGGTTGCGGGCCTTCGCCGACGCCATGGGCGCCGCCCACCGGCCCGGCGACGGCTGGACCGGATGGCTGCGCGACGACACCCCCGTGTGCCGCTGCGAGGAGGTACCGGCCGGGCTGGTGCGCGAGGCCGTGCGGGACCTCGGCGCGCGGGACGCCCGTACGGCCAAGCTCCTCACCCGGGCGGGCATGGGCTGGTGCCAGGGCCGGATGTGCGGCCCGGCCGTCGCCGCCCTCGCCGGGGAGGAGCCGGCCGCCGACCGGCGCCCGCTGTCCTGCCCGGTCACGCTGGGCCGGCTCGCCGAACTCCGCCCGACGGGAGCGGCCGGAGGCCGGCTCGCCGAACTCCGCCCGACGGGAGCGGCCGGGCCGTCCCCCGACGGGCCCCCCACTGCCCAACCGCCGCGCGCCGGGCGCTGATCCGGACCGTCCGGGCCCTTGTGGCCGCCTCGTACGCGCTAGTAAAATGTCACACACCACACTAGGGAGTCCCCCATGAACCACGCGCCCACCCCCGCGCCCCGCAGCGACACCCGCACCCGCCCCTGGCACGGAATCATGGTCGCCACCACCCTCCCCCTGCGCGAGGACCTCAGCGTCGACCACGACGCGTACGCCGAACACGTGGCCTGGCTCATCGCCAACGGCTGCGACGGCGTGGTCCCCAACGGCTCCCTCGGCGAGTACCAGACCCTGACCGACGAGGAGCGGGCCCGCGTCGTCCGCACCGCCGTCGAGGCCGCCGGCGACGGACGCCGGGTCATGCCCGGGGTCGCCGCCTACGGCAGCGCCGAGGCCCGCCGCTGGGCCGACCAGGCCGCCGAGGCCGGCGCCGGCTCCGTGCTCCTCCTGCCCCCCAACGCCTTCCGGGCCGACGAGGAGACCGTACGCGCCCACTACGCCGAGGTCGCCCGCGCCGGGCTGCCCGTCGTCGCGTACAACAACCCGTACGACACCAAGGTGGACCTGACCCCGGCGCTCCTCGCCCGCCTGCACACCGACGGCTCCATCGTCGCCGTGAAGGAGTTCAGCGGCGACGTGCGCCGCGCCTACGAGATCGCCGAGCTCGCCCCCGGCCTCGACCTGCTGATCGGCGCCGACGACGTCCTCCTCGAACTCGCCCTCGCCGGCGCGGTCGGCTGGATCGCCGGTTACCCCAACGCCCTGCCGCAGTCCTGCGCCACCCTCTACCGGGCGGCCGTCGCCGGAGACCTCGCCACCGCCCTGCCGCTCTACAAGTCCCTGCACTCCCTGCTCCGCTGGGACTCCAAGACCGAGTTCGTCCAGGCCATCAAGCTCTCCATGGACCTGGCCGGCCGCCCCGGCGGCGCCACCCGCCCGCCCCGCTTCCCGCTCACGGGCGAGACCGAGGCCGCCGTCCGCGCCGCCACCGAGAAGGCCCTCGCCGAGGGTCTCAACTAGCCGTCCGGGGGGATCCCATGCGCACGCGCCACATCTACCACGCGGTGGACTCGCACACCGAAGGCATGCCGACCCGGGTCGTCACCGGGGGAGTCGGGGTGATCCCCGGCGCCACCATGGCCGAGAAGCGGCTCCACTTCATCGAGCACTCGGACCACATCCGCACCCTGCTGATGTACGAGCCGCGCGGCCACTCCGCGATGAGCGGCGCCGTCCTGCAGCCCCCCACACGCCCGGACGCCGACTTCGGCGTCCTCTACATCGAGGTGTCGGGCCTGCTCCCCATGTGCGGGCACGGCACCATCGGGGTCGCCACCGTCCTCGTCGAGACCGGCATGGTGCCCGTCGTCGAGCCGGTCACCACCGTCCGGCTCGACACCCCGGCCGGGCTGGTCAGCGTCGACGTCCGCGTCGAGGACGGCGCGGCCACCGCCGTCACCCTCACCAACGTCCCCTCCTTCAGCGTCGGCCTCGGCCTGAAGGCCGACGTCCCCGGGTACGGCACCGTCACATACGACCTCGCCTACGGCGGCAACTTCTACGCCTTCGTGGAACTGGACGACCTCGGCCTGCCGTTCGACCGCGCCCGCAAGGACGACCTCCTCGCCGCCGGCCTCGCCGTCATGGACGCGGTCAACGCCTCCGACGACCGGCCCGTCCACCCCGAGGACCCCGCCATCGCCGGCCTCAAGCACGTCTACCTCGCCGCCCCCGGGTCCGACGCCCGACGCTCCCGCCACGCCATGGCCATCCACCCCGGCTGGTTCGACCGCTCGCCCTGCGGTACGGGCACCAGCGCCCGCATGGCCCAGCTGCACGCCCGCGGACTCCTCCCGCTGGACACGGACTTCGCCAACGAGTCTTTCATCGGCACCGAGTTCACCGGCCGGCTGATCGGGGAGACCACCGTCGGCGGAGTGCCGGCCGTCGTCCCCACCGTCACCGGACGGGCCTGGATCACCGGCACCGCCCAGTACTTCCTCGACCCCGCAGACCCCTTCCCCGGAGGATTCCTCCTGTGACCGTCCCCCCGGTGAGGACCACCGACTACCACGCCGCCGGCGAGCCCTTCCGGATCGTCGACCTCGCCCGTGCGCCGGTCGCGGCCGTGCCCGGCGACACCGTCGCCGAGCGCTGTGCCACCGCCATCGGCCCCGGGGGGTCCGGAACCGCGCCGCGCCGGGGGCCGCTGGACGACGTACGCCGCCTGCTCGTGCGGGAGCCGCGCGGGCACGCGGGGATGTACGGCGGGTTCGTCGTGCCGCCCGACGACGACGGCGCCCACTTCGGCGTCCTGTTCTGGCACAAGGACGGCTACTCCACCGCCTGCGGCCACGGCACCATGGCGCTCGGGGCCTGGGCCGTGGACACGGGCCGGGTCGCCGCCCCCGACGACGGCGACGCCCAGGTGCGCATCGACGTGCCGTCCGGGCGGGTCACCGCCACCGTGCACCGGGGCGGCGGCCGCACCACCGGGATCACCTTCCGCAACGTCCCGGCGCGGGTGGGCGCCCGCAAGGTCCCCGTCGCCACCTCGGTCGGCGTCGCCGAGGTGGACCTCGCGTACGCGGGGGCCTGGTACGCCTCCGTCGCCGCCCGGGACCTCGGCCTGGACGTCTCGCGCGAGGCGCTGCCCGCCCTGGTCCGGGCGGGCCGGGAGATCCGGGCCGCGCTGGCCGGCCACCCCGCCACCTGGCACCCGGGCGGAGCGCTGCTCTCCGGCGTGTACGGGGTGATCTTCCACGAGGAGCTGCCCGACACCCCCTTCGGGCCGCACCAGCGCAACGCCACCGTCTTCGCCGACGGACAGGTCGACCGCTCGCCCTGCGGCTCCGGCACCTCGGCGCGGCTCGCGCTGCTCGCGCAGGACGGGCGGCTCGGCCCGGGGGAGGACCTGCTCCACGAGTCGGTCACCGGCACCGTGTTCACCGGCCGGATGCTGCCGGGCTCCGTCACCGAGGTCACCGGGACCGCCTACCGGACCGGGGAGCACACCTTCCTGACGGACCCGTACGACCCCCTCGGCACCGGCTTCTCGCTGTGAACGGGCCCGGCGGGGCGGGCCTCCCGCAGTTCGGCGCCGAGGAGACGGCCCGGCTGATCACCCCGGCCGCCGCGGTCGAGGCGCTGGCCGCCGCCCTGCGGGACGGGCCGGACCCGGAGGGCTGCCCGCAGCGCACCGCGATGGCCGTGCCCGGCGGGGAGCTGCTGCTGATGCCGGCGGCGTCCGCGGCGTACGCGGGGGTGAAGGTCGCCGGGGTCGCGCCCGGGAACCCGGCGCGCGGCCTGCCCCGGATCACCGGCTCCTACCTGTTGCTGGACGGCCCCACCCTGCGGCCGCTGGCCCTGTTCGACGGCGCGGCCCTCACCGCGCTGCGCACCCCGGCGGTCTCGGCCCTCGCCGTGCGCCACCTCGCGCCGGCCGGGCGGCCGCTGCGGCTGGTGCTCTTCGGGTCGGGGCCGCAGGCGTACGGGCACCTGGACGCGCTGCTCGCCGTACGGGAGCTGGCCGGGGCGGTGGTCGTGGCCAGCGACCCGGCGGGCGCGCGCAAGCTCGCCGCGTACGCCCGCTCCCTGGGCGCGCCCGCCCGGGCCGGCGGGCCCGGTGACGTGGCCGGCGCCGATCTGGTCGTCTGCTGCACCACGTCCCGCTCACCGCTCTTCGACGGGAGCCTGGTCGGTCCGGGCGCCACCGTCGTCGCCGTCGGCTCGCACGAGCCGACGGCCCGGGAGACGGACACCGGCCTCGTGCGGAGGTCGGCCGTGTACGTCGAATCGCGTGCGGCGGCCCTGCGGGAGGCGGGGGACCTGCTGATCCCGGAGGCGGAGGGCGCCATCGGGCCCGGCCACATCGCCGGCACCCTCGCCGACCTGGTCGCCGGGCGGCTGCCGGGAGGGCGGGCACCGGGTTGTCCACAGCTCTTCAAGAGTGTCGGCATGGCCTGGGAGGATCTTGCCGTGGCGGTCGCTTTGTTCCGGGCCGCCGGAGCGAACAGCGCAACGTGACATTGTACGCTGTTCCTCTGCGATGTTCCGGAGGAAATGCAATGGGTGACCTGAAGCAGCACAGTCTCATCAAGGCCCAGGAACGGCTCCGCGACCAGGTCGGCCACGCCCTCCGAGCAGCCCTGATAGCGGGTGAACTGCGCCCCGGGAGCGTCTACTCCGCCCCGGGCCTCGCGGCCGAACTCGGCGTCTCGGCCACCCCGGTGCGCGAGGCCATGCTCGACCTGGCCCGCGAGGGACTGGTCGAGCCGGTCCGCAACAAGGGCTTCCGCATCACCGAGGTCAGCGAGCGCGACCTCGACCAGTACACCGAACTGCGCACGATGATCGAGGTGCCGACCATCGGCCGGATCACGAAGATCGCCACCGCCGAGCAGCTGGAGGCGCTGCGGCCCATCGCCGAGGAGATCGTCACCAGCGCGCGCGAGCACAACCTCATCGGGTACCTGGAGGCGGACCGCCGCTTCCACCTCACCCTGCTCGGCCTCGCGGGCAACGACCGGCTGGTCGAGACCGTCGGCGACCTGCGCAAGCGCTCGCGCCTGTACGGGCTCACAGGCCTCGACGAGGCCGGCAAGCTGGTCTCCTCGGCGGAGGAGCACATCGAGCTGCTCGACCTGATGCTCACCGGCGACGCCGAAGCGGCCGAGGCCTGCATGGTCCGCCACCTCGGCCACGTCCGCTCGCTCTGGGCGCAGGGCCGCGACGAACCGGTCGGCCGCGTCCCGGGCCGCCTCGGCTCCGGCGTCTAGCACCGGGCGCCCGCGGGCCGGGTTCGCGGACGCAAGGTCAGGCGCCGGGCCGGATGAGCACCTTGCCCTGGAGGTGGCCCTTCTCGCTGTGGCGCTGCGCGTCGGCGGCCTCCTCCAGGGGGGAGACGGCGTCGATGGGGATGCGGACCCGCCCCGCCTCGACCAGCGGCAGTAGCTCGGTGACGGCCTCCGCGAGCGAGCCGGCCTCGCCGGTGAACCGGACGCCGTGCTCGGCCGCGCCGGCCGGGTCGGCGATGGTGACGACCCGGTCCGGGCCGCCCGTGAGCGCGACGGAGCCGGGCAGTTCGCCGCGGCCGGAGCAGTCGAGGACGGCGTCGACGCCCTGCGGGCCTGGGCGCCACTGGTGCACGCCGGGACCCACCGCGTCGACGGTGCCGGACAACTCCATGCCGGTGCCCATCGGCGCGTCCAGGGGCTCGCCCCCGCTGAGGTAGCCCCGACGGACCTTCCAGTCGAGGCCGTTGACCCCGGCCGCCGCGACCTTGACGCGGACCTGGCCCTCCCCGGCGGGCGCGCCCCCACGCGCCGCGCGCACGGAGGCCCCTGAACGGCGCTCACCGCCGGCCCGGCTCCGCCGCCCGGCCGCCCCGGCTCCACATCCGGCCCCCCGGGGCCGACGTTCCGTCAGTCCGGGTTCGGACACGGCTGGATAACGGGGGCTCCCACCTCTTGTCAGTGCAATTTCACATTACTATGTTACCGGTCACATCGTAGAGCGTGGCCCTTCACTGGAGTGACCCATGACCAAGCGCACCCCACTCGCCCTCGCCACCGCCCTGGTGGCCGCACTCGCACTCGGCGCCTCGGGTTGCTCCGACACCGCCAAGAAGGGATCCGCCGGGGCCGGCGCCGCCAACCCGGCCGCCGCGAACGAGGGGAAGGTGCTCGGCGGCACCCCGGTCAAGGGCGGCACGCTCACCGTCCTGTCCAACCAGGACTTCGCCCACCTCGACCCCGCCCGCAACTGGGTCATGCCGACCATGGACTTCGGCACCCGCCTGCTCTACCGCACGCTCGTCACCTTCAAGGCCGAGCCCGGCAGGGCCGGGAGCGAGCTGGTCCCCGACCTCGCCACCGACCTCGGCACCCCCTCCAACGGCGGCCGCACCTGGACCTTCACCCTCAAGGAGGGCGTCAAGTACGAGGACGGCTCGCCCGTCAGGGCCCAGGACGTCAAGTACAACGTCGAGCGCTCCTTCGCCCCCGACCTCACCGGCGGCCCCGACTACGCCGCCCAGTACCTGGCCGGCACCGAGGGCTACAAGGGCCCCCTCCAGGGCCGGCACCTCGACTCCGTGAAGACCCCCGACGACCGGACGATCGTCTTCGAACTCAAGCGTCCCGTAGCCGAGTTCTCCGCGACGGCCACCCTCCCGACCTTCGCCCCCGTCCCCCAGTCCCAGGAGAAGGGCACCCAGTACGACGCCCGCCCGTTCTCCTCCGGCCCGTACAAGATCGAGTCGTACGACCGCGACAAGAAGCTGGTCCTGGTCCGCAACGAACACTGGGACGCCGCCACCGACACCGTGCGCAAGGCCTACCCGGACCGGTTCGTGGTCGTCATGGGCCTCAAGGGCGGCCAGATAGACGACCGGATCATCGCCGGCGAGGGCGCCGACGCCTCCACCGTCCAGTACGCCGACATGCGCCCCGAGAGCGCCCCCAAGGTCCTCCCCCAGGCGGACGTCAAGGCGCGGCTGCTCGCCGAGTCGCAGGGCTGTACCGAGATGCTCCACCTGAACAACTCCCGGGCCCCCTTCGACGACCCCAAGGTCCGCGAGGCCGTGCAGTACGCCGTCGACAAGGAGGCCGTGGTCACCGCAGGCGGCGGCCCGGCCCTCAACGAGGTCGCCACCGCCTACCTGCCCCCGGCGCTCTCCGGCGGCCGGCAGGCCGACACCCTGAAGATCGCCCCGGCCGGCGACCCGGCCAGGGCGAAGGAACTGCTCAAGGCCGCCGGCAAGGAGAAGCTGAAGGTCTCCCTGTCCGTCTCCACCGGCGACAAGGGCAAGGCGGAGGCCCTCCAGCAGGGCCTGTCCCGCGCCGGCATCGAGGTCGTCGTCGACACCGTCGACCCGGGCGCCTACTACGACGTCATCGGCGACCTGTCCACCACGCCCGACATGTCGCTCAGCGGCTGGTGCCCCGACTACCCGTCCGGCTCCACCTGGATCCCCTTCGTCTTCGACGGACGCACCATCAAGGACAAGGGCAACCAGGGCAACTACAGCCAGTTCCGCGACGACGCGACGATGAAGCGGATCGACGAGATCAACGCCATGGCCGACGCCAAGCAGGCCCATCAGGCCTGGATCGACCTGGACGCGGAGCTCATGAAGAAGTCCCCGTCCGTCCCGCTCATCCTGGAGCGCAAGCCGCTGCTCGTCGGCCCCAACATCGCGGGCGCCTTCGGCCACCCCGTGTGGACCGGCACGATCGACTACGCCGCGGTCGGCCTCAAGGACCCGTCGAAGAGCCAGGGCTGAGGCCGGACGAGCAGCCCCACCCCGCGATGACCCCCACCGCACCCGCCGCCGGCGCACCGGAGGTGAAGGAGGTCCCGCCGGGCAGCAGCCCCTGGCAGCTCGCCCGGCGGGAGCTCCGCCGCCGCCCCGCCGTCCGCGTCAGCCTCTGCGTCGTCCTCCTCTTCGTCCTCATGGCCGCCACCGCCCCCTGGCTGGGCGCGCTCGGCGGCTGGTCGCCCGAGGAGTTCGACAAGACCGCAATCGACCCCTACCTCGCAGGCCAGCCGCTGGGCTCCTTCGGCGGGATCGGCGCCGAGCACTGGCTCGGCGTCGAACCCGTCACCGGCCGCGACCTGTTCGCCCGCGTGGTCCACGGCGCCCGGGTCTCCCTCCTCATCGCCTTCGCCGCCACCGCCATCGTGGTGGTCACCGGCACCGCCGCCGGGATCGCCGCCGGCTACTTCGCCGGCCGCACCGACGCGGTCCTGTCCCGGCTCATGGACCTGACCATGTCGTTCCCCTCGCTGATCTTCATGATCGCGATGCTGTCCGTGGCCAAGGACGTCAACCGGATCGTGCTCATGACCGCCGTCATCGGCGTCTTCGGCTGGCCGGGCGTCGCCCGCGTCGTCCGCGGCCAGACCCTTTCCCTCAAACACCGCGCGTACGTCGACGCCGCCCGCGTCGGCGGCGCCGGCCCCTGGCGCATCCTGACCCGCGACATCCTGCCGGGCGTCTCGGGCCCGGTCATCGCCTACACCACCCTGCTCATCCCCGGCATGATCAGTACCGAAGCGGCCCTCAGCTACCTCGGCGTGGGCGTCCGCCCGCCCACCCCCTCCTGGGGCCAGATGATCGCCGAGTCCGTGGCCTTCTACGAGACCGACCCCATGTACTTCGTTATCCCCAGCGTCTTCCTCTTCCTCGCGGTGCTCGCCTTCACCCTGCTCGGCGACGCCCTGCGCGACATCCTCGACCCGAGGGGCGGCCGCACGTGATCCTCTACCTCGCCCGCCGGCTCCTCGCCCTCGCCGGCGTGCTCCTCGCCATCGCCGCCGTCACCTTCCTGATCTTCTACGTCCTGCCCTCCGACCCGGCCGCCGCCGCCTGCGGCAAGACCTGCAGCGCCGAGCGGCTGGCCGACGTACGGGCGTACCTCGGCCTCGACCAGCCGCTGTGGCGCCAGTTCGCCGACTTCCTGACCGGCATCTTCACCGGGCGCACCCTCGGCACCGGCGCGTACGCCGTGGACTGCGGCTTCCCCTGCCTGGGCTACTCGTACGAGAACTCCCTGCCCGTCTGGGACCTGCTGACGGACCGGCTCCCGGTCTCCGCGTCCCTCGCCCTCGGCGCCGCCGTCCTGTGGCTCGTCCTCGGCCTCGGCGCCGGGGTCACCGCCGCCCTGCGCAAGGACACCGCCACCGACAAGGCCCTGATGGTCGGCGCGGTCGCCGCCGCCTCGCTGCCCGTCTACTTCACCTCGGTCCTGCTCATCCACGGCGTCATCCGCGTCGCCGGACTGCTGCCCTACCCCACCTACCAGGCGTTCACCGACGGCCCCCTGTCCTGGGCCGCCAACCTGCTCCTGCCCTGGACGGCGCTCGCGCTGCTGTACGCCGCCATGTACGCCCGCCAGAGCCGCGGTTCGATGATCGAGGCCATGGCCGAGCCGTACATCCGCACCGCCCGCGCCAAGGGCATGCCCGAGCGCACCGTCGTCGTCAAACACGGACTGCGCTCCGGGATGACCCCCATCCTCACCCTCTTCGGCATGGACCTCGGCGGGCTCCTCGCCGGAGCCGTCATCACCGAGTCCATCTTCGGACTCCCCGGCATCGGGCGGCTGTTCTACGGCGCCCTGGTCAGCTCCGACCAGCCGGTCGTTCTCGGGGTCACCCTGCTCGCCGCGTTCTTCATCGTCGTCGCGAACCTCGCGGTCGACCTCCTGTACGCCGTCATCGACCCGAGGGTGAGGTACTGATGGCCGCCGCCGCGACCACGCCCCTGCTCCACGTGCGCGACCTGCGCGTCACGTTCACCACCCCGCGCGGCCGCGTCCGGGCCGTCGACTCCCTCGGGTTCACCGTCGAGGCCGGACGCACCCTCGGGATCGTCGGCGAGTCCGGCTCGGGCAAGTCCGTCACCTCCCTCGCCCTGATGGGCCTGCACCGGGGCGGCGCCGAGGTCAGCGGTTCCGTCGCCCTCGCCGGCCGGGAGCTGACCGGCCTCTCCGAGCGGCAGCTGTCCGCCGTACGGGGCCGCCGCATCGCGATGATCTTCCAGGACCCGCTGTCCAGCCTGCACCCCTACTACACGGTCGGCGAGCAGATCGCGGAACACTACCGGGTGCACTTCAAGGCCCGGCGGGCCGCCGCCCGCGCCCGCGCCGTCGACATGCTCGGCGAGGTCGGCATCCCGGAACCCGCCCGCCGGGCGGGGGAGTACCCGCACCAGTTCTCCGGCGGCATGCGTCAGCGCGCGATGATCGCCATGGCCCTGGCCTGCGAGCCCGACCTGCTGATCGCCGACGAGCCGACCACCGCCCTCGACGTCACCGTGCAGGCCCAGATCTTGGAGCTGATCGCCCGGCTCCAGCAGGAACGCGGCCTCGGCGTCGTGATGATCACGCACGACCTGGGCGTCGTGGCCCGCGTGGCCCACGAGGTCCTCGTCATGTACGGCGGCCGCGCCGCCGAACAGGCCCCGGTGGACGCGCTGTTCGCCGACCCCGCACACCCCTACACCCGCGGCCTGCTCGACTCGCTGCCCCGGCTCGACGACGCCGACGACGGACCCCTGCCCTTCATCCCCGGCTCTCCGCCGTCCCTGCTCGCCCCGGCCCCCGGCTGCGCCTTCGCCCCGCGCTGCGGCCGCGCCGCCGCGCGCTGCACCGACGTACGGCCGGAGCTCGCGGCGTACGGGGACGGGCCGCCGCGGACCGCGGCCTGCCACTTCGCCGGGGCCCGGACCGCCGAGGAGGCCACCCGATGACCGCCACCGCCGCCGCCACCGGCCCGCCCGGGGACACCGGCGCCGAACCGCTGCTGTCCGTAAGGGACCTGACCATGACCTTCCCCGGGAAGCGGTCCGTGACCGGGCGCCGGGGGGCGCCCGTGCACGCCGTGGACGGGGTCTCCTTCGACCTGATGCCCGGCCGCACCCTCGGCCTGGTCGGGGAGTCGGGCTGCGGGAAGTCCACTACGGGCCGGATGCTCGTACGGCTGATGCAGCCCACCTCGGGCACCGTCGCCTTCGAGGGCCGCGACATCAGCCGGCTCTCCCAGGGGGCCCTGCGTCCGCTGCGCCGGAACATCCAGATGGTCTTCCAGGACCCCCACTCCTCCCTCAACCCCCGCCAGACGGTGGCCCGGATCATCTCCGACCCGCTGCTGGTCCAGGGCTGGAGCGCGGGTGACGCACGCCGCAGGGCCGCCGAGCTGATGGAGCTCGTCGGGCTCATCCCCGAGCACATCGACCGCTACCCGCACGAGTTCTCCGGCGGCCAGGCCCAGCGCATCGGCATCGCCCGCTCGCTGTCCACCAGCCCGCGGCTGATCGTCGCCGACGAGCCGGTCTCCGCCCTCGACGTGTCCGTACAGGCCCAGATCGTGAATCTGATGGAGCGGCTGCGCGCCGAGCTGGGGCTCGCGTACGTGTTCATCGCGCACGACCTGTCGGTGGTCAAACGGGTCAGCGACCGCGTCGCCGTCATGTACCTCGGCCGGATCGTCGAGATCGGGGACCGCGCGTCCCTCTACGAGACCCCGCAGCACCCGTACACGCGGGCACTGCTGTCCGCCGTCCCGCTGCCCGACCCGGCGGCGGAACGGCGGCGGGAGCGGATCGTGCTGCTCGGCGACCCCCCGAGCCCGGCCGCCCCACCCCCGGGCTGCACCTTCCACCCGCGCTGCCCCACGGCGCGGGACATCTGCCGCACCGAACGGCCGCTGTTGCGGCTCGCCGCCTCCCGGGAGGTGGCCTGTCACTTCCCGGGTGACTGACGGGGATCACGGGAAGAGGCGGGGCCCCGGAGCCGAAGGCGTCTCCGGGGCCCCGCCGCACCCCAGCCCGGTGTTGACGCGGTAACAGCCCAGTAACACCCGGAGAAAATCC
>NZ_JBHXQN010000019.1:88052-115425 GCF_042717785.1 Streptomyces sp. NPDC058619
CCCCTGCCCCCCACCCCCGGCGCGGGTGGGCCCGCGCCCCCCCCGGGGGTGGGGCCCTTCACCCCCCGGGGGGGGGGGGGGGCGCGCGGGGGGGGGGGGGGGCCCCCCCCCCCCCCGCCCCCCCGGGCCCCCCGCCGCACCCCTGCCCGGTGATGACGCGATCTCAGCCCAGTACCTCGCGGAAGAACTCCAGCTCCAGCGCCATCAGCTTCTCCCGCGTCCCGCCCGGCGTCATGTGGGTGACCCCCGGCAGCGCCAGCAGGCGGTGCGGGCGGCCCGCGTCGGTCAGGGCCCGGGACAGGCGCAGCGTGTGGGACGGGTGCACGTTGTCGTCGGCCAGGCCCGTGGTCAGCAGCAGCGGCCGGGTCAGTTTCGGGGCGTCGGGGACAAGCGAGTCCCGCTCGTAGACCCCGGGGTCCTCCTGCGGCAGGCCCAGGTACCGCTCGGTGTACGCGGTGTCGTAGTGCCGGAAGTCCGTCGGCGCGGCCCCGGCCGACGCCGCGTGGAAGACGTCCGGGCGGCGCAGCACCGCCAGCGCGGACAGGTAGCCGCCGTAGGACCAGCCGCGCACCCCGACCCGGCCGAGGTCGAGGTCCGGGTGCCGGGCCCCGAGCGCGTGGAGGGCCGCGACCTGGTCCTCCAGGGTGACCTCGGAGAAGCCTCGGTACACGGCGTGCGTGAAGGCGGGCGAGACGTACGGGGTGCCGCGGTTGTCGACGGTCACCACCGCGAAGCCCTGGTCGGCCCACCACTGCTTGGCCTGCCAGCGCCGCGGCTCGGCGCTGACGTCCTGGTAGCCGGGGCCGCCGTACGCGTCGACCAGCACCGGCAGCCGCCGCCCGGGCACGTGGCCGCGGGGCAGCACCAGGGCGGTGGGGACCCCGTGCTCGGTGACCCGCTCCAGCACCGGCACCACCCGGTACGGCAGCGGCCGCGACAGGTCGGCGGGGGCGAACTCCCGCCCGTCGGGGGTGCGTACGGTCCGCCGGATCCCGTCGGCGTCGGCGCGGGTCAGCAGCAGCGTCCCGGCGTCGGCGAGCACGCTGTTGACCCCGGGCCCGTCGGCGAGCGGGGTCACCCCGCCGGTCTCCGGGTCGAGCAGCAGCACCTGCTGCTCGGAGGGGTCGCGCAGGCCGGCCTCGACCAGCAGCCGTCCCCCGTGGACGCCGGCCGCGCGGCGGACCTGGATCCCGTCCCCGGTGAGCGGGACGCCGTCGACGGCGAGGCCGCGCGCGGTCCCGCCCGGGGTGTCGACGGCGGTCAGCATCCGCCCGTCGGGCAGCCGGGCCGGGGTGCCGGGCACCATCGGGTCCACCCACTGCGGGTGTTCGGTGCGCGACAGCTCCCGGGTGCGGCCGGTGGCCGGGTCGGCGGAGAGCAGCAGGACGGTGCGCTGGAGCCGGTCCTGGACGGTCAGCAGGATCTCGCCGGCGGCCGTGTCACCGGCGTGCCAGCCCGCGTCGGAGACGTACGGGTACGCCTCGGCGTCCCAGTCGATCCGCACCCGGGTGCCCGAGGGGCCGAGCACCCACAGCCGGACGTCCGCGTTGGGGCCGCCGGCCTCCGGGTACGCGAAGTCCTCGGCCGGGAGTTCGGGGTGGGCGGGGTCGGTGAAGTAGCGCCGCTGGAGGGCGGATTCGGTGACGCGGGCGGCGAGCAGCGTCAGCCCGTCGGGGGACCACCAGTGTCCGCGGGAACGGCCCAGTTCCTCGGCGGCGGCGAACTCGGCCACGCCCCAGCGGGCCCCGTCGGCGGGGCTGATCCGCCCGCCCGGGGTGACGTGGAGCGCGTCCCCGGTGACGTACGCGGTGCGGGAGCCGTCCGCGTTGGGGCGGGGGTCGAAGGCGGGGCCCGCGGCGGGGAGCTCCTCGGGCGGGCCCGCCGCGCCGGCCCTGTCCGCGGCGTCGGCGCTGACCCGGTAGAGCCTCCCGTGGAGTGCGAAGACGGCGTGGCGGCCGTCGCCGGAGAGCGCGTACGAGCCGATGCCGGCGGCGACGAGCCGAATCCGCTCGCGCAGCCTGCGCTCGGCGACGGGGAGGACACCGGGGCCGGAGCCGGGGCACAGCTCGCGGGGGTCGGCCAGCCGGGTCTCGGCCCCGGTGGCCGTATCGAGCACCCAGAGGCTGTCGAAGGCGTCGGTGGGGCTAGTGGAGCGGAGGAACCAGAGCAGCCCGCCGTCGTCCCCGAAGGCGAACGCGCGCGGGGCGCCGTAGGTGAACCGGGCCGAGTCGGCGGAGAGTCCGAGGAAGTCGTCCATATTCGTAGTGTGACATGTGAAATATCACTGCCACTAGGCTGTTCGAGTGGTGACCCCCGGGGTGCGGCTTAGCGTCGACTAGGTGGACCCGAACGCACTGCCGACCAGCAACGGGACCGACGGCACGGTCCGAGGGGGCGGGAACGGGCTTGCGCTGTTCGTGATCGCCTCCTGCCAGCTCATGGTCGTTCTCGACATCACCATCGTGAACATCGCGCTGCCGCAGATCCAGACGGACCTCGGGTTCTCCACCGAGAGCCTCTCCTGGGTCGTCAACGCCTACACCCTCACCTTCGGCGGACTGCTCCTGCTCGGCGGCCGGGCCGGCGACATTCTCGGCCGGCGGCGCGTGTTCATCTTCGGCGTCCTGCTCTTCGGCCTCGCCTCGCTGCTGGGCGGCCTCGCCCAGAACTCCGGCCAGCTGATGGCCGCCCGGGCCCTCCAGGGCGTCGGCGGGGCCATCGCCTCGCCCACCGCGCTCGCGCTGATCACCACGACCTTCCGCGAAGGCCCGGAACGCACCCGGGCGTTCGGCGTGTTCGCCGGCGTATCGGCGGCGGGCGGCGCGATCGGGCTGCTCGCCGGCGGCATCCTCGTGGAGTGGCTCAACTGGCGCTGGGTGCTGTTCGTCAACGTCCCCATCGCCGCGCTGATCGCCCTCGCGACCCCCAGGGTCATCCGCGAGTCGAAACGGCACCCGGGCCACTTCGACGCCGCGGGGGCCCTGCTGTCCACGCTCGGCATGGTGGCACTGGTCTACGGGTTCATCCGCGCGTCCCAGGAGGGCTGGTCGGACGGGCTCACCCTGGCCTCCTTCGGGGCCGCCGTGGTCCTGCTGACCCTCTTCGTCCTGAACGAGCGGCGCTCGCCCCAGCCGATCACCCCGCTGCACATGTTCGCCGACCGCAACCGGGCCGGAACGTACGCGATCATGCTCTTCTTCGCCTGCGCGATCTTCGGCATGTTCTTCTTCCTGACCCTGTTCGTGCAGAACGTCCTGGGCTTCAGCCCGATCGAGGCCGGCCTCGCCTTCCTGCCGGTCAGCGCGATGATCGCGGTAACGGCCGGACTCACCTCCCAGCTCCTGCCGAAGTACGGGCCGAAGCCGTTCATGGTCACCGGCTCGGTGCTCTCGGCTGCCGGCCTGGCATGGCTCACGCAGACCGACGTCCACTCGACCTACCTGGGCAGCATCCTGGGCCCGATGCTGCTGTTCAGCGCGGGCATGGGCATGCAGTTCGTCTCCCTGACGCTGATGGCACTGTCCAACGTGCCCGACCGCGAGTCCGGCGCGGCCTCCGGACTGCTGAACACCATGCAGCAGGTGGGCGGTTCACTGGGCCTGTCCATCCTGGTCACGGTGTTCGGAACCGCCAGCCGCCACGAGGCCAAGGAGCAGGCGGGATCCTTCCTGAGCACGGCGACCCCGGAACAGAAGGCGTCCTTCGTACGGACCCGGCAGCTCCCGAAGCCGTGGAGCGACCAGGTCCTCACCTCGGGCGTGAGCGCGGCCTTCGTGGCGGCGGCGGTCTTCACCCTGGCCACGGCCCTGATCGCGCTCTTCGTCATCCAGGTCAGGTCGTCGGACCTCGAACGCCTCAAGGGCAACCACACCCCGACGGCGGTCTAGGCGAACCTGTCTGGGCGAACCGGTCTGGGTGAGAGCGTGCCCCTAGGGGCGCCGGGCCAGTACGTGGGCGTCCAGGAAGCCGCGTTCGGAGGCCGGGTCGTGGAGCAGCCGGGCGAACGGGACGAGGCCGGCTCCGGCCATCAGGCCGGCGAAGCGGTCCACCGGCCAGCTGTAGGCGTCCGTCACCTTGTGGTCGAAGCGGACCGGCTCCGGTCCGTCGGTCGCGAAGAACGAGGCGAGGAGCAGGCCCCCCGGTGCCAGGACCCGCACCTGCTCGGCCAGCAGCGCGGGCAACTCCCCGGGCGGGGTGTGGATCATCGAGTAGTGAGCCAGCACGCCGCCGAGCGCACGGTCCCCGACCGGCAGGGCCTCCATCCGTGCCTCGTCGAACCGCAGTGCGGGATGGGCCCGCCGGGCGTGGCCGACCATGGCCGGGGAGAGGTCGAGTCCGAAGGCGTCCAGCCCCAGGTCGTGCAGTACGGCCGTCAGATGTCCGGGCCCGCACCCGACGTCGGCCGCCCGCGGGTTCCCCGTCGCGCGGACCAGCTCGGCGAAGGTGCCGACCATGGCCCGCGTGAACGGCCGCGTCTCCAGCCGGTCGGCGAACAGCGACGCGTACAGCTCGACGACGCCGTCGTAGGCCGCCCGGGTCTCGTCCTGGTGCCCCGCCACGGGAGGAAGGCTACCGGCCGGCCGGATGCCGGATCCGGCAGCGTGCGGGGCCCTCGGTCCGCAGGGTGATTCCGGCGCTGACCGGGATATCGGTGTCCACGGCCTCGAAGGCGTGGTCCCGCAGGATCATCGCCAGCGCGATCACCGACTCCAGCATCGAGAAGTGCTGCCCGATGCAGGCGCGCGGGCCGCCGCCGAAGGGGAACCACGCGTAGCGGTGCCGCCCGGCCTCGGCCTGCGGGGTGAAGCGGTCGGGGTCGAATCGGTCCGGGTCCGGCCAGTGGTCCGGGTGGCGGTGCGTCACCCACGGCGCCAGTATCACGTCGGCGCCCGCCGGAACGGTGTGGCCGCCGACCTCGGTGGCCGCGACCGCCTTGCGGCCGATGACCGGGGCGGCCGGGTAGAGCCGCATGGCCTCCTTGAGCACCTGCGTGACGTACGGCAGGCGGTCCAGGTCGGCGGCCCCGGGCGTACGGCCGCCCAGCACCCGGGAGATCTCCTCGCGGGCCCGGTCCTGTGTCTCGGGGTGGAGGGCCAGCAGGTGCAGGGCGAAGGCGAGGGAGGTGGCGGTCGTCTCGTGCCCGGCCAGCAGGAAGATCAGCACCTGGTCGCGCAGCTCGGCGGCGTCGAACCCGCCCCCGGACTGCCCGCCGCCGGTCGCCCCGCCGCTGCCTGGGTCCCCGTCGGCCGGCGGGTTCTCCGCGGCCGCGAGCAGCGTCAGCAGGTCCTCCCCGGGACCGTCCGAGGGGGCGCCGCGCCGCTCGCCGATGATCCGGTCGCAGACCGCGTACAGCTCGTCCATCGCGGCCGCCGCCCGCCGGTTGGAGGGGGTGGGCCAGGTGCGCGGGATGGTGGCGGGGGAGTAGCCGCGGCGCAGCACGTAGTCGGTGATGACGGGGAAGCACCGGGTCACGACCTCGACGGTGGCGTCCGTGTCGGTACCGAAGAGGATGCGGGAGACGGCGCGCAGGGCGAGGCCCGTCATCTCCTCGCAGACGTCGACGACTCCGCCCTGCGCCTCCTGCCAGGAGTCGAGGGTGGCGCGGGTCTCGGCGGCGATCGCGTCGGCGTACCCGTCCACGCGGCGGCGGGTGAACAGCGGCTGGACGAGCCGCCGCTGGCGCAGGTAGTCCTCGTCCTGGCTGGTCAGCAGACCGTTGCCGAAGGAGTCCCGCACCTCCTGGTAGAAGGGGTTGTCCTTGCGGAAGTTGGCCGACTCCGAGGCGAGGACCTGTTGCGCGCCCTCGGGGGAGAAGACGCAGTACAGCTGTGCGCGCAGGCCGGGCGGCCCCGCCGTGATCCGTACGACGTCGCCGTGGCGGTGCCGGGCCCGCAGATAGGTGCCGAGCGAGTCCGCCTTCAGGTCGAACAGCGAGCCGAGGAGCGGGACCCCCGCCAGCCCCGGTACCTCTGTGCCCGCACCTGTGCCCGCATCCGTGCCCGCATCCGTGTCCGTCCCCCGTGCCATGGCCGCCCTCTCGTCCCGTACCGACGGCCCGATTCTGCCGAACGGCGCGGCGCGGGGCGAGGATTCGGCTCCCATCCGGCCGGATAACGCCGTCCACCGGCCTACGGGATCTCCATGTAGGCCACGGTCCCGGCGCGCCGAGCCGCGTCGATCACCGCGAGGCGGGCGAAGTTGCGCGGCGTCATGATCGCCTCCCACTCGGCCACGGTGTGGACCCCGACCTCCGTGTGCTCGACGGGATCGAGGACGAAGGAGGCGATCTGCTCGTCGGTGAGGGGGCCCCCGTCGAAGATGAAGCCGATGTGGTTCGCCGGCCAGGCGTCGCCCTGGTGCCCGATGAAATGGGTGCCGAGCAGCTTCGGCTCGCCCCCGAAGGCCATGCCCGTCTCTTCCAGGCACTCGCGCACGGCGCACTGCCAGGGGGTCTCGCCCGGATCCATGTTCCCGCCGGGCCACTGCCAGGGCTCCGACCGGGAGTAGGTGGCCCGCAGTTGCACGGGCCGTCCGGCGGAGTCGGTGAAGTAGAGGCAGGCGTAGCTGGTCGCCCGGGCGATGGTGGCGATGTACTCCGCGGGCGGGAGCCAGGCAGCGGTCACGGGACGGCCTCCAGTCGAGAGCCCGAGCCCCTGGAGGAGCCCGGAACCGGCGTACGGCAGTTCCGCCGATTCTCCCGCACCCCGGCCGACGCCCGAGGCGGTACGCCGGGTTCCCCCGCGCCCGGCACGGGACGCGCCGGCGCGCGCTCCCCTCGCCGTCCGTACGCCTCACCCCCGCCAAGCCCGTGTGGACGGGGGTGAGGCGGAGGGCCGCGAGTTCCCTCCGCGGGCGCCTCAGATGTCGCTTCTGGAGCGGCTGGTAGGCGGTGGCGGCGTCTGCTGGTCGGCCGTGAGGCCCTGCGTGCCCTGGCCCATCTGCGGTGCGGCGACACCTGTGTCCAGCTCGCCGCCGGGTTCGGAATCGGCATGCTGACCGTGTACCGGTACACACGCGAGGCAATCGAAGTACAGGCCGCTCCCGCACCGACCCTGGTCGAGGCGATGAAGGCTGCCGTCCCCAAGGCGTTCCGCATCCTGGACGGCATCCGGCTGCCCATCGACCGGATCGCCGCCGACACCCGCTACCACTCCGGGAAGCACAAGCGGCACGGCATGAACGTCCAGGTGCTGAGTGTTCCGTTCGGCCGACTGCTCTGGGCATCACCGGCCCACCCGGGCGCCACCCGAGATCTGACCGCCGCCCGAAGCCACGGCGCTGTGGACGCGCTCGCCGCCGCGGAACTGAAATCCTTGCACGGACAAGGCGTACCAAGGCGCCGGCCATCACATCCGAGTCCCTTTCCGGAGCCGCCACCTCAAAGGCTGGAAGAGGCGACACAACACCGCCCACGCCAAGATCCGCTGCCTGGGTGAGCAGGCGATGGCTATCTCAAGGGCTGGCGCCTGCCGCGGGAACTCCGCCGCAGCACGAACCGGATCACCGACATCGTGAAGGCGGTTCCTCGTCCTTCACCACGCCTCAACATGAGGTTGGAAAAGGCCACTGAACAGGCACAGCGCCAAGACGAAGTAGACCCCCGTCCGGGCCGGCAGCAGCCGACGGCGAAGTTCTCCGCGGCCGGTCAGTGCCACGACCTCGTCCACCAGCGCGGGGCTGATCTCCTCGGTCAACACACCGAGACGTACATGCCCACCGAAACGCCGATCCGGCGGCGCCACCAGCCTGCTGAGGAAACGTGGCCACACCTGGCGATGGCAGACGGTGGGATGGCGCTGGCACGATGCCGCCGCTACGTCGGCGACGTCATCCCCTACCGCTCCCCCTGTCGACCGCCCACCCCCAGCAGACCGGACCGCCAACGGCGAGCGGCGCTCAGTCCGCCGATTCGGTGGTTCCGTCCGGGTGGATCAGGAGGCGGATCGCGCCGCCGTAGCGGTCGTCACTGATCGCCGCCTGGGCCGGGCCGCCCATTTCCTGGGCGCGCTGACGGAGGATCCCGATGACGACCTCCTGAATGTCGACGAAGGGTGGAGCGGTCACGGGGACGCCGTCGATCAGGGCCGCACTGTGGGAGAAGACGCGGACTTCGGCGGCCGGGTGCGAGGGATGCATGGCGCGGTTCCCTTCAGGAGGTCACGGCGAATGCGCCGGAGGACGGAGAGGCCACGGCGTACATGCCGCGGGATATGCGCAGGAGGCGGCCGGACTTGGCCATGGCGGACAGGGCATTGCTGACCGACTTCGCCGGGTCCTGGTACGACCCCGCAGGCAGCGCGAGCAGGACGTCCCGGCCGGTGAAGGGCCCCGGGAGAGAAGTCACCGCCTGCTCCACGGCCTGCCGCAGACTCGGCGTGCTGCACGAAGCGGGAGTTGGCACGCTCCCGGAAGCAGTGTCCGGCACGGACCGCAGCGGCGTGTTGCGCCGAGCGCCGTCATGCGGCCGGCCCGGGGCCTGAGCCGGTGGGGCGTCGGCCGCGTACTGCTCGATGCGGGCGCCGAGTTCGCACAGCGCGGTGTGTACGGCGCCCAGTTCCGGCCCGTGCGGGGCGTTGCCGTCCGGGGCTTCGCCGTCCGGGGCGGCATTCAGCGCCGCCGTGAGCACCTCGATGTGACGAATCGATTCAGCAAGCCGGTGCAGCAGGGGCTCGAAGATGTCCTGACGCAGCGCACCGAGCGGGTCGCGGGTCGCGAGCTCGACACTCACCGATCCGGTGAGTCCGCTGCCCGCCGGGCGGTACGGGACTTCGCCCCCCGCTGCCGTATGCCATGCACCGAGGCGGCGGCGCGTCTCTCGAAGGGCGTCGAGGAGTTGGGGCCCGAGGCCTGCGGCGGGCACGCGGACCAGCATCGCCGCGATCTGCTCGGTAACTTCGAGGGTGGGCAGCATGGAGACCACGAGCGGGCCGAGTACGGCCTTCTGTATGGCGCGCGCCGGATCGTCGAGCGAGAAAGTGATGCGTTCGCCAGCCGGGGCCGCCATCGATACCTCGTGTGTGTTGACTCGCTGTTGACCGACATGCCGCTGTCCACTTGCCGCGACGCGGTGTGCCTCGTCCTTCCCGGGTTCGGCCCCCGCACGCGTACCCGTACCCGTGGTCCCCGCCGCCGAAAGAGCGGGCCGTCTCGCCCAGTACTCCTGAAGCGCATCGAACGCGTGCAGAACGACATCGACTTCCACGGGACGGCCCCCACCGTCGGACCGGGGGACCAGCCGCCCCTGCGCGTCGCCGATTCCGATCTTGCGCCGGATCCAGCGCCGGTCCTGCGGGGTGGTGGCCGCCGCGTAGCCACCGGGGTCGGACGGGGCGACGGAGTTCCGCAGGCACTCCGCCCAGAGGGGGCATGAGAAGCAGAGCTGCCGGGCCGCGTGGATGAGAGCCTGGCGCCTCCGCGTCTGGAGCGGAGGGCCCGTCACGTTGGCCGGCGGGTTCGTGAGCAGCGGCTGGCCGAAGATGTCCGGCCGTCGCTGGCATGGCAGAAGGGTGGCGGAGTCGACCGCCTGGACGGATGTAGGCGGCGCTCTGTGAGCCGTCGTGACCATAAAAGATTTCCCCCGAAGCGATCATGACTTACGGGGACTTTAGAACAGACAAGTTGACAACGGCAAAGTTGTCTCAGGGCGCGTCCTGTGCGTGTGCAGCGCCGGAATTGATGGTTCATCAGTCAACTAGCTGTCTGTGGTGACCGCCGGTACGGCGCGTCGCACGAAGTGGCGCTTCACCCACCCCATGCGCCGCCGTACCGAGGCGATACCGCGTCCGCGAGCCGCCAGTACCAGGACCACACCAAGGAACCCGAGAGGGACGGCGATGGCCGGAAGAGCCGTCCCCACACCGGAAGTCACGAGGAGGACCATGTCGGCGAACACCACGGTGATGCCGCGGTGGCCGGGGTGGTCCTTGACCATCCAGGCCCCGAGCAGGGCCATCGCGGCGAGCGCCCAATACCCGAACACGGCCTGCCCGCTGAGTAGTCCGCCCGCCTGACCACGGGCGATCTCGACCGCGGCCGCGAAGTAGCCGGCGACGGCGCCGGTGACGAGCGTCGAGGCGAGCGCGAGCAGCAGCTGCCCGCGGCGGCGCATCAGCCACAGCAGCGCGGAGAGGACCAGCAGCGCGCACACCGTGACGAACGAGGACATGCTGGTCGAGGCGAGGGCGAAGACGGTGTAGGCGCCGGCCAGCCCGAAGACGATCCGGCGCAGCAGCCGCACGGCCCACGCGTCGTCGCGCTCCTGGCGCAGGAAGCGGCGGACGGAGTCGAGTGTGGGGCGGGGGGTCATGCCGGACCGTCCATTCCTGGGGTGAGGGGGCGGGGTGCGAGGGATGGGTAGGCTGCGGGGCCGGCAGCGGAGCTTAACGCGGGGGTTACGGCCCGGGTGGTCTTGAGCGGTTGCTTGAAACCCACCTGCCAGAGCGGGGTGCGCACGCTCTTCGGCGGGGCCTGCAGCTCGGGCGCCTTGGCGGCCTCGGCCTCGGCCTGTCCCGGGGCGAAGACCTCCGAGATCCCGTCGATCTGTGCCTTGCGCACCTCGGGGGCCTGGGTCGCGAAACCCTGGGGGTCGATGTAGCGCGGGAGGGTCGGGTCGTTGAACTGCGCGACGGCGCGCGCGGCGTCGGTTCCGGCCTCGGTGCGGGTCACCTCCGGCCACTTCTGATCGGGCTCGTAGGCGAAGTGGATGTTGCGCAGGCCGACGTTGGGGTTGTTGCAGAGTGCGCCCAGCTCCTGCTGGTGGAGGATCGACCGGGTGTCGGCGTCCTGCCCGAACACGACGGCCCGGCCTTCGGCCAACCCGGCGTAGGTTTCGGAGATCTTGGCCCAGGTGGCCTTGGCGTAGCCCGGCTGGAAGCCCGCCCTCTCGCCACCGAGGGCGTCGATGACTCCGTCTTCCCAGAGGAACATGTCGTCGAGTTCGCGACCGCCTTGGGTCGTCTCCAGCGTCTGTGCGGCACCCGGATGCGTCTTGTTCCGCTCGGCCGCCCACTCTTCCGCGATGAAGCGCTGCGACAGGAACGGGACGCCCCACTCGTTCAGCGGCGCGTCCGAGTGCTCGACACCGTACGACCAGAAGGCACTGATCGGCTTCGTCCCGTCGGGCGGGGTGAGCCTCTCGCCGTCTGCGGCCAGGCCGTCGATATAGGCCTTCGGCGTCATCTGGGCCTCCTTGGCGGCTGTCTTGATGCGCCGCGCCACGGCCTTCGGGTCGCGCCTGGCCTCCAGGGTCGACTCCTGCCTGGCGTTTGCCCGGCGCAGGGCGCCTCGCTCGATGTACTTCGGTATCGGTTCCGGGCTCACGGCCGCTCAGCCTCCAGAGGCCGGGGATACACGCGCAGGCGCATGTTCACCACTCCGTTGTCGGACCCATCGGCAGTGCCCAGGGCGGGCGTGATGCGCAGACTGGCGAGAGCGCCCCCCGGAGCTTCGACTTCCCAGTAGGCGAGGTGGTAGGGGTCCCTCTCCTCAAGGCGGTCCTGCTCCTTGGGGATCGCGTACTCACCGACCTCTGCCGGGAACGAGCTGGAGTCCCAGGCTCCTTCCCAGGCCGGCGTGCCGAGTACCGAGGACACGGCGTCGCGGTAGAGCTGCCAGGCTCGGTCTGCCTCAGCCAGTACGCGCGGGTTGTCTTCCGGGCTGTCGGCCGACGCACCCCACACCCAGTGGGAGAGGCTCTGCACGGGTGCCCAGCTGCCGCCCTGCGCGTTCAGTACCAGCACGCCGCCGGTGTCGGTGAGGACGTTGAGGACGTACTCGAACTGGGTGGGTGTCCAGCCGAACTGGGCGCACCACATGTCCAGGCCCTGGCCGGACAGGGGCGGGCCGTTCCAGATGGTCTCCCAGTGGATGCCGGCCAGCCCGCGCAGCTCGGTGATCAGTTCCTGCGGGGTCCGGTTCACCGGGGGTACGAAGGACATGGGGCTGTCTCTCTTTCTCGGGTCTGGTACGTCACAGCCGCCAGCCGGGGCCACCGGTCGGATGGGAGTAGGCCGACGGCCGCACGGCCCACGCGTCGTCGCGCTCCTGGCGCAGGAAGCGGCGGACGGAGTCGAGTGTGGGGCGGGGGGTCATGCCGGACCGTCCATTCCTGGGGTGAGGGGGCGGGGTGCGAGGGATGGGTAGGCTGCGGGGCCGGCAGCGGAGCTTAACGCGGGGGTTACGGCCCGGGTGGTCTTGAGCGGCTGTTTGAAACCCACCTGCCAGAGCGGGGTGCGCACGCTCTTCGGCGGGGCCTGCTCCGACGGCGCCGCGACGGCCTCTGCACCCTGCGCAGGCGTGGCGGCGGCGATGACGTTGTCGACCGTCGCCTTGCGGGCCTCGGGGGCGTCGGCTGCGAAGGCCACCGGGTCGATGTAGCGCGGGAGGGTTGGATCGTTGAACTGCGCGGCGGCACGCACCGCGTCGGTACCGGCCTCGGCCCGGGTCTCCTCCGGCCACCACGTGGGCGCGTCGTAGGCGAAGCGGATGTTGTCCAGGCCGACCTTCTCGTTGGCGCGGAGGGCGACCAGTTCTTCTTGATGGAGTATCGACCGGGTGTCCGCGGTCTGGCCGAAGACGACGACCCGGCCTTCGGCGACCCCGGCGTACGTCTTCGAAATCTTGGCCCAGGTTTCTCTGGCGTAGCCCTCCTCGAAGCCCGCTTCCTCGCCACCGAGTGCTTCGATGACTTCGTCTTCCCAGAGGAACATGTCGTCGAGTTCGCCGGCCCCCGCGGTGCCCTCGAGCGTCTGGGCAGCACCCGGATGGGACTTGTTCCGCTGGGCCGCCCACTCCTCCGCGATGAAACGCTGGGACAAGAAGTGGACACCCTTGTCGTTCGGCGGTGCCTCCGGGTGCTCCACACCGAACGACCAGAAGGCGCTGATCGGCTTCGTTCCGTCAGGCGGGGTGAGCTTGGCCTTGTCCGCGGCCAGGCTGTCGATGTAGGCCTTCGGCTCCATCTCCGCGGCCTTGGCCGCGGCCTCGATGCGCTCCACCACGGAGTCCGGATCGCGCTTGGCCTCCAGGGTCGCCTGGTACCTGGCGTTCGCCCGGCGCAGGGCACCCTGTTCGATGTATCGCGGTATCGGTTCCGGGCT
Organism: Streptomyces sp. NPDC058619; assembly: GCF_042717785.1. Lineage (NCBI taxonomy): Bacteria > Bacillati > Actinomycetota > Actinomycetes > Kitasatosporales > Streptomycetaceae > Streptomyces > Streptomyces sp. NPDC058619. The sequence goes on from NZ_JBHXQN010000019.1 coordinate 101,150, forward strand.
CACGGCCGTCCAGTCTCCAGGGGCCGGGGATAGACCCTCAGCTTCATGTTGACCACTCCGGTGCGGGATCCGTCGGCGGTGCCCGTGGCGGGTGTGATGGTCAGGCTGGCGAGGGCGCCACCCGGAGCCGCGAGTTCCCAGTAGGCGATGTGGTAAGGGCGCTTCTGGCTGAGCCGGGTCTCCAGCTTGGGAACGACGAACTCGCCGAGCTCGTCGGGGAAGGAGGTGGAGTCCCAGGCGCCGTCCCAGGCCGGTTCGCCGAGCACGGAGGACACGGCGTCGCGGTAGAGCGGCCAGACCCGATCGGCCTCAGCCAGTACCTGCGGGTTCTCTTCCGGGCTGTCGGCCGACGTGCCCCAGACCCAGTGGGAGAGGCTCTGCACCGGTGCCCAGCTGCCGCCCTGGGCGTGGAGGGTCATCTTGCCGCCGGTGTCGGTGAGGACGTTGAGGACGTACTCGAACTGGGTGGGTGTCCAGCCGAACTGGGCGCACCACATGTCCAGGCCCTGGCCGGACAGGGGCGGGCCGTTCCAGATGGTCTCCCAGTGGATGCCGGCCAGCCCGCGCAGCTCGGTGATCAGTTCCTGCGGGGTCCGGTTCACCGGCGGTACGAAGGACATGGGGCTGTCTCTCTTTCTCGGGTCTCGTACGTCACAGCCGCCAGCCGGGGCCACCGATCGGATGGGGGTCGGCCGGACCGTGGAAGGTGAGAGCGATCGTGCCACCTCCCGGATCCCGGCCCGTCCGGCAGTGCAGGTCGAGCACGATCACCGGGGCGAGCGGGTTGGAGTATCTCCACTGGGCGAGCCGGTACGGTGCCCGGCGCTCCAGCCGGTCCTCGGCCTCACCCCACCGGCCGGGAGCGGGCGGCGCCGGGAAGCCGGGGCTGTCCCAGGCGCCCTCCCAGCCAGGGGGGCCCAACGCGGTGGTCACCTGGGCGAGGTGGGCCGCGTAACGGTCGAGGGCGACCGCCAAGACGTCCGTGCCCTCGGACGTCGAGTCCGCCCTGACCCGCCAGGCGGTGTACGACGCGCGGGTCACGGGCCCGCCGGGAACGCCGGAGGAGGCCAGGTGCAGGCGACCACCCGGGCGCGTACGGACCCACAGGCCCGACTGGAGCCAGAGCGGCTTCCAGCCGAAGCCCGTGCACCACTGGGCGCGTTCGGAATCACCCTCGGGCATCCCGGCCCATACGGCGCGCCAGTCCACGCGCAGGAGCGCGGCCAGCTCGGCCGCGAGCTCCTGGGGCGGGTGGTCGGTGATGACGCTTGCCATGGTCGGGACCTCCTAGCGGGGCATCCGGTCGCCGTTGCGCGGCGGCGGAGGCTGGTGGGGCGGCGGAGGTTGGCGGGGCGGCGGAGGCTGGCGGGGCAGAGACGGCGGGGCCGGCTGCTGCGGCGTGCGCGGTTCGGCCGCCCGCGGCGGGGGCCCGCCGTCACCGTTGACCCGTCCGCTCGGGCGCGGTGCGGGCTGCGGCGCGGGCCCGGGCTGCGGTGCGGGCCCGGGCTGCGGTGCGGGTCCGGGTGTGGACGGCGCGGGCGCGGGAGTCGGCCCCTGCTGCGGCACGGGGGCACTGGAGGCGCTGACCCGCCCGCTGCGGCGCGGCGAGGGCACGGAGGCCTTGTCGTCGGGCCCGCCGGACGCCTGCGGGCCCTGCGTCTTCTCGCGCTGTTCCGGCGGGACGTCCCGCGCCTGTGCAGCCTTGCGCTGCTTGCGCTTGGGATTGCTCGGAGCGATCCAGCCGCCCTTCTGCAGCCTCCCGCCGAGCGCGACCTTGTCCATGCCGCGGCCCACGTTGCCGGCGCCCCTCCCGGCGACCCGGCCCGCCGCCCTGGCCGTGCCGGAGGTGGCGTTGCCCGCGAGGCGCTGGCTCTGCGCGCCGAGCTTGCTGGTCAGCGAGTTGGCCATGTCGCCCATGCCGAGCCCGTCCTCCGCGCCTGCGATCTTCGGGCTGTAAGTGCCCGAGAGCAGCTTCTTCAGCATCATCACGACGGCGATCGTGACCAGCAGGAGCATCAGCAGCTGCATGCCGAGGGATATCCGGGCAGGCAGGATCATCTGGTACAGCACCAGCAGTACCGTGAGGACGACGCCGAAGCCCGCGCGCAGCACGAAACTGTGGATGAACGTCTCCAGCCATCCCTTCAGCAACTTCTGCTGAGACGGGTGGATGCCCAAGGTGGCGATCAGGGGCAACATAATGATCATGATGAGAGTCACGGCGTGCCACAGCAGCGTGAGTGCGCTGAGCACGATCACCATCAGGCCGACGATCAGTGAGGCGATCAGCGAGTAGAAGGCGAGCCCGACCCTTGCCCCGGCGTTCCGGCCGGACCAGTCGTCGAAGGCCACGGGGTAGACGTGCTGGTCCTTCTCCTCGCCGTCGCTGCCCTTGCCACCCGCGATTTCCTGGCGGATCGGGTACCACTGCTCCTTGTACTTCTTCAGATCGGCGGTGCGGCTCTCCTTGTTGGTCCGTGACTGGGCTGCCAGCTGCCGCACCCTGAGGTCCTCACAGCGTGCGCCCTTGCCCCAGTGGCAATCGGTAGCGGTGCTCTTCGGGATGCAGGCGCCGCCATCGAGATGGCCTTCCTTGTTCCGGAAGATGCAGTTGTTGCCCGCCTCGCCGAACTGTCCGAGTGCCCAGGGGCGGAAGGCCAGCGTGTCGTACATGGCACAGCTGGATACCCGCAGTCCCCGGTTGTCCGCTCCTTCGGGCAGGTCGCAGGGAGGCGCCATCGTGCCCGAGATACCGCCGAGTACGGCCTCGCTGAGGAGCGCGTTGGCTTGCGCGATGCCGGAGTCCGCCTCCTGGATGACCTTGCTGTAGTTGCCGCCGGTGAGCATGACCACGACCGCGACCGTGGTCAGCGATGCCCAGGCTACGCCCGACCAGGCCTCTCGCATCTCGTTCTTGCGCCACTTGCCGAACACCCACAGACCGGTCAGCGTGATCATGACCGGGACGGCGGGTACGAAGAGGTTGTTCTTGAGCTTGCCGACGGCGTTGTCGCGCCCTTCGTACAGCCCGCTGAGCGGGCTGGGGTTGGAGGCGTATTCCTTGATGGAGATGGCCGCGCGCGTCAGCATTTTGGTTCCGTTGAACACCATGTCGGCCACGCCGTTGTTGACGTAGTCAATGATCGAACACTTGTCGGCGCCGCTGAAGTCGAGCCTCGAGTCGGTTTGGGAGGCGTCTTCCCGGTCGCGCATGGTCATCGACCAGTTCATGCCGCGCATGCCGTTGAGCTCGTACATCGTGTAGTTCTGCGCGGCCGAGGGCATGGCGACGGCCCCGTCGACCAGGCCCGTCGTGTCGTTGAGGTTCTTGGCCCGCGCCGTCTCCCACTGCTTGACGGCCGGCATGATCGATTCGCCGTTGCTTCCGGGACTGTCCATCTGGTAGCTGTCGTCGCCTGTGAACGAGCAGGCGAAGTCCACGGCGTTCGCCGTCCCGGGGGTCGCGAACGACAGCGCGAACAGGGCGAGGAGGACGAAGGCACCTGCCCGGACGGCCCGTCCCGCACCCCGCACCCGATCGAGCGGAGACGTGGTGTGGCGGGTGGACCCACGTGGCTTGGCGCTACGGCGCACGGACATCGGATTCCTTCGGGAGTTCCCGGGCAAGGGCTGTGGGGGTTGGGGCCAAGAGCGGGCTTCACGTACAGAACGGCAGCAGGCCCGGCGGGCCGCCGCTACGAGGGGAGGTAGTCCGTCAGGACGCAGCCGTCGACGGTGCCCTCGCGCTTGAGGTAGCCGCTCGGGATCTTGCGGTTGAAGTCGGCGTTGCACGAGGCGACCAGCAGCCCCGAGGGCTTCAGCGCGCGCAGCGTGTCGCCGTCGGTGGGAACGACGGCGAAGTCCGCCCCGACCATGGCGGCCGTGTCCTTCCCGGCGTCCTCGTTCGCCTTGGCCGCCTGCAGGAACTTCTTCATGTCGGAGATGGTCAGCAGGGCGATCGGCTGACCCCGTTCGGCCTCGCAGTACGCCCGCTCCTTCACGCCCGCCTCCGCGCCCTTGGGGAGGTCCTCGAACTCGGAGGCGGTCTCCGAGTACCGGCCAAGCGTCGCGTCCGTCTCCAGGTCCTTGCACACGGTGTACTGGTTGACGAAGCGTTCCATCGCGGCCACGTCCTTCGCCTTCGGCAGGCTCTTGCCGCCGGACTCGCCCTTGCCGTTGGGCTGACTGCCGAATCCCGAGTCCAGCTGCCCGTCCCCGTCCCCTCCGCAGCCTGTCAGGGTCGCGAGCGCGATGAGAGCGGCTCCGGCAGTGAGGGGCCTGGACAAGCGCATGGTGTCTCCTTAGCTACGGCTTGCGGAACGGGTCTTGGTGTTCGGCGGCGTCACGTCGCGGAGGCCGCGGCTGCCGCCGCGTCGCCCGACTCCTGCATGAAGGTCCAGTCCCACACGCTGAGCGGCGGGTCGATGCCCTGCCGGGCGGGGCGGGTCGTGCCGTTGGTGTCCGTGGCGGCGAGGATCTCCTTGAAGACCAGGTCCACGGCGACCGTGCCGACCCGCTTGTCGACGTCGCGCTGCAGGCAGACACCGGTACGGAGCTCCTGCAGGGCCGCGACGACCTTGGTGTCGTTCTCGGGGCGGCCCAGCAGCGGCGCCACCAGCGAGGCCTCCTGCGCGGACTTCTGCTTGAACGCGAAGACGGTGTGGATCTGGTTGGCGCCACCGCTGCGGGCCTCGGAGTCCTCGATCTGGACGAGGTCGATGGCCTGCTGGGTGATCAGGACGGTGACCGCCAGGTACGAGCGGCCCTGCTTGAGGGCGCGCCGCATCAGGTCGCGGCCGCTCTCGGTCGCGGTGACGACGTACGCCTCGTCGACGAACAGCGCCTTGGGGCGCAGGCCGATCTCGCCCGTCACCGGGTTCTTCTCGTAGCCGACGTCGAGCATCTGGCTGCCGAGCTCCACGACCGCCATCAGCGCAGTTGCGGCCAGGCGCTCGGCCGGGTTCCAGTTGCGCGGGTCCGAGGAGGACGGCGACTGGAAGCCGCGCAGGGTGATGACGGTGCGGCGCTTGCGCATCGCGGACAGGGTCTGTGGGCGCTCGGCGAAGGCCAGTCGCGCGTACGGCAGCGTGCGCAGCTCGGTGAGGAGCATCTGGGCGAGCTTGAGCTCCTTGACCGCCTCGCGGTCACCGGTGGACACCGCGTGGTCGTAGGCGTTCACGACCTCGTCGACGACCTGCCACAACGTCGGCCGCGGCACCTGCTGCTCGGCCTCCCGGGCGGTCAGCCCGTGTTCGGTGGCCTGCCGCATGGCGGAGTTGTACCGGCCGACGACCGTGGCCATGCCCTCGATGACGGGCAGACGTACGCGCTGGTAGTCCTCGTCACCGAGGAACCCGCGCAGCATCGACTCGGCGAGGAGTCGGCCCGAGGGGACGTCACGGGCGACGACCCACGGGTCGAGCACGCCGGCCTGGCCCTTGAGGAGGTCGACGACCTCGGTCTCCGCCCAGAACTCCGGGTTGACCGGCTGGAAGCGGCTGTCCTCCGTGCCGAGGAGGCCGGCGTCGGCGTCCTGCGCGAACTCCGGGTCGTTCACCTGGGAGCCGAAGCCCAAGTAGTAGCAGAGCTGGGCGAAGTCGGTCTTGGGGTCGATGACCAGGCAGCGCACGCCCGACTCCGACTCCTCGTAGAACTTCTGCAGCGCGAGCGAGGACTTGCCACCGCCGGACGCGCCGACGATGGCGAGGCCACCGCCGTCGTTGCGGGCCGGGCCCACGTGCAGCGAGTAGTGGACGGGCATCTTCCCGGCCCAGCCGACGAGGTTGCCCACCCAGCCGAGCTGCTTGCCCGACCGGTGCTCGGGGTTGTCGCCGAGCTCGGTGCCCGCGGTGGGCAGCCCGGCGCCGAGCTGCTCGACCTCCTGCAGGCGCAGGTACGGCGCGACCGGCAGCTTCGGCGCGTCACCCGGCAGCTGGGACTGCAGGAGCCGCCACTGCTGGCGGGTCGGCCGCAGCAGGGTCACCTTCAGGTCCTGCTTGAACTGCATCTCCAGGATGCGGCGGCGCCGCTCCAGCTCGGTGAGGTCGGGCGCGGAGATGGTGAAGCGGATCTGCGCCTCCATGCCCGGCATCTTGTGCTCCTCGACGTCGTCGAGGAGGTGCTGGGCACGCGTGACCTGGTTGGCGAGCTGGGTTCCGGGAGAACGGCCGGAGTTGGCCATGTCGTTCATCTCGTCGACCAGGTTGCCGCTGATCTTCTTCGCCCGGTCCTTGAACTTCAGGTACGGGATGAGGGTGAACCGCATGTCGATCTCGACCGGGAAGTCGACGTGCTGCGACGCGTAGCGCGCCCAGGCGGTGGACTGCCGGAAACGGGTTTCTGTGGGCCAGCTGGCGGCCACGAGCGTCGTCGTATAGCTGGTGTGCTGCTCGCCGGTGACCTCGTCGTACTGGTTCAGCACGATGTGCGTCTTGTGGTTCTCACCGGAGAAGTCGACGACCAGGTCGAACTGGTCGGGTCCCCAGGAGCGCGAGCCGAGCACCGGCTCCGGCGGCACGGCCAGGTCGCCGTGGAGCGGCTTGCGGATCAGCCAGACCAGCTCCTCACGGGTCAGCGGCACACCGTTCAGGCCTTCGAGGCTCTCGTGGACCTCGCGCGCGACCTGCGTCCACTGGGCCAGCAGGCCCGGCGACAGGTACTCGTCGTAGACGCCGGTGGCGGCCGCCGCCGCCTTGTCGGCGGTACCGCGCATGGCAGCCGTCAGCCCCGGGTCGTCGACGGGATCGTCGCCGCCGGGCAGCACCCCGGTGCCGTTCGAGCCGCGCTTGAGCGACCCCAGCTTGACCAACAGGATGTTGCGCTCGCGGGTCGCCCCGATGCGCTCCTGGTACTCCGCCTTGCGGAGGTTGTACGCCTTGTAGTTCTCGGTCGGATCCCAGGCCACCGTGTTGAGCTGGTCCGCCCACTCCAGGGCCGTGATCGGCCGGTACACCTTGCGGTAGTGGCACTCGACGTTGCGGTCGCCGCGGGCCAGGTTGAGCAGGCCGCGGGCGGGGCCCTCCGCCATCGCCTGGAGCTCACCGGCGTTGAGGTACTCGTCGATGGCGGTGGGCAGCACGAGTCCGGTCCACACCGATTCGCCGTGGACGAAGACCATGTCGTCGGCGTAGCGGTAGGGCAGCCGCATGTCTTCGCGGCGCTTGGACCGGCCCGGCTGGTTCCGGGAGCCGCCCGCGTTCTGCGTACCGCCGGAACCCTGGCCGTCCCTGGCCTTCTTGGAGCCGGTGGAGGCGATGAGCATGGCGATCAGGAAGAAGGCGACCGCCCCGCCCAGAAGGATCATCATGATCATGAGGGATTCATCCTGCGGTCTCGGAGTGTGCGGATACGGGGTGGGCGGGGAACGGCTGCGCGGACTGCGCCCGGGCCGCGAACGAGGAACCGTGCTGCGCCGCCTCGGCGAGCGCCTCCTCGTACTGCCCCTGCCAGCGCGGCGAACCCGGCTGCCAGAGGATCACCTGCCAGCGCAGTTCCTCGGGCTCCCGGTCGGCGGCCAGCCCCTGTAGCCGCTTGGGCTGGAACCAGAAGTCGGCCCAGATCACGACCTGCTGGCTGAGGGTGAGCGCGGAGGGCAGCGGTCGCCCCCACACGAAGTAGATGCCGACCGGCGGTCCGATGTAGAGCACCGACGTCACCACCGAGATGCCCAGGAAGGGCAGGAAGGCGGAGAGCGAGAGCAGCGTCACCAGCCAGATGACGGCGAAGCCGAAGGCCGCACCCAGAGCGGGCAGCAGCAGACCGGGAAGCGGGATGTTGCCCCAGTTCCAGATGCGCTTGGGCCGGTTGAGCAGATCCGTGTGGTCGTAGGCGACCATCGGCTCGGGTGCGTCGGACGTGTCCTGCGCCATCAGCCGGTTCCCCTCTCTGGTGTGGTTGCGGGCCGCGGGTCACCGGTGCGGGCCGGACGGATGTACCGTCCGCTCCTGGGCTCAGTTCCCGGCCTCGGTTCGCGGGCTCGGTTCGCGGGCTCAGTTCTTGGCGCCGCCGCCACCGCCGCCGATCTGGCTGCCGAGGTCGATGAGCAGACCGGCGAGACCGGTCGCGCCACCGATGATCAGAGCGGCCAGCGCGATCATGCCGAAGCCCTGGAAGGCCTCGCGCATACCGTCGCCGCGCTTCATCGACAGCAGCATCCGGATACCGAGGATCAGCAGGGCGCAGATCGCCACGGTGGTGCCGATGCCCATGAGAATCTCCTGGATCTCACCGAACATGTCCTTGAGGGTGGTGGCCGCCAGGTTCATGGCGTTGTCCTTTCGCTGAGGGGTGTGGGAGGGGTGTGGGGGGTACGTCGAGGGGGCGCGGTCAGGGTTTCTTGGGTGCGCTGGATGCGCCGGATGCGGGCGCGGCGGGTGTGCCGGGTGCGGGCGCGGCGGGTGTGCCGTCCCCGGCGACCGAGGGGCTCTCCTCGGGTGCCGGCGCGGCGGGCGGCGCCGTCGCACCGGCGTCCGCGCTGCCGCCCGTGGGGTCGAGGACCCCGCCGCGGATGTCCTTGATGAACCAGCCCTGGGCGGTGTTGACCAGCGTCAGGCGGTAGGAGCGCTTCACGACCGGAGTCGTGGGAGGGGTCCCCTTCGCGGCACCGACCTGACCGCCGCCGCCCCAGGTGACCGTCACCCGCGCCTGGACGGTCTGGCCCTGCCCGTAGGTGATGGTGGCGTTGGGTTCGGTCCCGGCCGGGGCGAGCGCCACGACCCCCTGGACCTCGGGCGAGGCCAGCGCACCGGCCAGACCGGTGGTCGCCGACTGCGACGCGTCGGTGGTCGTGAAGCGGGTCAGCCCGGTCGCGTCGGAGGCGCCCCAGGCCTTGAAGAAGCCGGGCAGCACCTGCCCCTTGAGCTGGTCGGAAAGCGTGTGGTCGACGACCTCGTCGTCCTGCTTCACCACCGGCACGCTGCCGCGCGAGGCGAGCGGCATCTCACCGACGTTGCCCGCGATGCGCAGCCCCGACCCGGTGGCCGGGTCCTTCACGTACACCGGCACGGACAGGGTGGTGATGCGGCCGGTCGACAGCTTGACCTGGATGCCCAGGTAGCGGCCGTTCGCCCCGTACTCGGGAAGTTCCTCGATCGTCCCGTCCCACTGCGCCTCACGGACGCTCTGGGTGCCCTGGCCGGTGATACCGCAGTCGCGGTCCACGCCCGAGGAGGTGTAGCGGGTCAGGGCGTCGCGGCGCTTGTCGGCGTTCTGCGGCGAGTACGTCATGCAGAGCGTGACGTACTCCTCGGCGAAGGTGGCCGCAGCCTGCGTCGGGAATTCCGTCAGCCGGTACCGGGCCACTTCCTCCTCGTTCAGGTCGGCGCTCTGCACCGCGACGGAGGACTTGCCGATGACCAGTCCGGCGACGCCGCAGGACCCCAGGGCGAAGGCGCAGGTGGTGATCAGCAGGGCGGCGCGGACCGCCACATGCGTACGACGGCCCTGCGCGGGCAGCCGACCACCGGGACGCGGAACGTCGAATGCCCCTCCGGTGGTGGCGGTGCGGGCGGGGGTGGTGGTGTGGGACGGCGATGCGGTGGAAGCGGCGGCAGTCGTGGCGCCGGAACCGGAGGCAGCAGAGGACGTAGACGCTGACGGGTTGGGTGCAGACGTGGTGGCGGCGCTGCCGCGCCCCTGCTTGCGACCCTCGCGCTCCGCCTTCTTCTGCTCGTACGCGGCCTTGCGGACAGCCCTCTTGGCGTCCTGCTCGGCTTTGCGCCGGTCCTTCTTCGACTGGCCCGCGGGCTGGTCCGCGCGCGGCGGCAGGACCGGTACGGCCGCCTCACCGGGCGGGACGTTGCCGGGGCGGGTGGCGCGCACCCAGGCCGCCGCCACCTGCGCGCGGGCGGCGTCCGAGGACTGCTGCGGCGGTGCAGGGGGGTTGTCCGGGTAGCCGTAGGGAGCGGACGCCTGCCGCTGGGACTGCGGAACCTGCTGACCCTGCTGGGACTGGTTCTGCTGCCCCTGGGCCTGCGGCGGGTGCTGTGCTCCGGCGGGCCCTCCGGGGCCGAAGTGCCCTTGCTGCCCGGAAGGCTGGGCCCCGTCGACCCCGCCAGCAGAGCTGTTGTGGTCCGTCATCGAGTCCGTATCTCCCACGCGTGTGATCCCCCTCCGCCGGCCGACCGGTTGGCGGGCGCCTGGTGAGGCCAGGTGCGGAACGGCAGTGTGGCAAATGAAGACGACAACGCCTCTCCCCTTTTCCCCGTCGGGAAACGGTGAGGAAAGTCGGGGAAAGCGCGAGGAATCCTCGGACGGGAGTCCCGGGACGCCTGAACGGGCCGTGCCGTGCGGTGCTCCGCCAGAATGAGCGGTCGTGCCCGGGTGCCGGGCGCGGAGCCGTGCCCGACCCTGCGAAGGACGAGAGTTGAGCGACCAGTACGCCCTCCCCCAGGCGCCTGCCGATGCGACGCCCATCCCCGTGACCGAGGCCCAGGAGGCCTGGATCGACGGCTACGAGCCCGGCAACCCCTGGCAGTCGAAGCTCTGCCTGAGCAGCCCCCAGGGCACCGTCACCTTCCCCCTCACCCCGCACACGATGCCCGAGCTGCTGGAGGGCCTGGTCCTGGTGGCCCAGGCCCAGCAGGGGACGGCCGGGATACCGGACAACGACGAGGACGCCGCGGCCGACGGCCAAGACGACGGCCCCTACCAGGCCTCGGGCCTCCATGACGGCCGCGCCGCCCGCATGACGGGCTGGGCGGTGGTCCACGACCTGTGGGAACAGGGCGACGCGAAGGTCCGTTTCATCATGGGCGCGGTGGTGGTGGGGCTGCTGCTCCTCGGGATCATCCTGTCCTGACCACATGCCAGGATGCCCCCACGGATAACGAGCGAGGAGCTTGAGACGATGCTGACGGAAACATCGGGCCGCACGGCCCAGGACTTGGCCGCCGAGCTGGACGGCCTGCGCGGGGTGGACTGGGCCTCGGTGTGGGCGGGGCCGCCGCAGGGCGGGTCACCGGAGTTCCGCGCCTGGTGCGAGCGTTACGGCTGGGAGCCGCAGACGGTCGAGCGCAACCTCGTGGCGCACAGCCGCACCGGCGGGGAGCTGACCTTCGAGGCGAACGGTGCCTGGCACCCGGTCTATCGTCTGACCTACTGGGCCTCGCGACTGGCCGCGGCCGAACCCTCGGACAACGCGGCTGTCCTTGCCGGCGCCGCCCAGACCTGGGCACAGTTCCTGGAGGCGGCCGAGAGCGTCCTGGGGCCCGCGCTCTGGACCGGCGCCTACGACGCGGAGGACTTCCCGGAACCGCCGGAGCGGGCGTTCTGGGGGAACCGTGACTACCGGCTGGAGACCCGCGACCCCTACCAGATGGCCTTCTGGGCGCCCCAGGGCGAGCACCCCGGGCAGGCCTTCATCGTGTTGGATCAGGCGATCTCCTTCCAGACGTGGACTGCCGACGCACCGGGCGCCTCGGTAATCGTGCTTAAAGTGCATGCGCCTGAGGGCTCCAAGAGGCTCAGGTGACACCCGATGCCCCTCCCAACCCGCAGGAGATAGCCAGGGCCTTCGAAATGTGGGAAGAGCATCTCGGGTCGGTGCCGGACGATCCGAGTTCGGGACGGGCCGTGGCCGAAAGGCTCTACCGGGACTGTGCGGCGACGAGCGATGCTGAAAATCCACATCCCGGTCTCCTGGACTTCATCGGGGGCCTTGCGGAGAAGGGATCGGTCACCAATGAGGACCGGGGACCCGTGCGTTCCTTCTGGTCTTACGAATCCCAGCCCGAAGGCGCAGACAGGCCAGTCCCGCACCGTTTTCTGGCCCGGGCATGTGGAGAGTCGCGCGACCTGCAAGTCCTGGAGGACACCCCGGCCGGACACCAGCTGAATTCGTACCATCTGGACAATGCGTTCGTGGTGGATGCCCTCGCCCGACACTTCACATTCGACAAAACCATGCTCGCGTCCACTCATGGTTGGGCCTGGGACACGCTGTCGAAGCACTATGCCCAGGCAGCCGAAACCCAGGTAGTTGCTTTCGTGCCCGACATCACCGCGCAATCGGTGCTCGGCAAGGACGAAATTCCGAAACTGCTCCAGAACGGGAACGTCGGCCATCGGGGTGTGAAGTTCGCGGTGCCGCTGCCCCGACATGAACACCTGCCCCCGGATGTGGATGCATTCATCGCCAACGATCCAGTCCGCTGCCAACTGGTCATGGAGGACTACGACCCCGCGAAGTCTCCCGAGGAATTCGCCATGAGGCTGGACGCCATCGACATCCCCGAGGACCAGAAGGAAACGCACAAGCAGATCGTGGACCGGCTGTCGACGGCCAACAGCTACGAGGAGCTGAACCCGGCGACCCCCGAAGCGAAGCGGCAGCGTGTGCGCACCCGTTCCTTCCTGCCCGGCGTGAACGTAGGCCACGGCGTCGTCCCCGCGCCCCGCAGCGGCCCCGCGGGCCACGGGGCGGTCGAGGCGGCAGCCCCGCACCTCGCGCCCAGACCCGTCGGCATCGAACACTGATCATCCGGTCTGCCACGATTGCGGACGCGTACACCCGTACCGAGCAAGGAGCTGAACAGGATGCTGACCGAGACGACGGGCCGCACCGCCCAAGACCTGTCCGCCGAGCTGGAAGGTCTCCAGGCGGTGGACTGGGCCTCGGTGTGGCCGGGGCCGCCGCAGGGCGGTTCTCCGGAGTTCCGCGCGTGGTGCGAGCGCTACGGCTGGGAGCCGCAGACCTTCGACCGGCAGCTGGTGGTGCGCACTCCCACGGGCGGTCGGCTGACCTTCCAGTCGGGTGGTTACTGGAACCCGGTCGAGAGCGTGTCCCACTACGGGTGGCAGGTGAAGGCCGGCGCAGCGGACGAGAATGCCGCCGTGCTCGCCCTGGCCGCCGAGACCTGGCCCGAGTACGCGGCAGCGGCTGCCGGGGTGCTGGGCGCGCCCGCGTGGGCCGGCTCCTGGGACGCCGAGGACTTCCCGGAGCCGCCCGCGCCCAGCTACTGGCCGGACCGGGAGTTCCGGCTGACGAGCCGCCGCCCGTACCGGTTCGCCTATTGGCGGGGTGCCGGTGGCGGCGCGGCCGCGCCGTACGTCCTGCTCGGCCAGTCCATCGCGTTCCCCACCTGGGCCGCGGACATGCCGGGCGCGTCGGCCATCTCCCTGGAGGTTCACCCGCCCGTTGAGGTGCTGCGAGCCCTGCGGTGACGGACTCGACGCCCCCGACACCGGACGAGATCAGCCGCGCGATCTCCCTCCAGGATGCGGACCGCGCCGGCAAGCCGCGCACACCGGCCGAGGCGGCGGCGGTCACCTCCCGCATCTACGCGGACTGGCGGACCGCCCACGCGCAGGGACGTGCCACCCCGGACATCGCGTCGTTCGTCCGGGACATCGCCGCGAACCAGTCCGTCACCCATGAGGACCGCGGCACCACACGCGCCTTCTGGTCGTGGAAGTCCCAGCCCGAGGGTGCGCCCCAGGTCGTGGACCACCGCTTCCTGGCGCAGGCGTGCGGCGAGAGCCGTTCCTACCAGGTGCTGGAGGACACCCCCGCCGGGCGGCAGCTGGACGCGTACCAGCTGTGGGAGCCCCTGGTGAAGGAGGCCCTGGTCAACGACTTCGCCCTGGACGAGGCGGACGTCGACGCCCTCGCCCCGGAGGTGTGGGCCACCATTTCGGGGCGCTACGCCGAGGCGGCCGAGGGGCCGGCCGTCGCCTTCTGCGCCGACATCGGGGCCGGCTCGATCCTCGGGAAGGACGAGCTGCCGCGGCTGCTCGCGCACGAGAAGGTGGGCAAGGACAACGTCGGGTTCCCGCTGCCCGCGCCCCGCCACGAGCACCTCCCGGCCGAGATCGACGAGTTGATCGCCAATGACTCGTTGCGCTGCCAGGTGCGGATGGAGGACTTCGACGCCCGGAACACGTCGCCGAAGGACTTCGCCGCGAAGCTCGGCGCCCTCGACGTGCCCGAGGGCCTGCAAGAGGCGCACACGGCCGCCCTCGCCCGGCTCTCCTCGGCCACCGACTACGACGAGCTGGCCGCACCGGCCGCTCCCGAGCCGCCGAAGCACCAAGCCCTGCCCGCGCGGGCCGATGCCTTTCTGCCCGGGGTGGCGGTCCGGCCCACGGCCGCGCTGCCGAGCCCGCGCGGCCCCTCCACCCACGGTGTGGTCAATCCCGTGGCGGCCGAGGTGGCGCCGAAGCCGGTCGGCATCGAGCACTGACCTGCCGCACTGCCGCACTGCCGCACTGCCGCACTGCCGCACTGCCGCACTGCCGCACTGCCGCACTGCCGCACTGCCGCACTGCCGCACTGCCGC
>NZ_JBHXQN010000019.1:115522-140656 GCF_042717785.1 Streptomyces sp. NPDC058619
GCACTGCCGCACTGCCGCACTGCCGCACTGCCGCACTGCCGCACTGCCGCACTGCCGCACTGCCGCACTGCCGCACTGCCGCACTGCCGCACTGCCGCCCGTCCGGCCCCGTATCCGTCGACCGACGACATCCCGCATGGAAGGCTCACGCATGAGCACGACCGCCGAGACGCAGCAGGCGTCCGACGGCGAGGTGGAGTTCTACTTCGCCGACGTTTTCGTCTTCGTCTCCGAATACCTGTCACAGATGGTGCGGCGCCGCGTCAACGGCTCCACCGCCACCTGGTGCCCCCGCTGGTGGGAGCATCCCGAGGCGGGCGCCCGGCTCTCCGCCCTCTGGCTGGCCTGGGAGCACCTGCGGCACGACCCGGCCCTCGGCATGTCGACGTGGTGGCTTCACCACGCCGATCCGCACCTGCGGGTGCTGATGGACGTGGACATGGGCCCGTTCGCAGCCTGTTCGGCCAAGGACGGCCATACGGCCTACCCCTTCGAGCCACTGCCCGTCGATCCCTACGGCCCCGAGGAGGGCAACCCCGACGCGCCCGCGCCATGAGCAGGACCGGTGAGGGTTCGGGGGCGCCTTCACCGATGCCTCGCACAGGCTTCGCACCCGCACCCCGGCCCGAACCCCCGGACTTTTCCTCGCTCTTTCCTCGTCTTTCCTCGTGAGGAAATGGCCTGCGCCATCCACCGTCCCTCCCCCTACCGTGTCCGGGCGACCTGACTGAGGGAGGCCCGGGACGGTGGAGTCACCTGCCGAGAACAAGCGAAGCGCGGCACTTGCCCTGGCGATCCTGGGCGTTCTGCTGATCGTCTCCCTGGTCGTCCTCACCGTCTTCGACGGCGACGACGACACGGAGAACCCGCCCGACGGCGTGCCCTCCCCGACGGCCGGGCAGGGCAAGGACGCCGGTACGGCCGGTGGCGGCGGCTCCGGCGGCGAGGACCAGCAGGCCGGTGCGGGCGGCGCCGATGCCGTCCCGCCCATCGTCACGCCGGAGGAGCTGGCCGAGGCCCACCGCGCCATGGCCGCCTACATGGCCGGCCTGAGCACGTACAAGTACACGGACCAGAGCGCCACCTGGTCGAAGCCCCTGCTCGAACTCACGGTGCGGGACGACCAGATGAGGGAGCTGTCGGTCCTGCCCACGGGCAAGGACTGGGCCACCTGCCAGACGGTCCGGTGCACGTCCGCCGGCAAGGCGACCGTGGTCCGCGACGGGATGATCGCCCAGGACCTCGTCAACGGCGGCGGCAGCCTGGTGTCCAGCGTGGTCTCGGTGACCGCGACCCGTACCGAGGACGGCAAGCAGACCCGTACGGAGACCAACTCCTGGCTGGTGAGCTCCCGCAAGGAGGCCGGCGCCTGGAAGGTCTCGGCCTTCAACCTGCAGGGCCTGGGCAACGTGGGCGCATCCGACGAAGCGGGGGAGTGAGACTCGATGGTGGCTCCTGCCGTACTGGCGGCCGCGTCGAAGGCGGTCAAGGTGGCCAAGACGGCCAAGATGGCTGCCCAGATGGCCGGAGGCCAGGGCGGTGGCGGTGGCGGTAAGAAGAAGGGCAACGGCAAGATGCTGTTGCTCGTCGGCGCCGGCGGCCTGGTCCCGATCGGCGGTGTCGGCTTCGTCGCGATCGTCATGATCAGTGCTCTGGTGGGCGGCCTCGGCGGCGGCTCCGCCCAGGCGGCCTGCGGCAACTACGCCGAGAACGCCGCCGGGGGCAACTCGGGCGACCAGGCGGCCACCAACCCGATCATGCCGGCCGGCAAGATCTACCTGCCCAGCGAGACGGCCCGCAATGAGATACCCCCGCGGATGATCCTGGCCTCGATGCGGGCAGCGGCCCGCTACGAGGGCCTCGACTGGACGATGATCGCCGGTCAGATGTACCAGGAGACCAAGTACGGCCAGGACCCGTCCGCCGCCCCCGGGGGCAAGAACAGCGCCGGCTACATGGGCCTGCTCCAGTTCGGCAACGACGCATGGCACGACTACGGCGCCGACGGCAACAACGACGGCAAGAAGGACCTCTACAACATCGACGACGCGGCGTTCGCCGCAGCCAACTTCCTGCACGCGATGAAGGTCGAGACGAACCCCTGGAAGGCGCTGCTGAAGTACTCCGGCTCGAACGCCGACAACACCGTCTACCCGAGGGTGGTCCTCACCCAGTCGGCCCGCTACCGCGGCAACCTCACCGGCGAGAAGAGCCTCATCGAGGGCTGGTACGCGCACCTGAAGGCGACCGTCGACAAGAACCCCGCCTTTCCCGCCCTCGGCCAGCAGTCCGACATCCCCGCGCCGGTCGGCAACGGCGCCCAGCCCACCGAGGCCCTGAGCATCAAAGCGTCCTCACCGCGGTCCTGGTCCACCCCGCCCTACGGCGGTGACACCGGGCAGACGCAGGCCGCCTCGTACGGCGAAGACCCGACCGCCGGCCAGGACTCCCGGGGCAGCCGGATCCAGACCGTGGCGTTCTCCCGCCCCCTGCTCCTGCCTGCGGAGCCGCCGGCCCAGGACGGCAAGGGCTGGCAGTGGCCGCTGAAGGAGGGCTCGTACACGGTCGGCACCAAGTACCACCAGAACGGCCCTAGTTGGAGCCTCGGCTACCACACCGGTCTCGACTTGCGGGCCGACAGCGGTACGCCGATCTACGCACCCGCCGACGGCAAGGTCATCAAGGTGAGCAGCGGCGGCTCGTACGGCAACGAGACACACATCGAGCACGCCAACGGCGTCGTCACCCTGTACGCGCACCAGACGAAGGCCATGGTCACCCAGGGTGCCTCCGTCAAGCGCGGCGACCAGATCGGCACCGTCGGCAACACGGGCAACTCCTTTGGCCCGCACCTGCACTGGGAGGTCCGCCTCCCGGGCGTCGACAACCCCTTCGTACCCGGCCAGGACAGCGGTCCCGGCATGGTCGACCCGCAGGGATGGCTGCAGGGCAAGGTCTCGGCCAACCCCGACTACGGCACCGTGCCCGGCGGCGACGGCAGCACGGGCAAGGACGCCGAGTACGCGAACTGCGCCAAGAACGGCAAGGGCACCGCGGTTCCCCCGGACGGCACCGTGACCGGCGTACTGCCGGGAGCCGACGACCCGGTGGTGCGGGGGGCACTGCGCTGGGCGCAGCGCGGCATCGGGCAGCCGTACGTCTGGGGAGCCCCGCGGCTGCAGGGAGACAGTCCCGTCTCCTTCGACTGTTCCAGCTACACGCAGTGGATCTACTACCAGGCCAGCGGCGGCAAGATCAATATCGGCGCGGTCACCTACGACCAGGAGGACAAGCTCCGTCCGTACAAGGTCGACCTGAACAAGGCGCAGCCCGGCGACATCATCTTCTTCCGTCCCAGCAGCAGGGGTTCCGAGCACGTGGGCATCGTGTGGGACCCGGCCGGCAAGAAGATCCTCCACGCCCCCCGCGCCGGCAAGAACGTCGAGTTCAGCACCTGGGACGTGCAGGGCGCCATCACCGGCGTGTACCGGGTGCCGATCCCGCCTGGCACCAATCCCACCGAGGGCGGCGGAGAGCATGCGTAGCGGAGAGGGAAGTCGATGCACAGGCACAGCGCGCTCGCGCCCGTGAGCGGTGCCGTGTTGGCCCTGGGACTGGCCGCGGGCTGCGGTGGCCCGGAGGAGAAGGACCGCTCGGTGGCGCGCCGAAGCGAGCCGAGCCCACGGCCACCGGCCCGGCGAAGGTCCCGGTCTACGGGGGCAGGGCGGACCCGGGACTTCTCGGGCAGCCCGTGTGGGACCGCGGCATGAGCGGGGACCCACGAGCGAGCTGCCCCGGCGCGACGGAGAGTACGGATGCGTCCGGCGCGGCAGTCCGCCGCGTGGTCGGCGACGCCGTGGTGCTCACGGAGGAAGCGCCGCACCGCGGAGCGAGCGACGACGCCGGTACCCGCTGGTTCGTCACCCGCCTTCTCGGCGCGGCGACGAGTGAGCAGCGCGCGGAGTTCGAGAGCGTCATGCCCGCGATGCGCCCGTCCGGGGGCTCCGGCTCCGGCTCGGCGGATACGGACGGCCGTCAGCCGCTGAACGCCCGTACCGGGGCGCTCCTCACTCCGTACGACGACATCCCGGAGTTCACCAGCAACGGAAACGGAATCCTCCGCGACGAGCAAGGTCTCTTCGTCTTCCGTGCCACAGCCGCTCCAGCGGAAGGAAAGTCCTGACCATGACCGCCCCACAACAGAAGAAGCCCCGCTCCGACGACGACTGGACGATGGAGATCGCCATGCTCGTCGGCTCGGTCCTGGCCCTGCTCTGCGGTGCCTGGCTCGCCGCCCGACTCGGCGCGTCCTTCGGCGGCGAACCGACGCCGCCGGGCAACCCGTTCTCCTTCGCGGTGTCCCTGGTCAAGGGTGACTACTCCTGGCCGCACGGCGCGGCGAACGCGGTGGCCGCGGGCGAAGTGGTGCTGCTCGCCGGGGCCGCGACCGCGGTGTACCGGATCCGTCAGCGCATGCGCAACAAGCCGGACGTCGACAGCGCCGCCCGCCACCTCGCCCACGGCGAGGAACTCGGCAAGCTCACCATGAAGGGAGCCGCCGCCACCGCCGAACGCCTGGGTGTGGACAGTGGCTCGCCGGGCGTCTTCATCGGCCGCTCCCTGCGGGGACGGCAGCCCCTGTTCGGCTCCTTCGAGGACATGCACGTCGACATCTGGGGACCCCGTACCGGCAAGACGACCCGGCGCGCCATCCCCGCGATCCTCGACGCTCCCGGCGCGGTGCTCGTCACCTCCAACAAGCGGGACATCGTCGATGCCACGCGCGGCCCGCGCCAAGCGCGCGGCCGGGTCTGGGTCTTCGACCCGCAGCAGGTGGCGCAGGAGCCGCCAACCTGGTGGTGGAACCCGCTGTCGTACGTGACCGACGTCGCCAAGGCCCGCAAGCTGGCCGACCACTTCGCGTCGGGCTCGCGGGACGCCGACGCCTCCACCGACGCGTTCTTCGACCCGGCCGGACAGGACCTGCTCGCCAACCTCCTGCTCGCTGCGGCCACCGCCAAGTCCCCGATCACGCAGATCTACACCTGGCTGGCCAACCCGAAGGACGACACCCCGGAGCGCATACTGCGCGGCGCGGGACACCTCATGCCGGCCGACTCCCTGGCCGGCGTGATCACCGCCCCGGACAAGCAGCGCAGCGGCATCTACGGCGTGGCCCAGCAGATGGCGTCCTGCCTGGTCAACCCCGAGGTCAACCGGTGGGTGACGCCGAACTCCCACGACGACGACCGTCCTCAGTTCCACCCCGGCGAGTTCGTGCGGAGCGACTCCAGCCTCTACTCGCTCTCCCGCGAGGGCAGTGACTCGGCGGGCCCGCTGGTGACCGCCCTGACCGTGGCCGTCGTCGAGGCCGCCGAGGAGTACGCCACCACCCAGCGCGGCGGCCGGCTGGCGCGCCCGCTGGTCGGTGTCCTGGACGAGGCGGCCAACGTCTGCCGCTGGCGCGCCCTGCCCGACCTGTACTCGCACTACGGCTCGCGCGGCATCATCCTGATGACGATCCTCCAGTCCTGGGCCCAGGGCGTCGAGGTGTGGGGTGATCGCGGCATGGAGAAGCTCTGGTCGGCCGCGAACGTGCGGGTCTACGGCGGAGGCGTCTCCGACACCCGCTTCCTCGGCGACCTGTCCGAGCTGGCGGGCGAGTACGAGCTGCGCGAGTTCACCACCACCCGCGAGTCCGAGACCGGCGGCTGGTCCGGCAACCGCACCATGAACGAGTCCGTACGCCACGACCGCGTCCTGAAGGTCTCCGACCTGGGCGCGATGCCCCCCGGCCGGGCACTCGTCCTGGCGTCCGGCACCAAGCCGGTGCTGGTCGAGACGATCCCGTGGTGGGAAGGCCCGTACGCCCGAGCGGTCAAGGCGTCCCTGAGCATGCACGACCCGGGCGCCCGCGCCTGACAACGGCGCCGTATTCCCAGAGCGCCGCCCGGCCGGACGACCGGGCCCGGTCACACCGGGTCGTCCGACCGGAGCGGGACGGCCGATGCCCAGCGGGTGGTCGAAGACCGCCGACTCGCACGCAACCCGTGCCGTGCGAAAACTGTCCGTCCGCCGGCTGCGGCAGCGGGCAGGCTGGAGTCGTGGCCGCAGGACCGCGTGTTGGCGGTCCGCGCCGCGATGCCCGAGCGCTACCGGATCCTGGTCGAGATCGGCGCGGGCCTGGGACTGCGGCAGGGGGAGGCGTTCAAGCTCAGCCTGGACGACTTCGATTTCGACGAGGGGGTCGTCCACCTCCGGCGTCAGGTCAAGATGGTGCACGCGAGGCTGTGCTTCGCGCTCCCCAAGGGCCGCAAGGTCCGGGACGTGGCGCTGCCATCCAGCGTGGCGCAAGCAGCCGGACGGTACGCGGACACGTATGCACCAGTGCCAGTAACCATGGCCTGGGACGACCCGAGGCTCCCGCAGACGGCGGTGGAGGCCGAGCACCGTCGGCCGAGGACGTACAACCTGCTCGTGACCGGACGTGAGCGCAAGGCGGTCGACCGGAACTACTGCAACTCCTACGTCTGGAAACCCGCGCTGGCTAAGGCGGGCGTGATCGGTGGCCTGGAGGGGCGCGCGGACGGCAAGCGTGTCTGGGAGCCCTCCCCGGAGCACGGCTTCCACGCGCTGCGCCATTTCCACGCCTCCGAGCAGCCGGAGCCCGGTGAGTCAGTTGTCTCTCCGGCCCAGTGGCTGGGACACTCCGACCCCGGGTTTACCCTGAGGAAGTACGCGCACTTCCTGCCCCGCGCGGGCGCCCGCGGCACCGCCGCCATCGACGCCGTGTTCGGGTAGCCGGGAGGGGAGCCCAGGAACGCCCGCCTGGGCCCAAAGTCCCAGAGAAGTCCCACAGACGCCGCCGCATCCCTTAATGGCCTCTGTATTGGCAGGTCAGAGGGTGCGGCGGCATCCGTTTGTCAGATGTCGCGGAAGAGACCAGCCGGCCCCGTGACCTGCCACGCTGGACGGCTGCGCGTCGCTGACCTGGGCAGATGGCCTTTCGGCTGTTTCACACTCATGCCCGTTGATGCAGCCGGAAGTCCCAGAAAAGTCCCAGGGGACTCCCACTGCCGATGGTCACTCTTTCGGCTCTATGCAGAGTGAGAGGGGGCGGTGTGGGCTGGGGCTCATGCATCGGTGGTCCGCCTTGAACGAACGGCAGCGCGCGCTTCTGGAGCGGCTCGCGGCCGGTGAAAGCCCTGGAGCCTTGGCACCGGGGGAGTGGCGCTCGGTTTATGCCCTGCGCGACCGTGGCCTGCTAACCGTCAGCAAGAGGGGTGGCGATGCCCATGTGGAGGTCACTGAGGCCAGCCGGTTCTACCTTCGGCATGGCCGTCATCCCGACGATCCGGTGTTCGCGGACGACGGCGTTCAGATGGCGTCCGTCGGGCCTTCGGGGCCGACGAAAGGCGGAGCACAGCGCGAGGCAATGGGTCGAAAGCGCAGTCCGACGCCATACAGTGAACGGCCCCTCGCGCGTACTCGTCGGGCGAAGGCCCAGGAGCTGGTCGATCGAATGGTCGCCGAGGGGCGGGTCCGCCTTGCCGACCCCGATGACGACGAGGTGGCAGAATGGCGGCGGGTCGTCGATTACGCGAAGCGGCACGGCCTGGAACCGGAAGGCAGACGCATCGAGAAGGCCCGCTTCGGCGCACGTGGGCTGGAATTGTTTCTCGCCGAGGGCCCGCATCCCAACTCACGGAGTCAGCGGCCGAAGGCCGACGCCCCGGTGGTTCCGGTCCCCACACGACTGAGATCCCTCCACCCGGCTGTGACGGCGCTCAGGGATGATGATGGACAGCTGGTCATTCCCTCGGTACTCCGTCGCCGGTCACTCCTGATGCTGCAGGCGCTGGCTGCCGAGGCGGTACGGCGAGGGTACGAGGTTAGGCATGGCCGGTCGTACTGTTCGCAGCGCGAGGGCGGATTGGACGTGGTGGTCGACGGCTTCGTGTGCACCGTCACTGTCGGGCAGGAGTTCCCGCAGTCCACGAATCCGGAGCGCTCCGCGCGCCTCGTCGTCGAGCTTGACCATGGCCGATCCGGTCGGCCGGGCCGCTGGCGCGATCGGAAGGCGCGGGTGCTTGAGGATGCGTTGGGCGCAATTCTCGGGGAGATCGAGGCGCGAGCGCTGGAAGATGCTCAGCGCAGGGAGAGCGAGGAGCGGGCCGGGGCGGAGCGTGAGGTTCGCTGGCGGACGGCCATGGAGGAGGCGAAGAAGCGAGCTGTTCGGGAGCAACTCGCGGAGGTGCTTCGCGAGGAGGCCGGACGCTGGCAGGAGGCCGCCGTACTCGGTGAGTACTGCGATGCTCTGGAACGTCGTATTGCCGAACCGGGCAGCGCCGTGGACTGGCCGGCTCTGGAATCGGCCAGACGCTGGTTGGAGTGGGCACGTGAATTCGTGTGTGCGATCGACCCCTTGAACCGGCTTCCGGAAATGCCAACTCCAAGGGAGCCGACGCCAGACGAGCTCAAGGCATATGTGAAGGGGTGGAGTCCCTACGGGCCAGAACGCCGAGGTGGACGGTGAAGCACAGAGCGGGCGGCTCGCTGATTGGCCCCACGTGTTCCCGATGACGCACCACGTGGAGTGCGTTGCGATCCTGGAGCCGGTGACGAAGGGCGCCTGACCTGCAGGTTTGTCGGTGCGCATTATGTGTGTTGCGGGCGTTACGGGCGATATCTTGACGCTGATCTGACGCTCGTGACGCTCATTTGACGCACGCCGGGCTTGATTCCTGACGATGCGTCAACGACGAAACGCCGCCCCTCGGGCCTGGCTGCGCGCCTGCTCGCGAGCGGCTTTCTGCATGCGGCGGCGGGCCGGATGCCGACTTTATCCGGGCGTTGGCCGAGCTCTTCCCGCGCACACGCTCTGTAGTGGAGCACCGCTGCGCTGCCGCCCTCCGGTACTTGTTCGCGGAACACGTACGAGCAGGGAATTGGGTACAGGGGGGATCTGCTGGTGAGAGCGTGAGACGGGCATGCACCGCTGGTCCCCGTTGAAAGACCGCCAGCGAGAGCTCCTGCGGCGGCTGGATGCCGGCGAGGAGCCTGGCGTGGCGTCGGCTGAACGGCTGTCCGCGTACGCGTTGCGCGATCGAGGACTGCTGGTCGTCGTACGCCGCGGCGGGGAGGCGCGGACCGAGGTCAGCGGGCCGGGAAGTTCTACCTGGAGCACGGTCACCATCCGGAGGATCCGCGATACGCGGCCGAGCCGGAGGAAACCGGCATGAAGACGCCCATGCCGCACTCGGAGCGGCCTGTGGCCCGCGTTCGGCGCGCCAAGGCGACGGAAGCGAAGTACAGGCGTTGCCGGGTCGACGGTGCCCGCGGGTCAGGGGATGAAGTTGTGGGGTGTGGCGTTGTTGTGCCTTCCGGCGGTTCGGGCATGGGTGGCGGTGGATCTCCAATGATCCGGCGGATCCTCGGTTTGGCTAACCGGGGATAGTCTGCCAATTTGTGCGCCTTAGCGCGGACCCGGTCTGACCATGTGCGAGATCGTTAGGCGGAAGCGGAGGTCGACGCCCGGTCCGTGGCGCGGAGGGCGAGGGCTGCCGCGTAACCGGGTGGGGCCGGCAGGTCGGTCAGGGTCCAGCCGGGGATCTCGGCCGGGGTGTGTGCGGAACTGACGTACGGCTCCGCGAGGCCAAGCGCCAAGCCGGTACCGGTGGCCTTCAGGTAGGCCTCTTTGCGGGACCATAACCGTCCCATCGCCGCCCGGCGGTCCGGCTCCGGAAGCGCGGTCAGCTCCGCGATCTCCGTCGGGTGCAGGGTGGTCAGTACGTCGGCGACCGCATCCGCGCTCGGAATCCCCTCCACATCGACCCCGACCGGCACCCCGGCGAAGGCGAGGTAGGCCACGTCGCCGCTGTGTGTGAGGGAGAAGTGCAGTGCGCCGCCGACCACGGCGGGCCGGCCGTGCGGGCCGTCACAGCAGGGGCAGTTCTCGCGGACCAACGCCACCTGTGCCGGGGCCATCCCGAGGTAGCCGCCGAGCAGCACGCGCAGGCCCACGTGCGAGGCCAGGTAGCGGCGCCGGTCGCCCTCCAGGAACAGCCGCTCGGCCCGGTCCCGCTCGACGGTGTCCAGCATCGGCAGAGCCTCAGCGACCGGGTGCCCGCCGACCACGCCCGAGGTCGTGTCCAGAGCCCATACCGCCACACTTGCGCCCGCCGACAGCCGACCGGTCTGCGGTGCGTTGCTGCCGAGGCGGTTCACGTTCATATTCACCTGATGAGGTAGACGAGGAGGTCAGTGACCCGTCGGGGCAGTGGCCGCGCCGGTCCCGCATTGACCGTCGGGCAGCTCCTGAGCTCCTCCTCGACATCGACTCGGGGGAGTTCGGGATGCAAAGCGTCGTCGTCACGCGCGAAGGCCACGGGATCCGGTGAGTTGAACTGCCGGGGAAACCGTCTCGAGTCTCTGCCCAGGCTGGGGTCCACGGCCGCTCCGGTGGCCGACCGTCAGCCTTCGACCGGCAGGAGTACAAGGCCGGGCGTAACTATTTGATCGTGGACACCTTGATCGCAGGATCGTGAAGATCCGAAGGGCAGGCGTTCCCGTTGGGGACGTCGAAGTGCTCGCCTGAGTTCCGGGCCGATGCAGCTGCGCTGTACCAGGCCACGTTCGGTGGTTCGTACGTGTCGGTGGCCAAGGACCGGGCTGTCTACCACGAGACCCTTCGCACGTGGGTGCTGGTGCCGAGAAGGCCGCCCAGCGTAGGGCGGGCGAAGCCGGCGTGAGGGAGAAGGAGAACCCGCAAGTGCGGGCGCGCGGGCAGGCGGGACCCTGCCCAAATACTACTCGGGGCCCGGCTCCCGCCTGTGCTTCACCGGCTACTGGTGGCTGTATCCGTGCCTCTCGCGAGGTTGCGTCGGACCTGGTCGAGATAAGGGAGTGCGGCGAGTACTTCCGTTGCTTCGACACCGAAATCTACCAGTGAGGCGATTTCGTCCACCCCGGCAGCCTCAAGGCGCTCAGCAAATGCCGTGCATTTGCCGACCGAACCGAACAGGGCCGAAGTGAGGAAGTATCGCTGGAAAGCCAGCCTGGCCAGCCGCTCCGGATTCCCGTCCTGCAGTTCTGGCCACTGCCCCTTCCACAGGTCGATGGAGGAGAGCAGATAGTTGATGAAGGGTTTGCGCACAATCTTTCTCACCGAGCTGTCGCTCTCTCCGGCGAAGGTGTGCAGCATCAGCGTGACTTTTCCTGCAGCGGGATCATGGCCGTGCTGTTCGCGGGACGCCCTGTAGTGCTCGATGTTTTCGGCCAGTTCCTCTGGGCTCTGGAACAACAAAGCCGTGAGGACGTTCAGGCCTCGCGCGCCCGCCTGGGTGAAGGAACTCCGGCTGGAAGTACAGGTGAACCACAGGTTCGGTTCAGGCTGGACGGGGCGGGGGTAGGTCCGTGTTTCGAACGCCACGCCCTGCCCGTTCTCCCGCAATACCGGCTTGCCTGCCCACAGGTTCCTGACCGTGTCGATGGCATCGAACGTGTATTCCTTGCGGTTTGGGTACCGGTCCGGAGCCAGCACGAAGTCGTTCGGATTCCATCCTGCGGCAAAGGCCAGATCGACGCGGCCGTAGGAGAGGTTGTCGACGAAGGACCAGTTCTCGACCACCGTTAGCGGGTCGTGCAGGGGCAGGACCACGCTGCCTGCTCGCAACCTGATTCTTTGAGTCCTGGTGGCGAGTGCTGCGGCGGCAAGGGCGGGGTTCGGGTAAGCCCCGCCAAACGGGTGAAAGTGTCTCTCTGGAATCCAGAGGGCTGTAAAATCATTCGCATCAGCAAATTCTGCCGCCTTGATCAGTAGTTCGTACTCCTGTGGCGGGTCTTCTGCTTCACGATTTGCGAAGTACAGCAGGCTGAATTCCATGACGAATCCGATCTAGGTGTATTTGTGTTTCTTTATGTTTTGGTGCTCCCCAGAACGATGACTGCGTTGTGTCCGCCGAAGCCGAAAGAGTTGCTGACGGCGATGGACACGGGGATGTGTCTCGGGGTGCCGTGAACGATGTCGATCTCCGGGATATCGGCACCGCGGGTCTGGAAGTTGGCGGTGGGCGTGATCAAGCCCTGCTTGATCGACAAAGCGGTGAACGCGGCCTCCACGGCTCCGGCGGCGCCGAGCATGTGGCCCGTCACGCCCTTGGTGGAAGTGACCGCAGCGTTTCGTCCGAAGAGGTTCTCGATGACGCGGGCCTCGATCGCATCGCCCTGGGGTGTGCTGGTCGCGTGGGCATTGACGAGCGTGACGTCCGACGGGCGTACCTGTGCGTCATCGAGCGCCTTCTGCAGCGCGAGCTGAGCGCCCTGGCCGTCGGGCCGGGGCGCAGTGAGGTGGTAGGCGTCCGAGGATTCGCCGTAGCCCAGTACCCGTGCGTAGGCGCTTCGTCCTCGTGCCCTGGCAACTGCCGCACGCTCCAGGACGAGCACGGCGGCGCCCTCTCCCAGGACGAATCCGTCGCGATGTTCGTCGAACGGCCGGGAGGCGAGCGCAGGGGCGTCACGGCGTCGGGACAGCGCCTTCAGCCGGTCGAAAGCAGTGGATACGAGAGGCGAGATGGCAGCTTCGGTGCCACCGGCCAGCACCACGTCACAGCGGCCCGCGCGGAGCAGGTCGAGGGCGAGACCCAAAGCCGTGGTGCCGGTGGCGCAGGCGGTGGCCACGCTGAGCGAAGGACCGTGCAGGCCGAATTCCATGGACACCGTGGCTGCGGCGATGTTGCCGATGGCCTTCGGGACGGTGAGCGGGTTGACCGCGCGTGCCCCTCTGGCGCCAAACCGCGCGCCCTGCTCCTGCCAGGTCCCGAGGCCGGCGACGCCGGTGCCCAGCACCACGCCGACCCTGGAAGGGTCCAGGTCTCCGTCGGCCAGTTGCGCGTCGATGTAGGCCTCGCGGGCAGCAACGAGGGCGTACTGCGTGAAGGGATCCATGCGGCGGGCCTCGACGCCGAGCAGCTCGTCCGCATCGAACCCGGTGACGGGGCAGCTGAAGTCCACGGGGGCGCCGACGAGTCTCGGGTCGGTAGCGCCTGCTGGCTGTCCAGCACACGTAGCCTTCCAGGACGTGTCGGTGTCGACTCCGGCCGGAGTGACCATGCCGATACCCGTGATCACTACATCCGGGTGGCCATGCTGTCTGTCGGAGCTCATGCCGGCATGACCGCGCCGTGGGCTTCCAGGAGCGCGGCCAGTTCAGCCACGGTGGTTGCGGCGCTCAGGTTCTCCTCGTCGACGGGCACGTTGAGTTCGTCCTCCAGGTGCGCGCTGAGTTCTGCCAGGGAGAGCGAGTCCACCTCGAGTTCCAGGAACGACTTCTCCGGGTCGATCGTTCCGGGGACCTTGTAGACGGTGTTGAGAAGGTTGGTGAGGTACTCGACGTACATGGGTGGATTCCTCTCACTCAAATATGTGAATTCACGGCCGTCAGCTGCTGCCGGATTGTGCCGTCGATATCCGTATGAGTCCGGTACTGAAATAGCTCAACCCGGGACGGATGCCGGATGGTGATTCGCCGACGGCCGACGCATCGGGAACGCGTATCAGGTCCGTGCGATCGCCGAACAGTGCCGCCTGCAGCGGTCTTTGAGGCGGAACAGGCGCGAATAGATATCTGCCGCAACGACCAGGAAACTATCTGCTATCCCACTCGCGATCAAGCCCGCTGTGTACTGGACTTCCCCGCAGGCGGCTGCCCAAAAAGACCCCGCTGCCGGCCGACAGGCGCCGAGGCCGGTGATCTCTGCTGTCGCCTGATTCCCAACTCACCCCACATCCCAGGACCAGCGGAGAGCAGCCTTCACGACGGTGCAGTTGAACGCCGAGACGTGCGGCCGGCGCGCTTCGCGATCGCTGCCGCGGCCGTGTTCGTCGCATCGACACGTCTGTCGCGCGCAGCCGTTCGCCATTGTCACCGCCCGCTCCAGAGAGGTTCACGCCGCTCGGCGAACGCCCGTGGGCCTTCGACGGCATCCGCACTGTGCCTGCGTCGCTCCTCCCAGGTGAACGGTGTGACGAAGGCGTCGGGGAGCGGCATGTCCAGGGAGCGCATCACGGCGTCCTTGATGGCGCGCAATGACAATGGAGCGCTGCGTTGCAGAGCATCGGTCCATGCCGTGACGGCCGCGTCGAGCTCTTCCTCCGGTACCACCTCGTTCACCAGGCCGAGGCGCAGCGCCTCGGCCGCACTCATCCGGCGGCCGGTCAGCAGGTAGCCCATCGCGGTCTTGAGGGGGATCTGCCGCGCCAGCCGGAACGCTCCTCCGGCGCCCGGCACCAAGCCGAGGGTCGCCTCGGGGAGGGCGAAGACCGAGTGATCGGAGGCGATGATGAGGTCGCAGGCCAGGGCGAGTTCGAAGCCTCCGCCGAGTGCATAGCCGTTCACGCGGGCGACGACCGGCTTGGACAGGGTGAACCGCTCGGTCAGGCGGGGCCAGCCCGGCTGACCACGGCTTCCGAAGGTCGACGCCGGCACCCCCTGCCGGTCGAGCTCGGCCCGCTCGCGCAGGTCCTGCCCGACAGAAAAGGACCTGCTGCCCGTTCCGGTCAGCACGGCGAGCCGCACCTCGTCATCGGCCTCGACATCGTCCCAGACCTTGGCCAGCTTCTCGTGCATCCGTAGATTCATCGCGTTGAGTACAGTTGGCCGGTTGAGCGTCACATGAGCGACATGCCCCCTCTTCTCATACAGAACCTCCGGCTCTCGTGGGTCGGTCACCGAGCTGACACCCCCTTTTGCGGGCGAATTTCGAATGTCGTGTCGGAGAGTCACTCGATGTGCGTGTGACTTTGCGCAAGACCGGGCAAGCGTGGCTCATCTTCCCGCCCGCGCCCGTAAGAGCCAAGAACGGGCATGTTCAACTGCCGCACTGCCGCACTTGAACTCCTGCCGGGCACTGTTCAGGTCCTCAGACGCTATTGATCATCTTCGGGGTCCCGCGCCATAGTGCTGTCCTTAGCGCTCGGGTGGTCTGCGGGACGAGGCATGCCGACGTGTCCGGCTTACGTGCTCCCTTTGTGGTCTCCGCAGTCCAGCGTTCCACCAGCAGTGAGTCAACATTCGCACTGCCCGGGACGAACCATCCCGTGAAAATCTCGACGAGAGGTGGGGCAGATGTCGAATGAGCCGTTGTTTCTGCGTTCGAAGGCCATAGTTGAGCCGCTGGTCGACAGGTTCTTTGCCTGGCCGCACACGCTGGCTCCCATACAAGCGGCGATGAATCTTGCGTTCCTGCAAGTGCCGATGCTCGAATCCTATTTGCAGTCCCCGAAGGTTCATGTTGCGGCGAGCAGCAACCCGGAGCTGCGCGGCGGGTACTTCGTCAATATTCCCGAAGAGCGCGCCGACGAGGTGCGTGACCTGCTGGCGGCCATCAAGCGGGACCGGGCGGACATGCTGGCGTTCGCCGAGGCCATCTCCTCGGGCCAGGAAATCCTCCGGGCGAACGCGACCGGCTTCGATCTGACGCCGCTGTACCCGAAGCTGCCTTCGGAGCTGAACGGCCTGGTGGAGCTGGCGTACGACACGGACAACCAGGCGCAGATGCGTTTCATGGAGCCGGTCGTCTACAAGAGCCGCGTGTACACCGAGGCGCGCCAGTCGGTGCAGCTGTCCCTCGAGCCGGGCTACGAGCGTCCCTTCATCCTGAGCACGCCGCGACTGCCGTCGCCGGACGTGCTCGAACTGCCCCTGCCGTTCCGCCACCAGGGCCTCGAGGAGCTGTTCAAGGCGCGCGTGAGTCCGACGACCCTGGCGAAGCTGCGGGAAGCGCTGGAGCTCGACGACGCGCAGGCGAAGCAGCTGTCGGGACTGCTCTCCGACCGGCCGAGCCTGTCGCCGGACCGGCACATCGAGGCGGGCGGCCGCATCCGGTACTTCGGGCACGCGTGCCTGGTGCTGCAGACGCCCGAGGCCGCCATCGTGACCGACCCGTTCATCAGCGCGGACAACACGGCCGGCGACCGGTACACGCTCGACGACCTGCCGGACTTCATCGACCTGGTGCTGATCACGCACGGGCACCAGGACCACATCGTCCTGGAGACGCTGCTCCAACTGCGCGGGCGCGTGGGCGCGATCGTGGTGCCGCGTTCCTCACGCGGCAACCTGTCCGACCCCTCCATGGCACTCATGCTCAAGCACCAGGGCTTCCCGGTGATCGAGGTCGACGACTTCGACGAGGTGGAGTTCCCGGGCGGCAAGATCACAGCCACGCCGTTCCTGGGCGAGCACTGCGACCTCGACATCCGCGCCAAGTCCACGTACTGGGCGGAGTTCGCGGGCAAGAAGGTCTACATCGGCGCCGACTCCTCCGGAATCGACCCGACGCTGTACCGCTACGTCAAGGAGCACCTGGGTACGGCCGACATCGCGTTCCTCGGCATGGAGTGCGACGGCGCGCCGCTGACGTGGCTGTACCAGGCGCTGCTGACCATCCCTGTCTCCAAGAAGATGAGCCACTCCCGGAAGCTGTCGGGGTCGAACGCGGAGCAGGCCGCGGCCATCATGACGGAGCTCGGCGCCCGTGAGGCGTACGTGTACGCCATGGGCGAGGAGCCGTGGCTCGGTCACGTCATGGCGACCACGTACACCGAGGACACGTACCAGATCAAGCAGATCGAAGAGTTCATGACCTGGTGCAAGGAGCGCGACATCAAGGCCGGCCACCTCTACGGCCAGCAGGAATGGCGCTGGTAGGCAGGCGCGATTCCACCCATCCCTACGACTGAGGCGGACGACCGGACCGGTCGTCCGCCTCCTGGGAGGCACCCCCGTGGCCGCGACCCGGCTGAAGAAGGAAGAGCTGCACAGCAGCCTCTCCGACCCGGTGCTCGACACCATGAACTTCCTGAACGAGATCACTCACCGCTACCCCGGGACGATCTCGTTCGCCCCGGGCCGCCCGTACGATGGCTTCTTCGATGTAGAGCAGATCTTCACGCACATCCGCCGGTACCTGCAGCACCTGGAGGAGCAGGGAGCCTCGCCCGCCGAGATCCGGGACGCGCTCTTCCAGTACGGTCCGACCGCCGGCCGCATCCGCGAACTGATCGCCGACTCGCTGCGCAAGGACGAGAACATCGACGTGCCGCCCGAGGCCGTCGTGGTCACAGTGGGCTGTCAGGAGGCGATGTTCCTCACCCTGCGCGCGCTCGTCCCGACGCCCGAGGACGTGCTTCTGGTGTCCAGCCCCTGCTACCCGGGGATTACCGGCGTCGCCAGCATGCTGGGCTTCGACCCGACCCCGGTTCCGGAGCGCGCCGACGGATTCCACTGTGCGGACCTGAAGACGGCGCTCGCGGCCGAGCGCGCCCGTGGTCGGCGTCCCCGCGTCTTCTACGTGGTGCCTGACCACTCCAACCCCTCAGGCCACACCATGTCACTCCAGGAACGACAGTCGTTGCTGGACCTGGCCGCCCGGGAGGACATCCTGGTCCTGGAGGACAGCCCCTATCGGCTCGTCAGCCCCGGACAGCAGGTGCCGACCCTCAAGTCACTCGACCAGCACCAGCGCGTGGTCCACCTCGGCTCCTATTCCAAGACCCTGTTTCCCGGCGCCCGGGTGGGGTTCGTCGTCGCCGATCAGCCCGTCGTCGACCGCGAGGGCAGCGCCGGCCTGCTGGCCGACGAGCTCACCAAGCTCAAGAGCATGGTGACCGTGAACACCTCGCCGCTGGCCCAGGCTGTCGTGGGGGGCATGCTGCTCGCCGCCGACGGACGGACCTCGGACCTCAACACCGAGACTTCCGCCCATTACGGCGCGGCCATGAGGGCCGTACTCAGGGAGCTCGACGCGAACTTCCCCGAGCGGGATCGGGTGGCACTCGGCGTGCGCTGGAACGAGCCCGGGGGCGGATTCTTCCTTGGCCTCGACGTTCCCTTTCCTGCTGACAACGCCGCACTGGTGCGCTCTGCGGAGGAGCACGGCGTCATCTGGACGCCCATGTCCTATTTCCATCCTCAGGGCGGCGGAGACCGCAGCCTCCGGCTCTCGATCAGCTATCTGACCCACGACGACATCGTCGAGGGCATCGCCCGGCTCGCGCACTTCATCAGAGCTGAGGCCTCGGGCCGCGGTTGACCGCGGCCCGACCTGTCCGTGTCCATCGCCCACCGGAAAGTGATCAGCGTGTCGACAGCACAGTCCCGTAACCGCAGCAGGCCTCGTATGTGGGGGTGGAAGTATCGATGACCGCCTACCTGACAGACTCCGGCACAGGCGTCCTGGACGCCTTGGACCCGGGCCGTGGCAAGACCGCCGGCGCCGCCCGGATCGCCGGGGTCGCCACCGCCACCACCGAGCACTCCTACACCCAGCGCGAAGTGCTCGATCTCTTTGCCATCGAGGATGCCAAGGTCCGCTCGGTTTTCCTCAACAGCGCGATCGAACGCCGCTTCCTCACTCTCCCGCCACGGGACGCCGACGGCGCCCTGCGCAGCGAGGTCCAGGGCGAACTCCTCACCAAGCACAAGCGCCTCGCCCTCGACATGGGAGGCCGCGCTGTGCGGGCCGCCCTGGACAACGTCGGCCTTGATGTCACCGACGTCGACTACCTGTGCTGTACCACCACCACAGGCTTCCTCACCCCAGGCCTGAGCGCCCACCTCATCCGAGACCTGGGCATCCCGACGCGGACGAGCCGCGTCGACGTCGTCGGCATGGGCTGCAACGCCGGGCTCAATGCGCTCAATGCCACGGCCAGTTGGGCAGTAGCCAACCCCGGCAAGGTCGCCGTCATGCTGTGTACGGAAGCCTGCTCGGCCGCCTATCTGATCGACGACACCCTGCGCACCGCGGTGGTGAACAGCCTCTTCGGCGACGGCGCCGCCGCGATAGTCCTGATGGCCGATGCCCCCGACACCTCCTACCCCCCGGCCGACGTGCCCGCCGCACCCGGCGGCCCGCGGATCCTGGGCTTCGCCAGCCATCTGATCCCCGACGCCATCGGCGCCATGCGCTACGACTGGGACGACGAGCAGGGGAGGTTCAGCTTCTATCTGGACCCGCAGGTCCCCTACGTAGTCGGTGCCAACGCCGAACAGGTCGTTGACCGTCTCCTGAACGGGGCCGGACTGCGCCGCAGCGAGATCCGCCACTGGCTCGTGCACTCCGGCGGCAAGAAGGTCGTCGACGCGGTCCGCATCAACCTCGGCCTCACCCGCCACGACGTACGCCACACCACCGGCGTGTTGCGTGACTACGGAAACCTGTCGAGCGGTTCGTTCCTGTTCTCCTACGAACGGCTGCTCCAGGAAGGGGCCGTTCAAGTCGGCGACTACGGCGTCCTCATGACCATGGGCCCCGGCTCGACCATCGAAACAGCGCTGGTGCAATGGTGAACAACGAGCAGATGAACGGTGTCATGAACACTATCTCCGAGATCGACGCGCAGCCCGAGGCCGACGCCCTGGTCCTGCGGATCGATGGAACCAAGCCCCTGTCCGCCGACGTCATCGCGGCCGTCACTGCCGTCTGTGACCGTGCCGAGGACGGCGCCGGACAGGGCCACGTGATCGTTCAGGTCTCCGGTGCCCCGACCGCGCCATGGACCGATGACCTGACGGTGGCCCCGGTCAGCAAGTGGGAGCGCGCGCTGCGGCGGCTCGAGCGCCTGCCCGCCGCAACCATCGCCGTGGCCGACGGCGACTGCGGCGGTCTCGCCCTCGACGCGCTCCTGGCGACCGACTATCGCATCGCCACCGGATCCGTTCGCCTGACGATGACCCCGGCCGACGGCACCCTGTGGCCGGGCATGGCCCTGTACCGACTCGCCAACCACGCAGCGAGCGCCGCTGCGATCCGCCGGGCCCTGCTGTTCGGTATTCCCATCGAGGCCGCTGAGGCCCTCGCCCTGCACTTGATCAACGAAGTCAGCGACGACGTCTCAAGCAGCCTCGCCCGGTTTACCGGGCGCACCGCTGCTCTCTCCGGCAGCGACTTGGCGATCCGCCGCCAGCTGATGTTCGACGCCACAAGCACTGGATTCGAAGAGGCCCTCGGCGCCCACCTGGCGGCCTGTGACCTCACCCTGCGCCGGGCTGGCGCCGAGGCTGCGGCATGACGACCGCCGACGACCTGCGAGCCGTGCGGGCCGGCCTGGACCAGGCGCGCACGGTGATCGCCCGCGCGGTGCAGCACACCGACGAGGAACTGCACGCCCTACCCGCACCGGAGCACCGGTCTCCGGAGCATCGCGCCCTCGCCTGGGCGGCGATCGATGCCACCCGCACGCTGCGCGCCGCGTTCCTGGAGACCCACGTGGACGCCGTCTACGACGAACTCACGGCCGGCCGCAACCGACATCTGAGGGTGACCGAACTCGCCCGTGTCGCGGCCGAGGCCTTCCCCGGCCTCGTACCCACCGACGAACAGCTGATCGACGAGCGTGCCCGGCCGCAGGCCCAGAAGGAAGGCCGCGAGATCGACCAGGGCATTTTCCTGCAGCACGTCCTGCGCTCGCCGCACGCAGGCCCGCACCTGCTCGACGCGATGCTGCGCCCAACTCCCCGCGCCCTCGCCCTACTCCCCGAGTTCAGCCGCTCCGGCAAGGCCGAACTCACCTCCGTACGCTTGGAACGCACGGGGGCCGTGGCCCGCCTCACCCTGTGCCGCGAGGACTCGCTGAACGCGGAGGACAACCAGCAGGTTGACGACATGGAGACCGCGGTCGACCTCGCCCTCCTCGACCCGGCCGTGCAAGTCGGCCTGGTACGCGGCGGTGAGATGACCCACCCCCGATACCGGGGACGGCGCGTCTTCAGCGCCGGCATCAATCTGAAGACACTGCACGGTGGCGGCATCTCCCTGACCGACTTCCTCCTGCGCCGCGAACTCGGCTACATCCACAAGCTGGTGCGCGGCGTCCTGACCGACGACGGCTCGGCCTGGCGGCCTCGCAGCATCGAGAAGCCGTGGATCGGTGTGGTCGACACCTTTGCCATCGGTGGTGGTTGCCAGCTTCTGCTGGCCTTCGACCATGTGATCGCCGCTGCGGACGCCTACCTCTCCCTGCCCGCCGCGCAGGAAGGAATCATCCCCGGAGCCGCCAACTACCGGCTGACGCGGGCGGTCGGCCCCCGTCGTTCCCGGCAGATCATCCTGGAGGGCAGGCGAATCTTCGCCCGCGAACCCGACGCAGGGTTGCTGATCGACGAGGTCCACGATCACGGCGATTTAGAGGCCGCCGTGGAACGCGCCGTCGAGCGCTTCCAGGGCTCCGCAGTTCTCGCCAACCGCCGGATGCTCAACCTCGCCGAGGAGTCGCCCGAGGCGTTCCGCCAGTACATGGCCGAGTTCGCGCTTCAGCAGTCGCTGCGCCTGTACAGCTCCGATGTCATCGAGAAGGTCGGGCGCTTCTCCGCCGCCTCGTCGACCGAACTGCTGGACCGGCACAGCTGATCACAGGGTTCAGGTATCCGTGTGCCTGCGGATGTCGCACCGCAGAGCGAACGCCCCGGCCCCCTCTCGGGGGCCGGGGCGTTCGCTCTGCGGCGGGGCCGAACAGTCGGACAGGAGCGCTCACGCTGCGGTCAGTTTGACGGGCAATCGCTCCGGCCCGTTCACCACGATCGAATCCAGCAGCTTCGGCTCGCCGTCGAGCTCTACCCGGATTGACCGGGTCAACAACTCCTGGTAGAGCACACGCAGTTCTGCCCGCGCCAGCATGCTGCCGATACAGAAGTGCTCACCGAAGCCCAGAGCCAGGTGCCGATTGGGCTTGCGGGTGATGTCGAACCGGTCCGGATTCTCGAAGATCCGCTCGTCCCGGTTGGCCGAGGGCAGCCAGAAGGTGACCCGGTCGCCCACCTCTACGCGGCGCCCGTGAATCTCCACTGGTCGCACCGCCGTACGCATGATGTGCGTGGCGGTGGAGGTCCAGCGGAGGATCTCCTCGACGGCCGGCTGCAGGAGTGACGGATCTTCCGAGAGGTGCTGCCACTGCTCGGGGTGCTCCAGGAGCGTCAGCATGCCCCCGGAGGCGGCGATGCGCGTGTTCTCGGTACCGCCGACGAGCAGGTTGTTACAGTTGAGGATGATGTCCTCGGTGCTGAGGGGGGCGCCGTCGATGCTCGCCGTGGCCAGCACGCTCACCAGGTCGTCGGCCGGATCGTCCGCCTTCTCTGCCTGCAGCTCCTCGAAGTACCCCATGATCTCCAGATGGGCGAACCTGCGGGTGGCCGGGTCGCCAGCACCGAAGGCCTGACTCGTCAGCGTGTAGAGACGCTCCCAGTCGGAGTCCGGGACACCCATCATTTTGCAGATCACGTACAGCGGCACGCGCGCGGCAATGTCCGTCACGAAGTCGCAGCTGCCGCGTTCCAGAGCGGAGTCGACCACGGTGCGGGCCACGTCCTGCATCTCCGCCTCAAGCTCGCGCACCGACCGCACCGCGAACCATGAGTCGACCAGGCCGCGCAGCTGTCGGTGTCGGGGAGGGTCGGTGAGGGCAAGGGTGCGCCCGCCCCCGGGGTCGGCGCCGTGGTCGGTCGGCCGCAGGAGGATTCCCTGGGCCGAGCTGAAGGTCTCGGAGTCCCGGTAGGCCGTGCGTACATCCTCGTACCGGGTCAGTGCCCAGAAGCCGGGTAGCTCCGTGGGTGCGTGCCAGTACATGGGTTCGTTGTCGCGGAGCCACCGCCACTGGACAAACGGGTTGCCGTCCGAATAGAGCGTGGGATCCACCAGATTGATCTCCGGCTGCTCGCCCGGCTCACTGCGCATACGGATGCCTCACACGTGTTCTTGGACCCCGGAACAGAAGAAACGAACTCGATCGAGGAGTTGGGTACGCGCCGAAAGAGCGGCGGATGAACGGCTGGTGCGCGACGGATCGCTCTTGGCGTAGTCGGCCGGCATCGACTCCGTCCGCGGAGTTAGGCAGCGGTGCGAATGAAATTCCCCCAATCAAGTCTCACGCTGGCACGACCTTTCGCAAGCCGTCAAGAGCACGCCGTCCGAGCAGATGTTCAACTGACGCATGGACACAGTTGAACTGTGCGTAGCTCTCAGAGAGCCGCAGGTAGGGGGGCGTGCGGGCAGTGCGTGTCCAGACGTTGAGCAACCGCACGACCCTGCGTCATAGTGGATCACCACCGCAGTCGTGATGTCCCGTGAGATGGCGGGACGGTATGTGGATTCCGGGCCCGCCCATCACCACGACAAGTTGCCGACATGTATCTTCCGTCGGCCGGAAATGCGTTGGTGAAGTCCACTGACCATGCGTCCATGCCATTGCCCAGAGAGGACAACGCGATGACGAATCCGTTCGATGACCCCGATGCCAACTACCTGGTCCTGGTGAACGAAGAGGGCCAGCACTCGCTGTGGCCGGTGTTTGTCGACGTACCCGACGGCTGGGAGAAGGCCTTCGGGGAGGCCTCGCGCCAGGAGTGCCTCGATTACGTCGAGACGACATGGACCGACCTGCGTCCCAATAGCCTGATCGCGGCCATGGAAGGGAAGTAGTCCCCAAGGCCACGGTCCGGGACCGGCAGACACCGGTCCCGGGCGTGTGCCGGGGCCCTACGGCCCGGAGCGGTCCGCGATCGGACGCCTGCTCCCGGCGGCGGTGTGACGGACCCACCTGCCCTGTTGCTGGGCGAGGTCGCCATTCAGCGTGAACCACCAGGTAAAAGCCTTGATCCAGAGGGCTGGGCGGTAATGCGGCACGCCCTGACGGAGGCGGGCCCCTGCTGTTCCAGTCGATGACGCGAACCGATTGGAGTATGCGGGTATGTCTACATCCGAGGCTGGGCTCCGGGAACTGATGACTGGTCAGCTGGCGGTGTGGTACGCGCAGCAACTCGCTCCCGAAAACCGAGGCTTCCACTCTGCCGAATACTTGGAGATCCGCGGCGCGGTCAAGCCCGAACTCCTGGTGGAAGCTGCCCGGCGCAGGCTGCACGAGGCTGAAAGCTTGCGGCTGCGCATCCGTGTCATCGACGGAACTCCTTGGCAGTACGTGCACGACGAGCGGGACTACCCCATCCAGGTCGTCGACCTCAGCGACGAGTCCGACCCGCGTGCGGCCGCCGAGGAGTGGATGCGCGCAGACCTGCGCCGCCCAGCGGAACTCGATGGAGGCCCGCTCTCGTCCCAAGCCGTCATCAAGCTCGCTGAGAACCTGCACTTCTGGTTTGCCAGCGCGCACCACCTCGTCATGGATGGGCGGGGCGGCGCGGTGCTCGCCACTCGCGGCGCTGACATCTACAACGCCCTCCTGGAAGACCGCGACCTGAACGACGGCGCCCTCGGGCCGGTTTCCGTGCTCCTCGATGCCGAACGTGCCTATCGTTCGTCCTCCGAGATCGAGCAGGACCGGCAGTACTGGAACGACACCCTGGCGGGCCTGCCCGACGACGTTCTCGCTGGCGCTGCTCACGTGGGCCCACGCTCCCAGCGCGCTCCCGTCCGCACAGCTGATGGTGTCGGCGCGCAGGAGGCCGCAGCCCTGAAGGCGGCCGCGCGCCGTCTGAAGACCAACCTCGCCGGCTTGCTGATCACCGCCGCGGCCGTCCACGAACACCGGACCACCGGAGCCCGTGACGTGGTCATCGGAGTCCTTGTACGAGGACGATCGGGGTACCGCGAGGCCGGCATCCCGGGCATGACCTCTAACGTCCTCCCGATCCGGGTGACCTTCGATCCGTGGACCACGGTGGCCGATGCCGTCCGGCAGACCTCCCGCGCGGTTCGCGAGGGTCTGCGCCACGGGCGCTACCGCCACGAGGAGATCCTCCGCGACCTGAAGATGGTCGACCGCGTTCTGTGCGGTCTCCACATCAATGTCATGGCGTTCGACTACGACCTGCAATTCGGCGACCTTCCCGTCACCGCGCACAACCTCGCCACCGGCCCTGTGGACGGCATGCGGATCGACGTCTACGACCGGTCCGGCCTCCAGATCAACGTCGACGTCAATCCGGATCTCCACGAAGCGGCGTCCACCGCCGACGTCTTGCGGCGCTTTCTGAACGTCGTTCACTGGCTCGCCGCCGCACCAGCCACCGACCCTGTCGGTCGAGCCGATCTGCTGGACGAGGCTGAGCGTCGGCGGTTGCTGGTGGAGTGGAACGACACGGCTACCGAGGTGCCGGCGGGGACGCTTGCGGAGTTGTTCGAGGCG